>CAZXCS010000014.1:0-13905 GCA_964639195.1 uncultured Candidatus Saccharibacteria bacterium | reverse complement strand
CTTGATAATGTCGCCGAGGTACAAACATCTATTTTGATAGTTTGACGTCTTTGGAAACAAACCAAAGGCGTTTTTGTTTGGCAACGAGTCAAGCCCCGGTCGATAGGCTTGGCTGAGAAACCAACGTAAATCGGAGATTTACATGGCACTAACCAAAGATAAGAAAGATGAAGTTGTCAAGGAAGTTGCCGATCTGTTCGGTAATTCTAAAATGACGGTAGTCGCCAAGTACGAAGGCACGACCGTCAAAGCGCTTCAACAGCTGCGCCGCGACGCCCGCGCCAACGGCACGAAGGTGAAAGTGGTCAAGAACCGTCTGGTTATGCAGGCGCTCAAGGCCACTGATGCCCTGAAAGACACCGACACCAGCGCCCTCCAGGGCATGCTGCTGTATGCTTTCAACGGCGAAGACGAAGTAGCGGCGGCACAGGTGCTCCACACCTTCGCCAAGGCCAATCCATCGCTGGAGTTCATCGGCGCCATTGGACAAGAGGGAAACTTCCTGGCAGCTGACGACGTGAAGGCTCTGGCGAGCCTGCCTGGTAAGAATCAGCTTATCGCCGAGGTGGTGGCTACGCTGCTGTCAGCGGTCGAGAGCATTATCGGCGGCTTGAGTGGCGACTTACACAGTCTGCTCGACGGCGTTGCCGCCAAGGCCGCATAGTAAATAATTAAGGAAAGGAAGATTATGGCTACAGATTTAAAGAAGATTGCCGATGAGCTAACCAAGCTTACGGTTCTGGAAGTGAACGAACTAAAAACCCTGCTTAAGGATGAGTACGGCATCGAGCCGGCTGCTGCTGCAGTCACCGTGGCCGCCGGCCCAGCCGCTGGTGGCGGTGAAGCCGCTCCAGCCGCTGAGGAAAAGAGTGAATACGACGTAGTCTTGAAGGACGCCGGTGCCCAGAAAGTCGCCGTCATCAAGGCCGTCAAAGACATCACCGGCCTCGGCCTGGGTGAAGCCAAGGCTATCGTCGACGGCGCTCCCAAGCCAGTCCTGGAAAAAGCCAAGAAAGACGACGCCGAAGCCGCCAAGAAAACCTTGGAAGACGCCGGCGCTACCGTCGAGCTGGTTTAAACGCGTCAATTTGAGGACTTCCGGAGTGCCGGGAGTCCTCAGAGGTTAGCAATTTTTATCCACAGGGTTCTACTTATTTTTGACTCGAGACCAGCTTCATGGTATCTTGAGGCAGGAAAGTGTACCAATAAACACTTATCACGAGAGACCAAAGACAAATGGCAGATGTACCAGACAAACAAGTAAAGCGGCTGCGCGCCCTGATTCAGGAAGCGGAGACTAGTCTTGCTGCCGCCACGGAGTTGTTGATTAGCCTGGTCGGTGACGACGAGAAAATGGCACCCGTGGTGCGCGAAGAGACCCTGGGTAAGGTCATTGAGGGTGTCTTTGACGGCCAGAATATGGTCGGGTCGGACGGCAAAACATATCCCGTGCCGGCGAACTACGCCAGCAAATCCAAGCTTGTCCAAGGTGACATTTTGAAATTGACTATCGCCGAAGACGGCGCTTTCCTGTACAAGCAGATCGGCCCGATTCCCCGCAAGCAAGTGGTCGGTACACTCGTTTTGGAAGGCGGCCACTACTTCGTCGACGTCAATGGCAAGAAATTGCGTGTCCTCCTGGCCAGCGTAACTTACTTCAAGGCCAAACCAGGTGACCAGGTTAGCGTCAACGTCCCCGAAGACGATGCCAATGCCGAGTGGGCCGCATTAGAAGCAGCTTTATAATAGGTAGCTCAATTTAACAACGCCTGCAGAGCCTGCGAAGGTTTATAATAGATAGACTATGGGTCAGGCGCTGTATCGGAAGTACCGTTCGAAGTCTCTAAACGACGTTGTCGGGCAGGACCACATCACCCGTACGCTGGAGCAGGCGCTCAAGCAAGGGCGGATTAGCCATGCCTATCTGTTCACCGGTCCGCGCGGCGTCGGCAAAACGTCGGTAGCCCGGATCCTGGCTCACGAAATTAACGGCTTGCCGTACACCGACGATAGCTCGCACCTCGATATCATCGAAATCGATGCCGCCAGCAACCGCCGGATCGACGAAATCCGCGAATTGCGCGACAAAGTCTACGTAGCCCCGACCAGCGCCAAGTACAAGGTGTACATCATCGATGAGGTGCACATGCTGACTCGTGAGGCCTTTAATGCCTTACTCAAGACGTTGGAGGAGCCGCCGGCTCACGTGGTGTTCATCCTTGCCACCACCGACGCCCACAAATTGCCGGAAACGATTATCAGCCGCACACAGCGCTTCAGTTTCAAGCCCGCCGAAGCTGCGGCTATCGTCGATCTGCTCAAAACGGTTGCCAAAACCGAAGGTATTAAAGCCGCTGATGATGCCTTGCAACTGATCGCCGAACATGCCGACGGCAGTTTCCGGGATAGTCTCGGTCTGCTGGACCAGGCCAGCAGCCACGGTGAACCGGTCGAGCTGGCAACCGTGCAGCAGTTGCTCGGCATCCCGCCGGAGGCGGCCTTACAGCAGTTGTTCGACCAATTGGCCCGGCATGCCACACCAGCCGAAGTTATGACCCAGCTTAACCAGCTCTATGATCAGGGCTATCAGGCGGCTACGATTGCCAAACAGTTGGGGCAGCTCTTGCGCCGCGCCTTGGTTGCTGGCCAGACGCCATTGCCAGGCCAGCAACTCTTGATGCTTCTCGGCAACCTGCTCAAAGTTCCTGCTGCCCACGATCCGGCGCGGTACCTAGAGATTTGCTTACTGCAGGCCGTTTCCCACGACAGACCAGTTATAGCCAGTCAATCATCAGCGCCGGCCGCCAACGATACCGTACCGGTTATAGCCTTGCCTGAACCGCCGGAGCGGCCTGCGGCTGTTGACAAGCCGCCAAAGCCAGTCAAAACTGCGCCGGTCGCTCTCGACGAAACTGTCTGGCCGCAAGTGCTCCAGACACTCAAACAGCGCCACAACACGCTGTACGGCATTGTACGGATGGCCCGACCGCGGCTAGCCGAGGACAACCTCGAACTGGTCTTTGCCTTTGCCTTCCACCAGAAGCGTATGAGCGAAGCCGACAACCAACGGCGTCTGCGTGAGATCATCCACGAGCTGACCGGTCGGACAGTGTCGGTCACAGCGATTACCGACAGCAGCCTGGAGTCGGCGACACAGGACTCCGAACCTACGCAGTCACCCGACCTGGCAGCCATAAGCAATATTTTTGGCGGCGGCGAGCTGCTAGAATCATAAGACGTACCGATTGAGCGACAGATGGAACCGCAACAAACCCTACAGCCACCCCAAAACAGCGAAGCCGAGGCCAGCCTACTCGGCGCGCTGCTGATTGACGGCGATGCCATCGTCAAAATCGCCGATAACGTGTCGGCAGCCGACTTCTACGATCCGCGGCACCAGCGGATTTTCGAAGCCATCAACCAGCTGTACGAAGCCCACCAGGCAATCGACGTGCTGACGCTGACAGATAGACTGAAGAACAACGGCCAGTTGGACACTATCGGCGGGCCGTCCTACCTTACGGAACTTACTAATTTCGTGCCGACCGCCGCCCACGTCGAACAATATGCCGACATTGTCGCCCAGAAGTCCATGCGCCGGCGACTGATCAGCGCCTCCAAGCAGATAACCGGCCTGGGCTACGACGAATCGAAGCAGCTGCGCGAACTGATTGAAGAAGCCGAGACCCAACTGTTTGAGGTCAGCCAGCAGCACATCAAGCAGAATGTTATCAGCCTGGAGACCATCCTGGCAGAGAGTTTTGACCGGCTCGATGACCTACACAAAGACAAACAGAAGATCCGCGGCATCCCGACCGGCTTCAAAGACATCGATACGACACTGGCCGGCTTCCAACGCTCCGACCTGGTTGTACTGGCGGCCCGGCCGTCGATGGGCAAGACGGCGTTGGCGCTTAATTTTGCCCATAACATCGCCGTGCAGTCCAACCAGCCCGTATTGATATTCAGTTTGGAGATGAGCAAGGAACAGCTTGTTGACCGTTTGTTGTCTATGGAATCGGGTGTGGACGCCTGGGCGCTGCGCACCGGCAACCTGACGGATGCCGATTTTGAAAAGATCGGCCAGGCTATGGGTACGCTCAGCGAAGCCCAAATCTTCATCGATGACAGCCCGGGCATCACCGTCAGCGATCTGCGCACCAAGGCCCGCCGCGAAGCCCACCAGCGGCCGCTCGGCCTGATTATCGTCGATTACTTGCAGCTGATGAGCGGGGGCAGCCGTTACGGCAATGAGGGTAACCGGGTGCAGGAAATATCGGAAATCTCCCGCGGCTTGAAAGGTGTCGCGCGTGAGCTGAATGTGCCAGTACTGGCCCTGAGTCAGTTGAGCCGGTCGGTGGAAAACCGTAATCCGCAAATCCCCCAGTTGGCCGATTTGCGTGAATCCGGTTCGATCGAACAGGACGCCGACGTCGTGGCCTTTATTTATCGCGAAGATTATTACAATCCCGACACTGATCGCAAACGACTGGCGGATATTCTTATCAAGAAACACCGGAACGGGCCAACGGGCGCCGTTGAGCTGCTGTTCGACACTGAAAAGCAGCGTTTCCACTCGGTCGATACCAAACACAATGACCCCTTCAATAGCTAGGATGCTGACGAACCGCTATAATAAGCGTCAAGCATGAACGTTTTACATCGGTTGACACCGTTCTCGCGCCGGGATGGGCTAATTGCCGTGCTGGGAATCGGCCTGGTTGCCGGTTTGCTCCTGTACAAGCTGGGCAGCCTGGTCGGCGGTTTGAGCAGCCAGGAGGTGGCTGCGGCTTCGGCGCCGGTCGGCTGGCACGGCATTTACAATGACCCGCTGTACCTGCCGCTTAAAGCCGTACGCTCAGTCGTATTCTTCCTCTGTCCGGACCATGGGCAATTCCTGACTCGTCTACCGAATACCGTGTTCGGCGCACTGGCGGTGGCAGCGATGTTTTATGTGGCTCGGGTGTGGCATGGCCGGCGCACGGCCCTGCTGGCCACGGCCTTATTCGTAACCAGCGCCTGGGGCTTACACGTCAGCCGCCTGGCCAGTTTTGATGTCCTGTACCTGAGCGCCATACCTCTTTTGCTGGCTGCCAACATTGCGCTGCACCGTCACCCACAGCACTGGCTGGTTTTTTACGGCACGGTGCTGCTGTGGGGCAGCCTGCTGTATGTGCCTGGTCTTGTCTGGCTACTAGCGGTCTGTCTGTACTGGCAATGGGACGATCTGCGAGCCGCCTGGGGGCACTTCAGCCGCGTCTGGCAGCGCACACTGTATATCCTAGCCGCCGCAGCATGGTTGCCGCTGTTGATTATCGGTCTGACTCGAGCCGGCCAATTGCGTCTATGGGCGGGGTTGCCGGGCCATTTCCAACCACTCGTGCAGCTGCTCAAACAGTTTGCCGCTGTCGGCGTGCATCTCTTCATACGCGGACCGCAATACCCGCAGCTATGGCTGGCCCGGGCGCCGCTCCTGGATATTTTCACCCTGGTGATGTGCGTACTGGGGATATATTTCTACGCCAGGCATCCCCAGGCTTTCCGCTCTCGGATGCTGGCCAGCTTTATTGCCACCGGCGTCATTTTGGTCGGGCTGGGCGGCAGCGTCGGCTTGAGCCTGCTGGTGCCGGTTCTGTATGTCTTGGCAGCTGCCGGAGTGGCCTATATGCTGCACGAGTGGCTACAAGTATTTCCGTTTAACCCGTTGGCCCGCGGCATCGGGCTGGGGCTGGTTTGCCTGGCGGTTGCTTTGGCCGGCTTGTACAACATGCGGGCTTACTTTATTGCCTGGCCGCACACCCAAGCCACACGGACAATCTTCCACTACCACCGGTAGCAATGTATACTGGGTAGACCAAGGGAGGATACATGAGCCGTTTTGACCAAGCAAAAATGTTGATGCGCGTTAAGAAAATCCAGAGTGAGCTGCAAAAGATGATTATCACCGTGGAAAAGGGTGATGGGGCCGTCCGCGTGGAGATCAGCGGGGAGCAGAAGCTCAAAAAAGTCCACATCGACCCGGAATATGTTGATTTGGAGGACATTGGCCAGCTGGAACACTGGATTGAGGAAGCAGTCCGCGAAGCTATTGCCGAAAGCCAGCGGGTTGCCGCCGAAAAAATGCAGCCGATGATGGGGGCTTTGGGTAATTTAGGCCTTTAGCCGCTCATGCAGATTTTGCCGCCGGCTCTGCAGGACCTGATCGACGCGTTCGGCTTGTTGCCGGGCGTCGGGCCGCGCACCGCCGAACGCTACGCCTACTATTTATTACGCCATGGTGCCGACAATGCCGCCCAGCTGTCGGTGGCCTTGCAGTCCTTGAGCGGCGGGATCGGCTATTGCAAGCGCACCTTCGCGCTCGTACCGGCCGGCCAAGAGCTTTCCGACCTCTATACTGACGCCCGCCGGGATAAGAAACTAGTGGCGATTGTCGCCGAGCCCTTTGATCTGGTCGCCTTGGAAAAAACGGGCAACTTCCATGGTACATACCACGTGCTGGGCGGCCTGGTATCACCGATAGACGGCATCACACCCGAGCAACTGCACATCAAGCAGCTGCTCAAGCGAATCGATGAAGACGGGGTTAAAGAGGTAATTTTGGCAACGAATGCCAGTGTAGAAGGCGAATCTACGGCGCTATACATCCAGCAGCAAATCGGCGACCGCAAAGTCAAGGTGACGCGACTGGCTCGCGGCCTGCCGATCGGTGTCGATCTGGAATACGCCGACCAGATTACGCTCAGTCGGGCGTTGGAAGGTCGTCAAGTCTTGTAGCCTTGTCATTCCAGCTGAGGCTGCAATGACGTATCATAGAGGATATGTATCCTGAAGCCGACAAGTTGCAGCAGTTGATTACTGCGGCACAGACCATTGTTATTGTCCAAGCCGACAACCCCGACGCTGACAGCCTGGGCAGCGCCTTGGCGCTGGAGGCGATCCTCAGCGAGCTCGGCAAGCAGCCTCAGCTGTATTGCGCCGTCGATATGCCGGGCTATTTGCGTTATATGGAAGGGTGGGACCGTGTCCAAAAGGACCTGCCCAAGCAGTTTGATGCCAGTATTATCGTCGATGCTTCGACATTAACGCTGTTTGAAAAGTTGGCCAATAGCGGACAGCAAGGCTGGCTGGCGAGCAAGCCGTGTGCTGTGCTCGACCATCACCAGACAGTTGAGAACCCGATAAATTTCGCGACGATCACGATTAACGACCACGAGCGAGCCTCAACCGGCGAGCTGATTTACATGCTGGCCAAGCAGCTTAAGTTGCCGTTGCCGCTTGATGCCCAGCGGCCGTTGATGAACTCGATACTCGGTGACACCCAGGGCCTGACCAACCAGCTGGCCTCGGCCGAAACCTATCGGATCATCGCCGAGTTTATCGATAATGGCGTTAGTCGCGTCGAACTCGAAGAGTCCCGGCGGGAATATGGCAAAATGCCGCCGGAAATTTACCGCTACAAGGCGGAGCTTATCAGCCGCACCGAGTTTGCAACTGGCGGAGCGTTGGCCACGGTGTCCGTGCCGCAGGCCGAGATCAACCAGTACAGCCCGCTGTACAACCCGGCAGCGCTTATACAGCCTGACATGTTGCAGACCGCCGGCGTGCGGGTGGCGATTGTTTTCAAAAGTTATGACGACGGCCGGGTGACGGCTGCTGTCCGCTGCAACAGCGGCGCGCCGATTGCCGCCGAGCTGGCCGAACACTTCGGCGGCGGTGGCCATGCCTTTGCCAGCGGCTTTAAGGTCACGGACGGCCGCAGCCTCGCCGACATCAAAGCCGCCTGTCTGCCTAAAGTCACCGAACTACTTGCTACACTGGAAACAAACCATGAAACTGCATAACACGCTCACCAAACGCGTCGCTGAAGTCGAACCGTTACAGGCCGGGCAGGTCGGTGTCTATAGCTGTGGACCGACGGTATATGATCATATCCACATCGGCAATCTCAGCTCATTTATTTACGCCGATACCCTGCGCCGGGCTCTGAAAGCTGACGGTTATGAAGTGAAACATGTCATGAATTTTACCGATGTCGACGACAAAACTATCCGTCGAAGCCGTGAAAAATATCCTAACCTTGATCCTAAAGATGCATTACGGAAATTAACAGACGAATATAGCCAAATCTTCCTAGCCGATACGCAAGCTGTCGGCAACGACACGGCAGCCATTCAATTCATAAAAGCCACCGACACCATCGACGACATGCAGCAGCTGATCCTTGACCTTCACGCGGGCGGCTTTGCCTATCCGGCCGACGACGGTGTATATTTCTCGATTGAAGCCTACAAGCAGAGCGGTAAGACCTATGGCCAGTTGGCCGATGTTACCGCCAGCTCAACCAGTGCCGCCCGTATCCAGAATGATGAGTATGACAAAGCCTCGGCTCACGATTTCGCCCTGTGGAAAAAGCAAAAACCGGGTGAACCGGCCTGGCCGTTCGAGCTCGACGGCCGGGACATGACCGGCCGCCCAGGGTGGCACATCGAGTGCTCGGCCATGAGCCGCCGGTTGCTCGGCCAACCGTTTGACATCCACACAGGTGGTGTCGACCTGATTTTCCCGCATCATGAGAATGAAATCGCCCAGAGCACGGCTGGCAATGACATTGGCTTTGCACGCAGCTTCGTGCATAACGAACACCTGCTGGTCGACGGCCAAAAGATGAGCAAATCACTTAACAATTTCTACACCCTGAAAGACATCACCGCCAAAGCGTTTGACCCGCTGGCGTTCCGGTTGCTGGTACTGCAAGCGCACTACCGCAAGCAAGCCCACTTCAGCTGGGAAAATTTAGAGGCTGCCCAAAACCGGTTGCGCAGTCTGAAGTCGGTGGCGGCCCTACGCTGGCAGGCCAAAGAGCGCCTGGGCGACGCCACGACGTACATTCTCAAAGACGTGCCGGGCAAGCTGGCCGACTTTTTGGCGGACGACCTCGATACGCCAGGGGCTTTAGCCTACGCAAACGAGGTGTTTACCCAGGTGGCGACCGTTCTCGTCGACCAGAGCCCTGACAACCCCTATAACAGCCGTGAACAACTGGAGACAATGCTGCAAGGGATTGACGACTTATTCGGCTTGGGGCTCATGCAGGTGCCGGACATCACTGATGAGCAGAAGCAATTAGTTGCCGAACGCGAATCGGCCCGTGCGCATAAGGACTGGGCAAAGTCCGATGTCCTCCGCGACCAATTATCTGAACAAGGTATCGGTTTGCGTGATACCGATTATGGGGCTATTTGGGAGCGGTCATAACTTCATCGATTTCGGCTGAATCGATAATTTTCTTACTGCGCAAATACTCAAGGGCGGCAATCCGCAAACAGCCGGCTACCGGTATGGCGAACAGACCGCCGAACAAACCACCAAAACTGACGCCGATCACAACCGATGAGAAGACAAGTAGTGGCGACATATTGGTCGAATTGGCCTGGATACGCGGCTGGATCAGGTAATTTTCGATCTGCTGATACAGGATGTAGTAGGCCAGTATAATCACCGCAGCAGTACCAGAGTGGAACAGTGCCACCAAAGTCACAATCAAGGCGCCGATGGTGTGCCCGACCATCGGGATAAGACCGCAGATGAAGACGATCACGAGTATAGCTATCGGGTAACTGATGTGCAGGATCAGCACGGCCGGCATGATCAGAGCAGCAGCCAGGGCGGCCAGCGTTACCTGGCCGTTGGCATAGCCGGCAATTACTCTGTACATCTCCCGCGCTATCCGGTCAGCCTTCTGATGGTAACGGTCAGGCACGACGTCACGCAGGAAGGCTACCCAAGCCGGGCCTTCGATCAGCATCATAAAGGTCAGCACCAGGATGGTAAGTATTGAAAAGACGCTACTGCCGATCCGCTGCACGGTCGAAAAGGCTGAGCCGCCGATATGCTTGAGGCGTTGGGACAGTTGTTTGGAAACACTGTTCACTTGGTTCTCGAGATGATACTTGCGAATCAATCGTCCGGTTTGGCTATCCTGGCTTCGGAAGTCCTGCACTAAGTTTGGAGCTGCCTTGACGAAGCTATTGGTCTGGCGTACCAGCGGCGGCGCAATACTGGCGATAAAACCGCCCAGCAATAGGACTACAAGCAAAAACGAGATGGTCGTGGCCAGCGATCGGCTGCCGCGTCGTTTGCCCGGCAAATGCCGGCTCAGCCAGTATACCGGGCCATTGAGGGCAATCGTCAGGAAAAAGGCGATGAAAATCAGCAATAACGCGTGCCCGGCCTTTTGGGCGGCATACACCAGGCCAAGCGTTACTACCGTCAAGCCCGCCAAACGGAAGTAGGTCTCGGTCGTAACGGTCACGGCGACTTCTGGTAATTCGACCATCTTCTTAAGCCTAAACATCGGTTACATTATCTACTGTCGGCGGCGTTTACGCAACGCTTCGGTATATATTTGTAACAACTGCTGGCCGACAACGGGGATGTCGAAATCGCGGGTGTAGGCTTCACCCCAGGTTTGAACGTCTCTGCGGGCTCGGCTATCCTTCATGTACGACCTCAGTGTTGCCGCCAAGCCGTTCGCGTCAGTGGCGTCAAACAGCAGCTCAGGATGAGGTTCCATAACCGACCGGTAGCCCGGATTATCGCCGGCCAACACAACCGACTGGCCGCTGGCCATGGCCTCCAGCAACACGATTCCGAAACTCTCGCCGCCCCGGCTTGGGAAGACGGCGATGTCGGCTGACGCATAATAGCGCGGCTTGTCCTGTTCGCTGACAAAACCGGTAAATTCGACAACTTCTGACAGCCCGTGCTCGGCCACGAATTGTTGCAGCTGACCGAGCAGCGGCCCTTTGCCGCAGATGACAACCCGGAACGGCGGCAGGCTGGTGTCGCTGGCCAGCCTGGCAGCCGCTTGCAGCAGCAACCTGCAGCCCTTGCGCGGCACCAGCCGACCTAAAAACAGGATCGTTAACTTGGCATCATCATACTGCGACAGCGGCTTGGCGGTGTGGAAGCGCGGATAATCGATAACGTTAGGCAGCACCACGGAGTCGACACCGAACGTGGTACGGGCAAAGGCCTGCGCCGCCGAGGACACACTGATCATCTGATCAAACCGCCGTAGCGACCGCCGCAGCCAAATGCCTAGCGCGCGGTTGCCCCAGCTCACGAGCGGTCCGTACGGAGCAATGTGGAACGTGCCGATAATGGCGGTAGTAGGTGAAGCTGCCAAAATCAGGCGATGCGACATAAACGGGCTGTGCGGGGTCTGGACATGCAGCACGTCGAAGCGCTCCTGCTGCAAAAAGGCTCGTAGCTTGCGGCGGCTGACCGGCAACGGTATGGTGGTGCGGTTGCCGTTGAAGCGGACACTGATATTGCGGGCCAAGCTGTGGATGCCGGGCAAATCGCGCTCTTCAGTCTGACCGACCAGGTAGCTGACATCATGGCCCTCGCTGCGCAACCATTCCCCAAGGCTTACGACGTACTGCTGTACACCGTCATGCGGGTCGAGGGACGTATCCAGTACCAGACCGATCTTTAACCGTTGCTCAGGCGCTGGCATGCTGTTCAAGCGCATCACGATACAGCTCTTCGTACTGGTCGACCACCCGCGGATAGGCGAATTGCTTGACATAATCCTGAGCCCAGTTCTCCCACAAACCGCGCAGTTTCGGCTGGCCTAGAAGCAACGCCAGGCGCCGGGCGAATTCCTCAATGTCGGTCGGATTAATGATCGACAGGGCACCGATGCCTTCCATAAGGTCGACATAGCCCGAATTGTTGCCGGCCACCGCCACGGTGTTGGTGGCCATAGCTTCCAGCAGCACGATGCCGAAACTCTCACCGAAGAGGGCTGGCGAACAGAACAGGTCGGCCTGCGCCAGCAGCTCCAGCTTCAACTCATCACTGATGAAGCCCAGGAAGCTGATATTCCGGAGTTTTAGATCTTCAGCCAGTAGCTCCAACTTCTCCCGGTCGGGCCCGTCACCGGCGATGATCAGCCTGGCTTCGGGGTTGTCCTGCAACAGCAGTTGGAATGCCTGCAGCAGGTACTTGGTGCCCTTGCGGCGCTCCAAGCGGCCGATGTAAAGGATTGTCTGGTGTTCATGCGATGCTTTTTTGGCCGATTGCCGGTATTTTTTGAGGTCGATGCCGTTGGGGATGATGGTGATCGGCTGATCGGTCATGCTTGATACGTACTCGGCGCCGGACGGTGACACGGCCGTCAGCACATCCAGATATCTCATTACTGATTTCAGGTACGGGTTGACGACTTTGAGCATCGAGCGGGTCATGATGGCATCGGGGATTTTGGCATGGAAAGTGGCTACATTGACTGAATTCGACCGCTGCAGCAGCTGCCGACTAAGCAATGGCTGCCACGGCTCGTGGAAATGCAGAATATCAAACTGCTCGGCGGCCAGGATGTTATCAACCTCTTCGGTGTCGGCCGTACTGGAAACTTGTGACGTCGTTTCGGTGAAAGCCAGCGTCCGGAAATCGGTCGACGTGCCAAAGAAGATCACGCCCTTGGCCGGTTTCTCGGCATGGTTACGCGGCTTCGGAGTGATGATTTTCACCTCGTGGCCGCGGTGTGTCAGACCGTCGCGCAGAGCCAACACGACTTCCAGCACGCCGCCGTGCTTGTTGATGCTGTACGGGCAGACCAATCCGATTTTCATCTTATGCTCCAGTATATCATTTACTTCTTTCGCAGCACACGGCGCAGACCGGGCGGCAGCAGGACTGCCATGGCCTTTTTATCGGCTAGGATACTAGGTGTGTGGGCTTTGCTGCTGGCCGTAAAACGGTGGTAGCTGTCGAATACCACCAGCATGTGCTGTTTAACGATTTCATTATTGAAATAGTGGTCGGCTGTCGACGCAACGTGGTACACAGGCAGGGCTATGCTGGCCTGACAGTTGTCGACGTTGAGGAATTCGTTGGTCGTCAGCCAGTGAGTCCGAACGTCATTCGCCTGCCAGATGGTTTTTTCAAAATCTATGTTGCGCCGGAATTCCTCGGGAGTGATATCGACCATGCGCTTCTTGGAGTTTGGCAGCTTGGCATACAGAGTCGTCAAAACGAAACGGTTGAGGCAGCAGTAGCGGATGAACAACGACACCGGCCTGGTGGCAAACAGGCGCGCAATCCACCTGTAAGTTCGCATTTGGCGATGGCTGTAGATGAAGTCATCTTTGTGCATAAAGCCGACAAGGCTGACCAGCATGTCGACCTTGTCTGTTAGCTCCGGATAGCGTTGGAGCATCCTGGTCGCTACCAGAAAGCCGAACGAGATAGCGACAATCGTCACCCGTTTGCCGCGGTAGCGTAGTTTGATAAAAGCTGCCAAATAATCAGCGAAGTTATCGAGCGTCGGTTTTTTGCCAATGGTGGCGAAACTGTCCATGCCGCCGAAACCAGGCAGGTCGGGCATTGTCACCGTGCCGTAATCATGAAGGTTCTCGACCAGGCCCCACCAGCGCTCGAGCATGGCGTGGTGGCCATAGAGCAACAGGATCTGCCGCTTGTTCCCGGCCGGACCGGGCATGTGCAGCATACGGCCATCCAACCTGTTGATATCCAGGGGAATGATATAGTCAGCAGGGCTTTTGGACTGGTGAGGCATAATGAAGCTTGGATGTATTCTAACAGATATCATCTCGGGGGTCGACCGGTTGTGCCCGACGCAGTTCTAAGCTAAAATCAATCTGTTTATCGCATGTACTCTGCGATTTGCCAATCGACCAAACCAGCGAAGCGTTTGGGCGATTGAGAGGAAGGCCATAGCCGTGAGTAGAAGCTTTTGCCGCTGGCGGCAAAACGAGACCGAGGCGTAGGGCCTGACGATGGGGCGTGGCCAAGTGGTAAGGCACCAGGTTTTGGTCCTGGCATTCGGGGGTTCGAATCCCTCCGCCCCAGCCAAGAAGACTTCAGGTTGTTGGT
>CAZXCS010000013.1:6000-14275 GCA_964639195.1 uncultured Candidatus Saccharibacteria bacterium | reverse complement strand
TAACGCTGTGCACCGGCTCATCGTGATAGCTGTAGCTGCCATCCGCATCACTGAAGAAACGCCCGGCCTTAGGCCCGCGCAGCACGGCCGCGTTGTCGCTATAGGCCGACAGCACATCCTGGCCGCCTTTTTCATAGGTGTTTTTGATCATTTGGAACAGGCTTTTCGGCTGTTTCCGCCCGTCGACCACCCAGTCGGCATTGAAGATCTTGTGGCGACAGTGCTCGCTATTCACCTGGGCGAACATCATCAGCTCGGCATCGGTGGGATTCCGGGCTAATGTTTTATAAGAATCGTAGAGATAATCAATTTCGTCGTCAGCCAGGGCCAAGCCGAAGTCGCGGTTGGCGTCCGTCAGCGCTCGCTTGCCGGCGGCCAGATCCACCGTCCGCAGAGGGGCCGGTTCGTCAACCGCAAATAACTCCACCGCTTCATCAATTGACGATAATACACTTTCAGTCATCCGGTCGTGCAGAAGATCGGCAATTTTCTGATCGCCTGATCCAACACCCGCAACGTAATACGCAATTCCACGCTCAATTCGTTTTACCTCGTTTAACCCAGAGCTTCGAGCTATGTCAGTTGCTTTACTCGACCATGGGGAGATTGTGCCGGGTCTAGGTGTTACAAAGTAGAGCGCGTAGCCATCGTTAAATTCTGCAAAGGCAGTGCCATAATCTAATAAGTGCCTTAGAACTAAGTCATGGTCGTCTTTTAGGGTAGTGCTATCAATCAGGTGCATGAAGCGAGCAACTACGTCCGTGACATTAGGATTAATTTTTTGCAGCTTGTTTATTAACGCTTTGCGGCGAAAGGCTGAGAGAGCGCTACTGCCGGCATTAACCTGCACTAACGCACCCCCAGGCTGTCGCTGGCGAACCTGATGCCGGATGCCTCCGGGGCGCTAATCAGAACTTCCTTCGGACCGGTCTCAACCGCACCGGCCGCCCATGCTTTGAACCCGCATTGCTTAGCGATGTCCATCACCCGACCAGATTCGTCTGCCGGCACATAGACGGCATAGCCGGCGCCCATATTGTAATTACCGTACATCTCGCTCAGATCGTTTTGTGACTGTTCAGCGATAAAGCTAAAGATCTCGGCAACAGGCGGGACCTCGTGCATGACATAGCTGAAGTCAGCATCGGCGCGCATAATTTTACGCCACCCATGGCCTGTGATATTGGATAAGTAGTGGATATCGACGTCAGCGGCTTGAAGTTCCAGTACGAGCTTAGCGTAGAGGTGCGTTGGCATGAGCGCTGCCTCACCAAGTGTAGTGCCGCTAGACAATTTTGTCTGATAACCGTCGGGTAGCTGCTCGGCGATTTGACGGACCAAACTGATGCCGTTGGCGTGCACGCCGCTAGATTCGATCAAGACGATGGCATCGCCGGCTTGCAGTTTCTTGCCTTGCACGAGATGCTTCTCGTCCGTAATCATGCCAAAACCTGAGCCGGCGAATTCCAGAGCTCCGTCCACAACTATTCCGGAAAGGGCTTGGGTCTCGCCGCCGCCCCAGACAACCTTAGCTTCATCGCAGGCAGCCCGCCAGCCGTTGATGAAATCTTCAGCCAGTTTTTGGTCGGTCAGCCATTCGTAGGAACTGGACGACCAGTAGGCATTGAGCACGAGCGGCGTGGCACCGACACTGACCAAATCATTGATAACAGTTGCCACCGTGTCCTGAGCGATAGCTGCAAAGTGCGATTCGCCTGTCTGGGCATAGACGGCCTGGGCGATCAGGCTTTTGGTCCCCAAGCCTTCCTGTACCATAGCGCCCCACCTATCACCCATCCGGAAAACGTAGGCAGATTCGCCGCGGGTGCCAGCTACTTCGCTGAAACCGGCCGGCAGATTTTTGGCGGTGGCCAGACCCTGTTTTTGGGCCAGCACTTTGAGGGGGTCCGCTTGGGAATAGTTAACAGACTGGTGGTAATCTAATTTCTGGGCCACGCTGGATCCTCTTACTGATCTATTGTACCAGAGTTACAGCGTGGGGGCTAGAGATCACCGGTGTTATATATCTTACTTGCCACACCAGCGGGAAATGTTTATGATAAGAGTAAGTACGAAAGCGGCTGCCGATCTTTTTACCTGACATTTCGCAGTAAAAAAGCATCTCAGGCGCTTTGTTACTTTTAACAGGTAGTAAACGAGGAGCCATGATGCCGCAAGCCGACCTAAGCCACGACCGCCTCCAAGAGAAGTGCGCGGTGTTTGGCATCATCGGGCAGAAATTTGGCGATAACACCGGGCTGGAAGCAGCCCGGTTGACGTTTTACGGCCTGTGGGCGTTGCAGCATCGCGGCCAGGAAAGCTCCGGAATTGTCAGCAGTGACGGCAAGCAGCTGTACCGTCACGCCGCCCAGGGTTTGGTGGCGACCGTTTACCGAGAAGAAGACCTTGAGCAATTGCCGGGTCACCTGGCGATCGGCCACAACCGCTACTCGACCTCTGGAGGTGCCGATGATTGGTATAACCAACCCTGCATCGACCGCAAGCATAATATTGCCCTGGGCCACAACGGTAACCTGCCCGACACTACCAAGATTGAAAGCTTCCTGAAGAAGCGTCATGTCAAGCTCGAAAAGAAGAATGACACGGCGATGATCATGGCCGCCATTAGCTGCTACATGGATGATGGCCTCACCATGGTTGAAGCCATCAAACAAGCCTGGCCCCTATTCACGGGGGCCTTTTCAATTGTGGCCATGGACGTTACGACGTTGGTGGCGTTCCGCGACCAGCGCGGCATCCGGCCGTTGTCGATCGGTACGATTGACGGCGGCTACGTCGTTGCGAGTGAAACCTGTGCCTTCGACACCATCGGCGCCGAATATCTGCGCGATGTCGAGCCCGGTGAGCTGGTAGCGATCGATGAAAAAGGAATTACCTCACACCATGTCATGAAGGGTAAGCTGAACCTCGACATCTTCGAGCTGGTGTACTTCGCCCGTCCCGACAGCCAGCTGCTCGGTAAGCGCATCGACGGTATCCGCAAGAATTTCGGCAGCCAGATGGCCCGGGAATTCCCCATCAAGGCCGATGTTATCGTGCCGGTACCCGATTCCGGCATCCCGGCCGCCCTCGGCTACTCCCAAACCAGCGGTATCCCGTTTGAAATGGGACTCATCAAGAACCGTTACATTCACCGTACATTCATCCGTCCGACGACGGCGCTCCGCGAACGCGACCTCAAAATGAAGCTCAACCCGGTGATTGAAACTCTCAAAGGCCAGCGAGTGGTGTTGGTCGACGATTCGATCGTCCGCGGTACCACGATGCGCCATCTGGTGTCGATGGTTTTCGAGGCTGGCGCCAAAGAAGTCCACTTGCTGATCAGCAGCCCGCCGGTGCGTTACCCGGACTTTTACGGCATCAACACGCCCAAACAGTCGGAGCTCCTGGCCGCCCACATGACAGAAGACGAAATGCGTGATTACGTCGGCGCGACCAGCCTGTGCTTCTTATCATACGATGGCATGCTCGGGGCCACCGGGCTGCCCCCCGACAGTTTTTCAACCTCGTGTTTTAACGGGGTTTACCCGATTTCCATTGGCAAACGGGCTGATGAGATCATGGAATTGAAGCCCGGTCAGACTCTGCCCAAAGACAGCCATACGCCGTCGGAGCTGGCCACCGTTCGCCCCGCATGAAACCACGAATCGCCATCTTAGCATCGGGTGGCGGCACCACAGCCGAAGCCTTTATCCGGGCCGACCAGCGCGGTGACATCAGTGTGGCGGTCGGACTGGTGATCGTCAGCCGCGATGGTGCCGGCATTTTCCAGCGCATCAAGGATCTCAACGCCGAATTCGGGCTGCACATCGACTGCGTACTTATCAATAGTCAAACTCACCCATCGGCGATCGGCGAACACCTCGGTCGCGGCGACCAAACCGCAGCTGAAGAAGCGGCCATCCTGGCGGCCATCCTGGGCGGCAGTTACGATCTGGTGGCGCTGATGGGGTATATGAAGCGGGTCGGGCCTAATCTAGTCGAAGCCTTTGGCTGGCGGCCCGAGTATACGAGTGCTTTCCAGGCGCGCATGGTCAACACCCACCCCGGGTTGCTGCCGGACACCAAAGCCTTTTACGGCCGGCACATCCAGCAGTATGTCCTGGACCATCACCTGCCCTACTCCGGCCAAACGCTGCATATAGTATCGGAAAAGTATGACGACGGCCCGATTATCGCCGAGCACAAAGTGCCGGTCGAACCGGGCGACACGGCCGAAAGCCTGTTTGCCCGCGTCCAGGCCGTCGAGAAGCAATTCCTTCCCAAAGATATTGCCGATTTCGTTACCGCCCGCCAGGCCTATGCGGCCCGAGGAGAGGGCAAATAATGGCCCAGGTTTTGGTAATCGGCAGCGGCGGCCGCGAACAAGCCTTGGCTTGGAAGCTGGCCCAATCCGATAAGGTTGACAAAGTATTCGTGGCGCCGGGCAATGGCGGCAGCCGACCGCCGATAGAAAACGTGCCGGTCGATTTCACCGACGTGGACGGCTTGCTCACCTTCGCCCAAGACCGCCGGATAGACTTCACGGTCGTCGGCCAGGAAGCCGCTTCGGCTGCCGGCGTGGTTGATGCCTTCCAGGCAGCTGGGCTGAAGATTTTCGGTCCGACCCGGGCCGCCGTGAAAATCGAATCGTCAAAAGTTCTCGCTAAAGATCTGATGACTACTGAGCATATCCCGACTGCGGCCTACAAAACTTTTACTGATCCTGTTGAAGCCAGGCGCTATGCCGAGAGCCGGCCATTGCCGGTGGTTATCAAAGCCGATGGTCTGGCCGAGGGCAAAGGTGTCACGGTCTGCCTGACCAAAGCCGACATCGCCGCGACGATTGATAAAACCATGGTCCAAAAAGCCTTCGGCGACTCCGGCAATCAAGTGGTGGTCGAAGATTTCCTTAAGGGTCAGGAAGTCTCGGTGCATGCCCTGTGTGACGGCCACCGGGCGGTTATATTCCCGGCCTCGCAAGACCACAAGCAAATCGATGACGGTGACCAAGGCCCGAACACTGGCGGTATGGGGGTGATTGCGCCGGTCCCCTGGGTGACGCCTCAACATATGGCCACGGTTGACGAGAGGATTGTCCAGCCGGTACTGAAGGGTCTGGCTGCCCGTAATGCCACCTTTGTCGGCTGTCTGTACCCTGGCCTTATGATTGATGGTGGTGATGTCAATGTCGTCGAGTTCAACGCCCGTTTTGGTGACCCGGAAGCCGAAGCCTACATGCGCCTGCTGGATAGCGACCTCTATGAAATCCTGACAGCTTGCGCCGCCGGCACCCTCGACCCCGCCAGTGTGAAATGGCGTGACGGCTTTGTGGTCACGGTGGTGCTAGCCTCGCCCGGTTACCCAGGCAACTACCCGAAAGGTTTGCCAATCAGCGGCATCGAGGCTGCTGAAAAACTCAACGATATCGTCGTCTTCCATGCCGGCACCACGACCACCGACGGCCAGCTGGTCACCAATGGCGGCCGGGTGCTGAATGTGACAGCCATCGGCAAGACACTGGATGAAACCCTGAGCAAGGCCTACGAAGCCATCAAATTAATCCACTTCGAAGGCATGCACTACCGCACCGACATTGGCCGCCGCTCCGGCTAATTTTTTGAGACTACAGATTCCCAGCCTTGGGACTGGACGGCAGCGTCTTTTTCTAATACCGAGTCGTGCTGTTTCTTGACGAAATCGGCGTATTTTTTGGCCAGGTCGCTGTCGCTGAGGGCCAAGATGCGCACTGCCATCAGAGCGGCGTTTTTACCGCCGTTTTCGGGCATCGTTGCCAGCGGAATGCCGGGAGGCATGGCAACATTGGACCACAGGGCTTCGTGGCCATGATCGGCCCGCTTGACCGGGATGGAAATGACCGGCAAAGTGGTTTGGGCAGCGGCTACGCCGGCCAGATGGGCCGAGCCGCCGGCACCGGCGATAATCACTTTCAGGCCGCGCCCGGCCGCGCCGGTCACGTATTCACTGGTTTCAGCCGGGGTGCGGTGCGCCGACAAGACGCGCACTTCGTTGGCCACGCCAAACTCGTCAAGCACTTTTGCCGCGCCGCCCATGATGTCCAGATCGGAGTCTGAACCCATAATAATTCCCACAACCGGATTAGCCATGCTACCTCCCTACAACGCTAATATTTATCATCCGCCCATTATACCGTATAATAGGGGTAATGGGTACTGACGCCATCCTCCAAACTGATTTTAAATTTCCCGGACAAAGTGCGCTCTACCATGGCAAAGTCCGCGATGTCTACAGCATCGGTGATGACCAGATTATTTTGGTTGCTACCGACCGCATTTCGGCCTTCGACGTGGTCTTGCCGCGCGGCATTCCGTACAAAGGGGCGATGCTCAACCAGATGGCAGCGCATTTCTTAGAGCATACGGCGGACATCGTGCCGAATTGGCTACAGACGGTGCCCGACCCGAACGTTTCGGCCGGCGTGAAGGCCGAGCCGGTGATGCTGGAAATGATTGTTCGCGGCTGCCTGGTCGGTTCGGCCTGGCGCGAATACCAGGACGGTAACCGGGAGCTGTGCGGCAACACGCTGCCTGACAATATGAAAGAGTACGATCCGTTCGCCCCGCCGATCGTCACCCCGACCACCAAAGCCGAAGTTGGCCACGACGAAAACATCACGCCCGAGGAAGCCATCGCCCAGGGTCTATGTACCGACGACGAATGGAAACAGCTGAGTGACTACGCTCTAAAACTGTTTGCCCGCGGCCAGCAAATGGCCCGCGCCCGTGGGCTAGTGCTGGCCGACACCAAGTACGAATTCGGCCGGCGGGACGGCAAAATCATCTTGATTGACGAAGTTCATACACCCGATTCGTCACGCTACTTCTACGCTGATAGTTATGACGCTTTCGTCTCCGGCAAATCGACCGATACGCCAAAGCAATTATCCAAAGAGTTCGTGCGGCAATGGCTGATGGACAACGGCTTTAGCGGCCAGGACGGTCAGAAAGTCCCGGAAATGACCGACGAGTTTGTGCAATCGGTGACCGACCGTTACCTGGAACTCTACGAGAAGATCACCGGCCAGACTTTCGTCAAGCCTGACACAGCCAATGCCCTTGCCCGCATCGAAGCCAACATTAACGACTGCCTCAAACGGAAATGAAGCCGATCAGTTTGCCTGCCGTCGCCGACCACCCCGGGTTTGACGGCATTGATCCGCTTGACGGCCGCTATTACGACCCGGAAATTGCCAGGTATCTGAGCGAGCGTAGCCGGATCGCCTTCCAGGCCTACGTTGAGGCCGCTCTAGCCTCCACATTAGCCGATTTCGGTGTCTGCTCTCAGGAGATCGCGCAGCAAATTGAGACCGCCACTCAAAAAGTGACGGCCGAAGCGGTGGCTGAGGAAGAAAAGCGCACCAAACATGATGTCAAAGCGCTGGTCAATGTTATCAAAGCCGGTCTGTCTGATAATGCCAAACCGTTCGTCCACTTTGGCGCTACGTCATACGACATTGTTTCCACTGCCATGGCTCTGCAGCTGCGCACGGCTGCGACCGAGCTGGTGTTACCGCGGCTGGAGGCCTTGCAACGAACCTTGCTGAAGCTGACTGAAACCTATGCCGACACGGTGCAGATCGGCCGCACCCACGGCCAGCACGCCGTGCCGATTACTTTTGGCTTCGCCATGGCCGAGTACGTGACTCGTCTCGGCGAAAGCATGCGTTCGATCCAGGTGCTGAGCGGCAAGCTCAAGGGCAAATTCTCCGGCGCCGTCGGTGCTTACAATGCTCTGAGCCTGTTCGTCGACGATCCGCTGGAATTCGAGAAGCAGTTGCTGGCCAAAGTCGAGCTGGAACCAGCCGCATATTCCAAACAGATTGTGCCAGCAGAAAACATCGTCCGCCTGCTCGACGAACTCACGGTCACAGCTAATGTCATGGCCAACCTGAGTCATGACATGCGACATCTGCAGCGCAGCGAAATTGCCGAGGTACGTGAGAAATTCGAGGAGGGTCAGACAGGCAGCTCGACTATGGCCCACAAGCGCAACCCCTGGAATTTTGAGAATATTATCAGTCTCAGTAAGCAAGTCAACGCCCAGCTGGTCAACGCCCAGCTAAACATTGTCAGCGAGCACCAGCGCGACCTGACTGACTCAGCGTCGGCCCGTTTCTACGGCATTATTCTGGCCAGCGTCGCCTCGATGGCCGAGCGGCTGAACCGGGTCATGGGCAATCTGGAAGTCGACACCGAGCACATGCAACGCAACCTCCACATGAGCGGCGGCGCCA
>CAZXCS010000013.1:0-5900 GCA_964639195.1 uncultured Candidatus Saccharibacteria bacterium | reverse complement strand
CTGGAAGTCGACACCGAGCACATGCAACGCAACCTCCACATGAGCGGCGGCGCCATCGCCGCCGAGCCTCTATACCTATTGCTGGAAAAGTACGGTCACACGACGGCGCATGAGGTCAGCAAAGCCCTGGCCCACCAGGCCCAGGAAGCCGGCAAGCCGCTCTACGAGGTCGCCAGCCACGACCACGACATTGCCGATTACTTTGCCAAATTCACTGACACCGAAAAGCAAATCCTGCAGGAACCGGAAAAGCGTTACACCGGCATAGCCGCCAAAAAGGCTCTGAGCATCCACGATTACTGGCAAGAGCAGTCTAAGAGCTAGTGTAGGTAGAAGCCTCGTCCTAGTTTGTCGGGGACTAGGAGGACGCTGACGCCTTGGTCGGTGAGGGATTTGATGACGGTTTCGTCAGCGACGGAGCCGCTGGAGGCTAGGATGGCTTTGATGCCGGCTTTGGCGAGGAGGCCCGGGCCGTCCGGGAATGGGAAGAAGCTGTCACTGTAGGCAGCCGCACCGGCTAATTTTGCTTTCTCGAGTGTGACTTTCAGGACGAGCTTGTCGCCCTGCGCTTCAAGATCGGGCAAAGCGATCGTGCTCCGTGTCAAGGCCAGCTGTCCAGCGCCGACGCGGTCCTGCTGGCCGACGCCGTTGCCGATCAGCTGGCCGTTTTTGACCAAAGTAATCGTATTGCTGTTCGATGTTGAACCGATCGCCCATCCTAGGATCAAGTCCTGCTTTTGCTGATCACTCAACTCACCATGCTGCTGCATGTAATCGGCCTTGAGGTCGAGTACGAAATCATAATTCGGCTGTTCCAGCAGCCCGCCGCGAACCGGCCGCAGACGCCGCTGACTGTCGAGCGAAGCAGCGTTTAGCTTCGCCAGTGCAGGATTGATCACGACGCGCAGCTTATTGCGGCTGAGGATTTCCAGTGCTTCCGGCGTGACGCTGGCGCCAATGACGCCGTCGAGCAGCCGGGTCTGGCCGCCGTCCATGGCGTGGTGCATGAGAGTTTCGGCCAGTTCTTTATCAATTTCGGCGTTGACCATCACCACTCCGCCGAAAATAGCGCGGGTGTCGCCTTCCAGCATTTTTTTTACAGCTTCGACTGGAGAATCGGCGGCACCGGCGCCACAGGCATTGCCATGTTTGACGCCGACGGCGATGGCCGGCACGCTGTCTAAGTTCCGTTCAAAGCCGGCCGCAATGTGTGTCACCGTCTGCAGCAAGCGGTCGATATCAGTCATGTTGACGAAGCTGCGCTCCATGCCTTGCACGTGCTCGAATTGGTCCAGACCGAGCGGATCGACCGCCACGCGATTGTCGGCGTAAAAGCCGGCCTCGGCCTGCTGCGGATTTTCACCGTACTTGGTAGGACCGTTCAAGGCAGCCACGGAGCCGCTAAATTGCGTGCCGCCGTGATAATGCGCCGATGTCCAAACATAGCGGGCGACTTCGTACTCGGCTTGGGCGACAAGCTCGTCGAGAAATTTTTCGCCATCGGGACAGCCGTCTCTGAGCCAATCCAGCACTGGTTGGCGCTGGGCCGGATGCGCGATAACGACCCGTCGGCCTTTGGCGGCCGATCGAAGCATGGTCGGCCCCCCGATATCAGTTTGTTTAACGATGTCAGCTTTGCTGGCTCCTACTTTGGCAATCGCCTCTTCTAACGGATATAAATCGACACATACCAGGTCGATGATTGGCAACCCCAGCTGCTCCATTTCAGTCACGTCTTCCTTGCTGGTTCTGTCAGCCAGCAGTCCGGCAGAAATTTCGCGTGATAATGTAACGACCCGGTGACCCAGGATAGCCTCGCCGCCGACCAGATCTGCCACGTCGGTCACAGTAATACCACGCTCGGCAATGGCCTTGGCCGTGCCGCCGGAAGCGTAGATCTTCCAGCCTAAGTCAGTCAGCCCTCGTGCGAAGTCAGCGATGCCCGTTTTGTCGTAAACGGAAAGTAAAGCAATGCCGGCAGTGTCACTCATTATCTAAATTATCGTATAGATTGTCGGTCGGTACAAGTTAGCTTGCTGTCTTCACCGCGTTTACAAGGATTTCACGTTGCCGCGGCCCGTCGAGCTCGACGAGAATAACACGCTGCCAATTGCCGAGTGATAACTGACCTCCCATGTACGGAATGGTCTCTGACGGCCCGATAGTCGAAGCCAGCAGGTGGTCCGGAGCATGTGCCGGGTCGTGAGGGTGCCGCCATGATAGCTTAGGGGTTATAGCCTGCAGAAAATCGAGAAAATCCTGATCGGTGCCTGGATCCAGATCGGCGGTGGTTAAAGCCGCGGTAGTATGTTTGATAAACAAATGGATCAGACCGTCACCGGCCGGCACCAGCGACTGCACATCATCGGTAATATCAATAATTTGCCGCTTGTTCGTAGTCCGAATCGTCATAATTGTCTAAAACAAGGTTCGCCAGTAGTACCAGAAATGGGTGGTGATGGCCGTCAGGATCAGCAGATACCACAGCACAAGGATGTCGCCGTGGTGCCGCTGCGCGAATGCCACCAAGCCCTTGAGCCGCTTCGGCGTCGGCACATGCCCGGCGCGCAGGTTGTAGAGGGTGGTATAGATAAAAATCGGGATCATCACCGACCAGACCACCATGCAGTATGGACACAGCGCGTCAATGCGGTAAATCGTTTCAAATTGCAGCCAGGTGACGAAGCCGACACCGAACAGCACGCCGGCCTGGAACCAGCGCCAGAACCATCGTTTGAAAGTAGCCCCTGCCAGTAGCGCGCCGCCGATAGTTGCCACGCCGGCAAAGCCTGCCAAACCAACGAACGGATTGGGAAAGCCGAAGGCCGAGGCCTGGTCGGTGTTGATGACAGGACCGCAGGCCACGATCGGGTTGAGGTCGCAGTTCAGCTGCCTGCCTGGGTGTTTCAGCAGGTCAAATTTCTCAACGGTCAAAATGCCGGCACACAACAAACCGATAAGGCCGCCAATGATCAGGATAAATGGCAAAGTCTGTTTGAGCGTCAGTGATTTTGAGGAGTTACTCACGCTGCTATTGTAGCAAACTACCCGGCATTGTGTTTTAGAGAACGTCCAAGCCGTCCCGGTGAGGGCTGATTAAATACGCAATTCTCGAATTTCAGTAAAATCAGGGGTAATAAACCGGTCTTGGTGCCCCTTCAACACGGCACACAGACCGGCAATAACCAATGAATGCGTAATCCACACCGTTTCCGCGGGTGGGTTCCGTAAAACAGCCTCGGCCTTGGCGATCGCTTGCGGGGGCACTGTTCCTTCTCGGATCATTTCTCTTAAGCCCTCAATGTTTCCCCAGTCTTCGACTTCATTCAGTACGGCATAAGGAACTTTAACCCCGAAGCCCGCCATATCGGCGGTTTCAAGCGTGGAGGTGTGTTCCGATGTCGCAACCGTAGTATCCGCTGGCGTAATTTCATAGATAGTCTGTAATCTTTCAGCCAGGCGTAGGCTCTGTGCGACACCTCTTGAGTCCAAATGAGCATTAATACTGCCAAAGGCCGGTGAGCTCTTGATATTGGCCGGCGAGCGCCCATGACGAATCGCGAGCACATAAGGATGGGACATAATTACAAGAATAACATAAAATCAGTACTTTTACAATACTTCATTGTAGGTGGGACCGTCAGTCGATCAGTGGTTTATTTTGGTCATTGCCCGCAAATTAGACAAATATGACAGCGGCTTAATGTACGGGTGCTTTACCAAATAGTTGATGTGACGGTCGATAAAGGCCAGCTCGCGGCCAACAGTCACGTCATACGACACATGTGTTGCGTATGCCGGGCTTTTGAGCATACGCAAGAGTTCCACTTTGGCGGAAGCTCCGGCGTCGGTTTTCAAAAATTGCTCGCGAGTCGTGGTCAACATTAGAAGGGCTACTTTATCTGCTTAGGTTTCTTGACGGCTCGACGGCCACGGTCTTTCGGCATTATTGGCCCCTTGCCCGCTACGGCGCGAGCTTACTTTGCTGAAGGGAATCTGGCAACTGAAGTGGTCAGATAGCTGCTCCCTAAAAACTATTTAATGCTTGATGCTAGAACGATTCTTAAAATAAAAATATATAGCAGCTATATTTCTAGTAATCTAAGCATAACATTATTAGTCGAAATAAGATACGATGAAATAAAAAGCACTTCTTTCAAGCTGCATAAATAGTAACCTCCAAAAGTTATAGATTTAGAACTACCTGCTGCTCGGGACTTCACGATCCCGCTTCCGATACCATTTTATTGAGCCTGGTGTAGTAGTCAGGAATTTCTTTTAAATGTGCCCAGGCGATCTTAGTGGTCATAACAAGATCATCATTGGTAACGTTCGTTACGGGATCGTGTGCTCGATGTTCAAGTTCTACCGCTAAGCCCTAGCGTAATTGCTCTAAGTCGACTTACTGGAAGTCAATTCCGGAGCAAACAGGTTTCTTAAGCTTCCTCTCATAGAGCGCTTGTTATAATAACCGAGCATGAAAAAGTATATTTTGCTCGGATTTGTCGGGTTAGCGGCGGTCATTGCGCTAGCAATTGTTTTTGCAATACTAACTTCTCCTCCAGCCGTGGTAGGTAACGTACACCAGGCCATCAGCAATTCAGCAAGTACTTCAACGAATAAGCAGCTCTTTGCTGACAGCCCGTACAAACCATACGCCTATCTTATATCGACAGACACAGTTGATACCGCGACACAGCAAGCGCTGTCCGGCTTCAAGCTTGTGAAACAGAACAACGCTGATGGCAGTCAGACGATTTCGCTCAAAGCACTGGAGTCGAGATACGCCGACCAGACGTACGTTGTTAAGCCGGGCGAAAAACTATATTTTATCGAAACTTCATTGAGTGATGACCCGGCTAACCGCGAGCTGAGTCTCTCAGACGACACGGCCATATTAGTTAACGCTCAAGGCTACGCCGTCAATCAATAGCGGCTCTCCGCCAGCTAAAAAACAGGTTTGTTCAAAGCAATAGCTTTGAACAAACCTATGGCTCCGGGGACTGGGCTCGAACCAGCAACCTAGTCGTTAACAGCGACCCGCTCTACCATTGAGCTACCCCGGAATAAACTCATGAGACACCCACTGCCGCGGGTTTCTCATCGCGCCGGCAAAATGGAATACATTTTGTCGGGCTGCTCTTCCCAATCTGTGGATTGTTGATGAGAACTTTGGGGAATTATAGCGAAGGACTCCCGGCGTGGCAACCGCGGAACAGCTGGAACAATGGTACAATTTTAAGCGTAAGGACGATTTGCTTCCATGCCCAATCGAACATTTCTGGATCCGCGCGGTTTCATCCACCAAATCTTGGCCGGTGACCAAACCGCCGCATCCCTAGGCGAAGCTACCAAGGAGTCTCAAATCCTAGTCACCCAACTACAAAAGCAGAACGGCAGCCGACCGGTTAATTTTTTAATCGACTTGAGTCAGGTCGGCCACCAGGATATGGCCATGCGACAGGCCAGTGCCAAGTCGTTGCAAACTATGCCGTTCGGCAAGATCGCTCTGTTCGGCCTCGATGGCTTCCTGAAGCATGTTGCCAACCTCGTCATCATGGCCTCCGGCAAACAGGCACGCGTCAAGCAATTTAGCGATGAGGCGTCGGCCACGACTTGGTTGCTCAAATGAAACAATCATCTAACCCCGAGCTTGAACATTTCCAGCGCCAATTCCGTGAGCGCCTCGAGAGTATCGCGCCGATCTTTGCCCGCGCCTCTGTCGGTGATTTTTCGACTGATGTGCCGGCCCTGAAAGATAAGACCGATGATGACCTGACGGAATTCTTTGTCGGTGTCCAAATCATTCTCGACGCTATCCGCGAGAAAATGGACGAAAGCCAGGCCACCCTCACCCGCTTGAACGACGCCCACGATGCGGCCGAACACGAAAAAGCCAT
>CAZXCS010000012.1:0-14764 GCA_964639195.1 uncultured Candidatus Saccharibacteria bacterium | reverse complement strand
TACGCAGAGGTCTGCAAAACCTCGTACGCCGGTGCGATTCCGGTCGGCGCCTCCATTCTACTTCGCTGAAGCTTCGTAGAACTTGTTCTCGGTGATAGGCGATTATTAAGTAAGACTTAAATACTCCGAAAAAGTAGAATGCCCTACGAAGCTTTAGCGAAGGAGGGCTTTATAATGAAATACATGCATTACGTGTATATCCTAAAAAGCCCTCAGCATAATCAAATCTATACTGGCTCCAGCTCGAATTTAAAGAAACGACTGCAAGAGCATAATCAAGGCAAGAGTATTCATACCAATAAGTTTAGACCGTGGAAGCTTTCAGCATACATTGCATTTGAAACAAAACTGAAAGCCCGAAGCTTTGAGTCTTACCTAAAAACTGGTTCAGGGATAGCATTCCAAAGAAAGCATCTATAAAATCCTACATAGCTATCGAAGATAGCGACGTAGGATGGTGGGCGAGGTGGGAATCGAACCCACAAGGCTTATTCAGCCAGCGGATTTTAAGTCCGCCGCGTATACCAATTCCGCCACTCGCCCTAAACTGTTCAGAATTATACCAAACCTCGGCCTTAAGCCGCTGATTGCATAAGAGAAAGTAAAGGGTTGGGGAAAATCATCACGCTTATGTATAATTGTCAGCAAATGCTCAGTAATTGCTGCTAAGGAGCGGCCTCTACGATGGAACCAGACGCAGCCAGCAAGCCAAACCAACCCCCGGCCAGTGATGCGAATAAGACAGTCTCCCCGCCGACGCCAACCCAGGATGCTACGGCAGTAGGTGCTGTGGGCTCAACCCCACCTCCAACTCCAGCTTCAACTCCTGCACCGGCTACACCACTTGCCGGCACGCCGGCTTTAGGCCCGAATGTTGCACCTGTTGTATCGTCGCCCGAGCCCGTGGTCGGTATGGTATCACCGGTACCCGTGGCCAATCCTTTGGCCGGGTCAGCTAGTGCCGGAAGTACCGGCCTGCTTAGCTCGCTGACGGGTAGGCTTGCCGGAGGTAATAAAAAACAGATGTTCATGGGACTTGCCGCGGCCGCGGTTGTGGTAATCGGCGCCGCCGCGTACTACTTCGGCTACTACGCCAACCCGTCGGTTGTGTACGCCCAGTCCCTGAAAAATACCGGCAAGGGCTACGAGAAGCTCATAAATTATTTAGATGCCGCGTCGAGCCTTAACTTCAAAGGCAGCACCGGCGACGGCAGCTACAAACTCGGCAGCGGCGGTTTTGCGACCGACGGCAAACTGAGTTTTAGGAGCAATGGCGCCGATAGCGACTTTACTCTCGACGTCAACGCCGGCGCCAGCCGGGTTAATTTCGAAGCGCTCAGCATCAAACCCAAAACAACCGCGCCGAATTACTACTTTAAGTTCGGCGGTTTAAGCAGCATCAGCAGTCTGCTCGCATCAGCCGACCCCACTGCCACTGCTATTGTCACGAAGTATGATGGCAAGTGGATCATGTTTGACCAAGCACTGCTCGATAAACTTCAGTCTTTGTCTGGTACAACCGGCGGCAATACGTCTACTATGACATCGCCGACCCACGACCAAGTCAGCGACGAAGAGCATGCCTTCGGCCGCGTCAACCAGCAGTATCTGTTCAGCACCGACAAGGACCAAGCGCTTCTCAAAGTTGTAAAAAAACTTGGTTCGGAAACAGTTGACGGCCACAAAACCTTCCATTACCAGGTCGGGCTGGACAAAGCCAATGTCAAGAAATACCTCACCGCCCAGCGGGACGCGCTGAAAGCCAGCAAACTCGATGCCTGGCTCAAGGCCAACAAGTACGAAAACTACGTCGACCTGGCCTATGATTCACTCGAACAATCGGCCGACGGCATCAAATCGAGCGATACGTTCGAGCTGTGGGCGGATCGCGGCCAACACATGATTTACAAAGTTCGCTTTGCCGACAAGAAAAATCCGGCCAATAGCTACACCGATCTCGGCCTGGATTACAAAGGCGGCTCCAGCTATCCGTTCTTCGTCAATTTCTACTCCAAGACGGGCGGTGACACTTCCAGCGGCTCATTCGTGGTGACCCTAGACGGCAAGCAGCACGATGTCAGCTTCAAGGCCGATGCCAAATCGACCGGAGCCAGCAGCTTTAACTTCAGCGCCAACTTCCTCCTTAAGCCGACCAACGATGTCAAACCGATCACGGCACCGACCGGCTCAATACCGTTGTCACAACTCTTAAATGATCTTGGCTTGGGCGCCTATTTGAACGAATTGCAATCACCAACTACACCGTCATCTGGAGGTGTTCAGGGCAGGGCGCAGGACAGCAAGCGACAAACCGACATACTATCAGTCCAAACGCAATTGGAAGCGTATTTTTCCCAGTACGGCTATTATCCCAGCCTGTCCGATATGAATAGCTCCGCCTGGCTGTCGGCACACATGAAGAGCCTGGACAAGACTGCTTTGCAAGATCCGGCCGGTTCGTCTAAGACTCTCGCCTCCAGGCCTACTGCCGGCGCTTACGCCTACGAACCGAAGACTGCCAATGGTGTGAGCTGTGAAAGCAATGACAAGCAGTGCGCTGCCTACACGCTCACCGCGACACTTTCTACCGGCGGCACCTACGCCAAGAAGAATCTCGATTAAGCTTGTATACTGAATAGCGTGAATGTCATTGTCGATGGCTTGTTAACGCATTACGAATTGGACGGTAAAGGCAAATTGGTGCTGCTGCTTCATGGGTGGGGTGATGGCATCAAGAGCTGGGCTGGCCTGCGGGCGGCTTTGAGCCGACGCTACCAAGTCTTGGCGGTTGATCTGCCCGGCTTCGGTGCCAGCCAGGCACCCAAAGAACCATGGAATCTGGATAATTATGCCTATTTCATCAAGGACATCCTGGGTAAGCTCGAACTCGATCAGCCCTATGCCGTCATCGGCCACAGCAACGGCGGTGCAGTTGTCATCCGTGCGGTTAGTCTTGGGGCAGTACATCCGCAAAAGCTCGTGCTGCTCGCTGCCTCTGGCATCCGAATTAAGAATCGGCCCAGGGCGCTAGTCCTGAGTAGTCTTGCCAAGACCGGTAAAGCTGCGACTATTTGGTTGCCTCGGCGCCACCGCCAGGCACTCCGTGAACGTCTGTATCATGCTGCCGGCTCGGACATGCTGGTGATGCCTGAGCTCCAGCAAACATATAAGCGAATCATCCGTCAGGATGTACAGGCAGACGCCGCAGCGATTACGATCCCGACGCTTCTCGTATATGCTGCCAACGATACAGCTACCCCGATTAGTCATGGCCGCCGGTACGAAAAGCTGATTAAAAACTCGCGACTCTTGGTGGTACCCGATGCCGGGCACTTTTTGCATCTGGACAGGCCGGAACAAGTCCGAGACCTGGTCGAGGAGTTTATAAAATGATCAAAAACCTGGCTGCCGGACTAAGCATCTACCGGCCGGGCTACCCGAAAGCTCTGGTCTACATGTTGCAGAGCAGCGAATATCAGGTCCGGCCGTACCTGGCCTGGGTCTGGCGGACGACTGATTTCCGCCGGGTTATGCGTCGCCGCAGTCTGGAACCGACCAAAGCCGCCCGTCTGCTGCTGCTGGCGCTGCGGCTGGGCATCTTGACTCAGCTTGTCGCCGGCCTGTTTATCATGTACTTGGGTGCGTCACATCATGTGATCGGCGGGCTGGTATTCGGCGCGGCGGTGATCATAGCTTACCCGCTGGCGTGGCCGTATTTGTTAATAGCCCCGTTGGTGTTGGGCCGTTGGTTTATCAGTGGGCCGAGCGAGCAGCGGGCAGTCAGGCATTCATCCGGCATCTTCACGTCGCACCCGGCTGCGAAAATCGCTGTGGCTGGCAGCTACGGCAAGACGACTATGAAAGAAATTTTGGCCACCGTACTTGGAGAAGGCAAAAAAGTAGCCGTCACGCCGGCTAACAAAAACGTCAGCAGCAGCCACGCCCAATTTGCCAAGCAGCTGGACGGCGATGAAGACGTACTGGTGATTGAATATGGTGAGGGTGCGCCCGGCGATGTGGTGCGCTTCTCGCGGGTGACACAGCCGACTCATGCCGTTATCACCGGGCTGGCACCGGCCCACCTCGACCGTTACAAAACGCTTGCTGCCGCCGGCAAAGATATCTTCGCCGTGGCCGATTACCTGCACGGCCACAATGTCTACGTCAACGCTGACTCATCGGCCGTTGAGCCGTTCCTGAAAGACCCTTACCACCGGTTTGACCAGCACGGTGCACTCGGTTGGAAGGTTTCCGGTGTAAAAGTCGGTTTGGAAGGCACCGCTTTTACGCTCAAAAAAGACAAGCAGTCACTACGCCTGCACAGCGGACTGGTCGGGCGGCACCAAGTCAGCTATCTATCGTTGGCGGCGGCTCTGGGACTCGAACTTGGTTTGACAGCGGAACAAGTCACTGCCGGTATTGCCAAAACCAAACCGTTCGAGCATCGCATGCAGCCCTACCAACTGGCTGGCGCTTGGGTGGTTGACGACACGTATAACGGTAACCTTGAAGGTATCCGCGTCGGCACACAATTGCTGCATGACCTCACCGCCAAGCGTAAAATCTACGTTACGCCCGGCCTGGTCGACCAAGGCGAAGAAACCGAACGGGTGCATGTGGAAGTCGGCAAACTGATCGCTGCCGCCCAGCCGGACTTGGTCGTGCTGATGAAAAATTCCGTGACCGACTTTATCCGTCGCGGCCTGGAACAGTCAAAATTCAAAGGCGAGGTGCGCATCGAAGATCAGCCGCTGGAGTTTTATAGCAATCTCACCCATTTTGTGGCCAGCGGTGATTTGGTTGTGATGCAAAATGACTGGACCGACAATTACGCCTGAACCGGTTTGTGGTAATTGTATAGCTAAATTGCAATAATAGAGACCATGGAAACTATTGCAGTTATTTTCGGCGGGCGGTCGGCAGAACATGATATCTCGATCGTGACCGCGCTGGCCAGTATCATCAAACCGCTTGAGCTGACCAAAAAATACCGTGTCGAAGCGGTCTACATCGCTAAAGACGGGGCGTGGTACTGGGACGACCGGCTCAAAGACATCAGCCTGTTCAGCTCCGGCGGTGTTCAGGATTATCTTCACAAGACGCAGCCGGCCAGTGTGCAGTTTGATGGCGGTATGACGCTTGTCAAAGCCAGCGGCATTGCCGGCCGCAAACAAACACGGCACATTGACCTGGTTTTCCCGGCGATGCATGGCACCTACGGCGAGGACGGCGCCTTGATGGGATTGCTCGACTTGGCCGGCGTACCGTACGTCGGGTGTGGTGTCAGCGCCTCGGCCATCGCCATGGACAAGACCTTGGCCAAAGACGTTGCCGTGGCCAACAACATCCCGGTGACGGCGTTCCTCAGCTTTACGAAAGCCGAGCTGGAGCGCGAACCGGGCGCGGCCGTGGTCCGTATCACCGAAGCCCTGAAGTACCCGCTATTCGTCAAACCGGCCCACCTCGGCTCAAGCATCGGCATCGGCCAGGCAGCGAGCGACCTTGAATTGCGCAACGCCCTGGAGGTCGCCGCCCACTACGACGACAAAGTTATTGTCGAAGAAACCGTGCTCAACCTGGTGGAAGTCACGCTGCCGATCATGGGCAATGCCCGACCGCAACCGGCCTTGCTGGAGCAACCTATGACCAAACCGGAGGACTTCTTCGACTTTGAGACCAAGTACATGCAGGGCGGTAAAAAGGGCAAAGCCGGCGGCAAGAACGGTGCCAAAGGCGCCCAGGGCTACAGCCAGATCCCGGCCGACCTGCCGAAAGACCTCTACGACAAGGCTGAGCATACGGGCTTGGATGTCTATCGTGCCCTTGGCTGCAGTGGCCTCGCCCGCGTCGACATGTTGATCGATAGTAAAACCAAAGCCGTCTATTTCAACGAAGTCAACCCGCTCCCAGGCGGTCTTTATGCCCACAACTGGAACCGGGCCGGCATCAGCAACGTCGAACTAGTGCAGAAACTGGTTGCCTTCGCCAAAGAGCGCCATGCCGACCGGCAGGCCCTAGCAACCACATTCAGCACCAACTATCTACAGCAATTTTGAACCGCGACGAACAGCCTAGGCCTCATTGCCTCTGGCTGACGCCCGTCACATCACCTGAGCTCCACCGGTCATGGTATAATTGGATATGAAGCAAGCCCGACGGTCTAAACCAATCAACCGCGTGGCCATTCTCGATGCCGGTGGGCAATATGTGGACTTAGTACGCAAGGCCGTTGAGCGGCAGGGTTTACCCGGGGATGTGCTGCCATTGAACACGCCGCGGTCTGAGATAGAAAAAAATTACGGCGCCATGATAATTTCCGGCAGCCCTGCCAACACCTCCGAGGGTGCCGCGCCCAAACCGGTGGCTGATATTTGGGACAGCCCGCTGCCGCTGCTGGGTATTTGTTTCGGTATGCAGGCTATGGTTGTCATGCAGGGCGGTGCGGTCACCAAAAACGCCATACGCGAAGACGGTCGGGTAACCACAAAGGTCGACACCAGCCATCCGATCTTCAACGGCTGTAAGGCCGACTTCACAGGATTATTTACGCATGGCGATTTTGTAACAGCCATTCCGGATGACTTTACAGTTCTAGGTTCGCACAGCTTGAGCGACGGCTCGACTGCCTACTCATCAATCGCCCGGGGCAATAAAATCGGTGTTCAGTTCCACCCGGAAGTCTTCGATGACACCCCCGAAGGTTATCAAGTTTTCAAAAATTTTCTCTTCGACATTGCCGGCTTAGAGGCCGATGAAGCTTTTCGCGAAAAACGCTTGCAAGCCATCATCACCAAGAAACAGGCAGAGATCGCTGAACAAGTTAAGGATCGTCAGGTCATCGCGTTTGTGAGCGGCGGGGTCGATTCCAGTGTGGCCGCAACCCTGGCCGCGAAGGCTTTGCCAAAAGATCGACTGCACTACTTCTATATCGACAGCGGCTTCATGCGGGATGAAGACGACGAGGTGATTGAAGATTTGAAAGCTGCCGGCCTGCCGGTCGTCAAGGTAGATGCCGTCAAAGACTTCGAGCAGGGCACGGCGGAGATCGACGGCAAAACCGTCGGTCCGCTGGTTGATGTCGCCGACCCGGAAGACAAGCGGAAAATTATCGGCAAGGTATTCGTGGCGATCCAAAACCGTCTGGTGGCCGACCTCCAGATAAGTGATGCGTTGCTACTTCAGGGTACCAACGCCGCCGACCGCATCGAAAGCGGCCACAGCACTGGTGACCACAACACCATGACCATCAAAAGTCACCACAACCAAGTCAAAGAAGTCCAGGAATTAAAAGCCGCCGGCCTGCTACTGGAGCCGATTGATGACCTGTTCAAGGACGAAGTCCGCGAGCTGGGTCGTGAGCTCGGCCTGCCGGAAGAACTCGTCCAGCGTCAACCATTCCCTGGCCCGGGACTGGCAATTCGCATTCTATGCTCCGATGGCGCTTCGCCTGCTGACTTCCCAATGGTCAACCTTGAAAAAGCCCAATTGCTCCCGATCCGCAGTGTCGGCGTCGGCGGTGACGAACGTTCCCATCTGTTCACAGCCGCCATTCAAAATGCCAATCACGACGCCGCACAGCTTGCAAAGTTCGCAGCCGATCTGCCGGCCCACAACCGCAGCGTTATCAACCGAGTGATCTATGCATTAACCCCGGGCAGCCTAAGCAGCTATTACCTGACTGAAACATATCTAACTGCCGACGTCCGAACCCAGCTGCGTCAGGCCGATGCCATTGTTCACGAGGAAATGCGCGCCGCCGGCTTGCTCGACAAAATTGCCCAATTCCCAACCGTCTTGATCCCGTTAAGCTTTGACGAAGCAGGCAAGCGCTCGATTGTGCTGCGGCCCGTCATCACCAGCACCTTCATGACCGTCCAGGCCATGCTGCCCGGCCGCGATCTGCCGGCAGAGTTTTTGCAGAAGACTGCCGAACGGATTCTGGCCGAAGTACCCGACGTCTCCCAAGTCTTCCTGGACCTGACCAACAAACCCCCGGGCACTACCGAATGGGAGTAGTTGATTTAATAACGATATCATGATATAATACTTATCTATGAATAAGTTATTGCCGGGCGAAAATACCGCCGCCCTCTATACTCTCCGAACAGTTATTGCCCAAGCACCAAGCATGGATTCTGCGGCAATGCTTTCACACGCCTATGATTATGAACGGTTAGCCCGGACTTATTCCGAGCTGCCGCGCCGGCCCGGAGCGTTAGCACCTGACTATGTGGCCGAACGTAGCCGGCAGCTGATTGATGTTGCCGAGGCTCAAACCCATACGCTGTTACGTGCAGCGCAATTGGTTATTCCTCGGTCTGCGCTTGCATCGACTGAGCGTGTCGCTACTATCGGAGAGGTATTGCATAGCAGCGCAGATATCGGTAGCGACTTTGGTAGAGTTTCCTCTTGGACCGTTCATGGAGAAAAATCGGATGAGTATATCCTGGGGCTCATCAAGAAAAATCCTGGCGTCTTTTTGAGCTATAACGACCGGCAGGTGGCTATAAATGGTCAGGGGCGTAAGCTGCTGGATGAGTATACTCAACCGACTGGCGGCTGCCCCGCTTTAAGACTTGAAGTTGCCGGCAGCGACGGACAAGCTGTTAATCTCTTCGGGGTGTTCTGGTCCGGCTTCACAGAGCGGTATGTCCAAACATTACAGCGTCGTACCGAACGCCGCCAGGCCTGGCGGCGGATGTTCCGACTGCCCGGGGCAACCGCCATTTAACATACTCTGTGTTTTTTTGCACGACCGGTCACTCCTGACCATCTCTGTTATAATGAGCTGAATGCAACGCTACAATCCTAAAGAAATAGAGCCACGTTGGCAGAAGTTTTGGGACGAGACCGGCACCTACACGACCGATCTGCAGTCCAAAAAGCCGAAATACCTGGCGATGAGCATGTTCAACTACCCGAGCGGTGCGGGCATCCACATCGGCCATGCCATGAATTACACCATCAGTGACGTGAAGGCTCGTTTCAAGCGCCAGCAGGGATATGAAAGCTACCATCCGGTCGGTTGGGATGCCTTCGGCCTGCCGGCAGAGAATTACGCCATCAAAGCCGGTGTCTCACCCCAGGAAAGCATGGCCACCATCATCCCTATGTACCACAAGCAGTACAAAGCCATGGGCTGGAGCAACGACTGGGAGAAAGAGATCGCCACCCACCTGCCCGAATACTACAAGTGGACGCAGTGGATTTTCACCCAGATGCACCAGGCCGGTCTGGCCTACCAGGACTCCCGGCTACAGTGGTGGTGCGCGATCGACAATACCGTTCTGGCCAACGAACAGGTGATCGACGGCAAGTGCTGGCGCCACGACGGCCCCGACGATCCTCTGGTCGAGAAAAAAGAAGTCAAGCAATGGTTTTTCAAAATTACCGACTATGCCGACGAGCTGCTGGAAGCAATTGATGACCTGGACTGGACGGAGAGCGTCAAGCTGGCCCAAAAGAATTGGATCGGCAAAAGCATCGGAGCGGAAGTCGACTTCAAGGTCAAAGACTCGGACGCAACAATTAAGGTTTTTACCACTCGATCAGACACATTGTTCGGTGCTACCTTCATGGTGTTGGCACCAGAGCACGAGCTGGTCAGCAAACTGACGCACGAAAGTCAAAAGTCTAAAGTCGAAACTTATGTCCTAGAGTCAGAGAAAAAGTCCGAGATTGAACGTCAGTCTGAAAAAACTAAAACCGGTGTTTTCACGGGTGCCTATGCCGTGAATCCGGTTAATGACCAAGAAATTCCTGTCTGGGTAGCCGATTACGTTTTGGCCGGCTATGGCACCGGCGCCATCATGGCTGTCCCGGCCCACGACGAGCGCGATTGGGAACTGGCTAAAAAATTTGAGCTGCCAATAACTCACGTTTATGACCAAGCCGGCGCCGATCCGGGTAGTTTTTATAACGGCGAAGGAGTTATGAAAAACTCTGGTGTCTATGACGGTATGAGCACCAGTGAGGCACGTGAGAAAATCGTGGCTGACTTGCAAAAACGCGGGGTTGCCAAACCAAAAATAAACTACCGTATGCGAGATTGGAGTGTCAGCCGCCAGCGCTATTGGGGCGCACCGATCCCGATTATTCATTGTCCGAAAGACGGTGCGGTGCTCGTGCCTGACGAAGATTTGCCGGTAATCCTGCCCGAACTCGATGATTTCCAGCCAAGCGGTGACGGCCGCAGCGCCCTGGCCCGGGCCACCGACTGGCTCAACGTCGAATGCCCGAAGTGCGGCGGGCCGGCCGAACGCGAAACCGACACGCTGGACACTTACATCTGCAGCAGCTGGTACATGTACCGCTACCTTGATCCACATAACCAGCAGCAGGCGTTTGACCCGGCGGTTGTCAAAAAGTGGGAACCGGTCGACTTCTACAACGGCGCCGACCATGCGACGGCTCACCTCCTGTACGCCCGTTTCATCGGTCACTTCTTCGAAAAGCAGGGTCTTGTGAACGAGGCCGAACCGTTCAAGCAGTTCCTGTTCAACGGCAAAGTCACGGCCAGCGACGGCACTATGTTCAGCAAGTCCAAAGGCAACGGCGTCGACCCGCTGGATATTATCGCTCAAGGCTATGGCGCCGACGCGCTGCGGACCTACCTGATGTTTGCCGCACCGTTGGATGTTTGGGTTAAATGGGATCCGCAAGGCGTGCCAGGGACCCACCGCTTCCTGTCCCGTGTCTGGAATTTGGTCGGGGAGTACACAGATAGCCAACCGGCTGAGCTGAATAATGATCAGCAAACTGCCGTCAACCGGGCTACCCACCGCATGATCAAGAAAGTCAGCGACGACCTGGAAGCCAACCGCTACAACACGGCCATTGCCGCGGCCATGGAATGCACGAATGATTTGTACAAGCTGAAAGCCGTGGCGTTCGGCCGGTGCGACACCTGGCAGCAAGCCCTGGCGGCACTCGTGGCTTGCATTGCGCCCTTCGCTCCGCACGTCGCCGAGGAGCTGTGGCACCAACTGGGCCATTCCACGACGGTGCACCGCGACAGTTGGCCGAAAGCCGACGAGCGCTACCTGTTGCAGGACACGGTGACCATCATCGTCCAGGTTAACGGCAAACTCCGGGGGCAAATCCAAGCCGCTGCTAGCGCCCAAGAAGCCGAGATCGTCGACGCGGCCAAAGCCGACGCCAAAGTTGCAGGCTATTTACAAGGCCAGATTATCCGAAAAACCGTCTTCGTCCCGGGCAAACTCGTCAACTTTGTCATTTAAGAGACTGCCGTCACCTCTTGAGAAATGACGCCCGATCCGCTATGATGGGAGTAAGTTTGGTAAATGTAAGACAAAGGATCGTCTATGGGAAAGCCCAAAAAGCGAACTTCTCCGCGTAAAACCGGCACGCGCCGCAGCCACCTGGTGCTCAAATTGGCCCGCAAGGTGAATGCTAAGTCACCGGTAAAAGTACGCACCACCAAGCGTGAAAACCCGGCCAAAGTCGCCTAGCACCTAACAAGGTTTAACAATTATGGCATCTAATCGTCACCTCGGTCGTATCATTGTCCTGCAAACGCTCTACGAAGAGGAGCTACGGCATGAAGCCGATGATATCGACTTTGATTTGGCTGCCGTGCTGGAACGCAACATCGCCCGCTACAAAGATATGCTGGACGATGTGGACTTCATCAAACAGCTGGTGCAGGGCGTCAGCCGGCAAGCCTCCGGGCTGGACGCCAAACTTCAGCCGGTAGCGCCGGAGTGGCCAATCGATCAGATCGCCCGCATGGATCGTCTGGTGCTGCGGATCGGCCTGTACGAGCTGGAAAACGAAGCCGACGTTCCGCCGAAAGTCGTCATCAACGAAGCCGTCGAGCTGGCCAAAGCCTTCGGTGGTGATAATTCTTCTAAGTTTATCAATGGTGTGCTCGGCACGCTCCTCAGAGAACGTGAAGCACCGAAAGCCAAAAAGCCCGCACCCAAAAAGCCGGCTGCCAAGAAACCCGCGACCAAGAAAGCTAAATCATGAGGCATTTACTATTCACCTTTTACTGTTCACCGTACATTACCCGTTCACTATTTATCCGTGACGCTGCAGCTAATGGTGAACGGCTAACGGTTAATGTATGGTCAAAGGTGAATAGTAAACGGTTAACGGCAACCTCCGGGGGAGTTTGCTGATGCAACGCCCCAAACCGATCCACGGCATCCGCAAGCTGGTCAGCCGCCGGCCGGTGATCGATGAAGTCGTTCGGGAAACAACTTCCGGCGGTATCGTCTTCCGCCGCGACAAGGACCGTAAGGTTGAAATTCTGCTGATGCAGGACGCCAAAAATCGCTGGACCATCCCCAAAGGCCATGTCGAATCGGGCGAAGAGCCGAAAGCCACCGCCGAACGCGAAATCCGTGAAGAAACCGGCTTGCAGCAGATGAGAGTCCACAGTTGGCTCGGCAAGGTCAATTTCCGCTATCGCCGTAACCACACCTTGGTACTCATGACCATGCACATTTACCTGGTTGAAGGCCTCGGCGACACCGACAAGCTGCACCCCGAAGACTGGCTGAGCGACATTAAATGGCTGGCCGCCACTGACGCCGTCGATAAAATCGCCTACGACGACATCGGCAAGCTCATCTTAGTCGGTATGAAAAAAATCCGCGAGGGCAAACTCTAACCAAACTCCGATGGACACGTCTGCTTACCAAGCCTTTGCCCGCGATACTCTCCACGTCACGTTCAACGATATTGACCTGTTGGTGACGGCCTTTACCCACCGTTCCTACCTGAACGAGCACAAGAAGACGGTCAGCGCCCACAATGAACGCCTGGAATTCCTGGGCGACGCCGTGCTCGAACTGGTCGTCACCGAGTACCTGTATACGAACCACTCGGAGCCGGAAGGGATCCTGACCAATTGGCGCAGTTCGCTGGTGCGCACCGAGAGCATCAGTGCCGCTGCCGCGCGCTTCAACTTTGAACCGCTGCTACGGTTGAGCCGGGGCGAGAAGCGTGGTACCGAACGGGCGAGGGCGCAAATCCTGGCCAATAGTTTCGAAGCTGTCATCGGTGCTCTCTACCTCGATCAGGGGTACGAAGCGACCAAAGTATTCATTACCGAGAGTATTCTCAGCACATTCGAGCAGATATTAGCGACCGGCTCGTGGATGGACCCTAAATCCCACCTCCAGGAACTGGCCCAGAGCCAGGAAGCGGCGACGCCGCAATACCGGGTTATGTCCGAAGAAGGTCCCGACCATGACAAGATCTTCACGGTCGGCGTCTACGTCAACAACAAACTACGCGGCCAGGGCACCGGCCCGTCCAAACAAGCCGCACAGCAAAAAGCCGCCGAAGCCGCCCTCGAGTTTTATCGCCAGTCTGCTGCCTGATAGCATTGACAACAGAGGCGACGATCTGTTAAAGTACATGGATTGTCTTTATAAATCTTTAATCGTAGAGGCAAAGGAGATTTTAAATATATGTTAGTTATTCGCATGCAACGTACCGGCCGCGCCGGTCACGCCATGTTCCGCGTTGTCGTTCAAGACTCACGCCGGACCCCTACCAGCGGCAAAGTCGTCGCTGCCTTGGGAAGTTACGATCCTCACACCAAAGCCGTGATCTTAGACAAGGATAGGGCTCAATTTTATTTGGATCATGGCGCCCAGCCGTCCGGCCGGGTCGCATATCTACTCAAAGAGCAGGGTGTCAAGCTGCCCGAGTGGGTGACCCCGCCGACCAAGCAGGAGCGGGCCGTGCGCAATGCCGATAAGCGCCGCAGCACCCGGCCGCCAGAGCCGGCAGCCGAAACTGCACCTGAAGCTCCGGCCGAAGCCGAGAACGCTGAGCCGGCACCAGCCGAAGAAAAACCCGAAGCTGCTGAAGCGGCCGAGACTCCGGCTGAGACGGAAGCCACTGCACCGGCAGATTTTGAAGCTGAACCAACCGAATCCGAACCTGCCGAAGCACCGGCCGAAGAAGCTCCTGCGGAAACAGAAACCTCAGAGCCCGGATCCGAAGACCCAGCCGAAACCGCCGAACCTGAAGCCGCTGCCGAAACACCGGCTAAAGACGCGAAGACCGACGAGTAGCACAGATACAGGGCAAGAATTTTCACACTATCCCGCTTGGCAAGTTTGCTATACTGACACAATTACCTATTTCTAACCGAGGAATCGGCACATGAGCGATATTGACCAGCAATTTATAGAATATGTCGTAAAGTCATTGGTGGGGAAGCCAGATGCGGTACACATTGAGCGGCGAATTGATGAAAAAGGTGTGCTCTTAGAGTTGACAGTCGACCCGGAGGATCTTGGCCGGGTCATCGGTAAACGCGGGGCAACTGCCCAGAGTCTGCGAACTCTGCTTCGGGCTCTCGGCACCAAAAACGATGCTCGGTACAATCTGAAGATTATAGACAACGGCATGCCGCCTCAGGCTGCTTCCAGCACTGATGATACGAAGGCCGAGCCTCCTAAAAAGGCCGATGAAGTCGCCGCCGAGGACACTCCTCAAGACGAACAACCAGTCGAAGATATCGCACTTAAGGATGAGCCGGAAGTTGAGACGGCCGAAGATACTATTCCTAAGGATGAGCCAAAAGTCGGGACAACCGACGACAAAGCTACCAGTGACCGCCTGGCCCAAGCCAGGGAAGAGCTAGCCGACTTGGACGATTTGGATATATAGGACTTGCAGCAGATGGGGTGTCTGCTATACTTACAGCTAGTCCAAAAGACTAAAGTGTAAAAACAAAAACCAAAAGCTCATTGCGAGCCACAAACAGTGGGAGCTTTAT
>CAZXCS010000011.1:0-15696 GCA_964639195.1 uncultured Candidatus Saccharibacteria bacterium | reverse complement strand
GAATAAGCGTGACAAATGGCTGGTAAGCTTGTTTGTAATCCTCGCAGCTGCCTTGCTGGTTTGGGGGGCTTGGGAAGTTCATAGCGCAAAATCGAGTATCGTAAAACCAATCCAAACCAGCTCAAGACGGGATAGCCAAGCCGGCGATATAAATGCTAAAACCAACCAGACGGTTTCCATAGCCAATCTGAAACTAACCGTTACTAAGCTAACTTTTAAAACGGTAAGCTCAGAAACCGAAGACCCGGCCGGTACGGTTACAGACTATTATGTCGCGGATATTACGCTTGAAAATCCCAGCAGTAAGACTCCAGTGGGCTATAGTGCGAACCAGTTTAGTTTATTGACCGATAAAGGTAGCACTGCGGCTTTGGAAACGTTTAGCCCGCAGCTGGGTGTAGACAAGCCATTGGGTGCCGGGAGTATTACACAAGGCGCCAAAATCGATGGTCAGGTCGCGTTCGTGCGACCAACAGCCGCCACCTACCAATATGTGGTTTTTATACCTAAAGCCGGAGCCCGGCACCGGGCGGTGATAGGAGACTAATCGGCATGAGTAAGTTTATGCGTCAATTCAGCCAAAGCATTAGGAAACCAGCCCGCTCGTCAGGGCTGCCCCAGGGCGTGCTAGTGGTCTTCGGCGTTGCAGCACTCGGCTCATTGTTGCTTATATTTACCCATGCGGCTACCAATACCGTTAGCTATTCCGGGCATTTGAACAATAAAAGTCCCTCAGCTTCTTATAGTATTACACCCTCCGCCGCGGGGAGCCTGTCGCTACAAGCCAGTTTTAACTCGAAGCTGTCGTCAGTTACGCTGATTATTAAAGATAGTTCCGGGAACACGCTCGGCAGCCAAACCAGCGGGACGTCACCCGTGAGCCTGAATGTGTCTGTCGGGGCTAACGCTACGTACACGACAACGATCAGCGGCGCAGGAAACGGCAACTACACATTGAACGTTACCTATCCAGCGCTTGACCTGGCGGATACATCGCCGCCAAGTGCGCCTACGAGTTTAACATCTTCTAGCCAGACTGTTGGTTCCATAGCCCTGTCCTGGGTCGCCAGCACCGACAATGTCGGCGTCACCGGCTATGATATCTATAGAGCCGGCACCAAGGTGGGGAGCAGTACCACAACTGCCTACACCGACAGTGGTCTGACGGCCGGCACCAGTTACAGTTATTACGTCAAGGCCCGCGACGGTGCCGGCAACACGAGCCAAGCGAGTAACACGCTTAGCGTCTCTACGGCACAAGCCGGCGATACCCAAGCACCGACGGCGCCTTCGAATTTGACAAGCCCCAGCCAAACTACGACAAACATTAGTCTTGGTTGGGTCGCCAGCACCGACAATGTCGGCGTCACCGGCTATGATATCTATAGAGCCGGCACCAAGGTGGGGAGCAGTACCACAACTGCCTACACCGACAGTGGTCTGACGGCCGGCACCAGTTACAGTTATTACGTCAAGGCCCGCGACGGTGCCGGCAATGTCAGCGGTCAAAGCAATACGCTGACTATCAGCTCTGCCGCCGCGGATACCACCAGACCCACAGTCAGCTTTTCGTCGCCGGCGAGCGGGACAACGGTTACTGGGAGTATTTCGGTTAGCGGCTCGGTCGGTGACAACAGTGCCTTGCCGGCAAACCCGGTAACGCTACAGATCGACAACGGTGTCAGCATCACGCCGACCTATACGACCAGCTCATCGACGAGCGGCAGCTTTAGCTACGGCTGGGATACCACGCTGCTTGGCAACGGCAGCCACACTATAACCGCTCGAGCAGTGGATACGAGCGGCAATACCGCTACGGCCACAACGACTGTAACAGTCAGCAATCAGCCAAATACGGGCGATACAACCAGGCCAACTGTCCAAAGCACGAGCTTTTTACCCCAGCCGGCGGCCCATGGCACGAGCAGCAGCCTTAGCTTTTTAGCTTATGACTATGATTACAGTGGCATAACGCGTGCCGAATACACGATCGGTAACTATCCAAGCGTGCCGATTAGTATTACCGCAGGGACACAGATACAGCCCACCGTCACTTTCGACTCCACCAAGTACGCCGATGGCACGTATTACCTGACCGTGTATGCCTACGATGCCGCCGGAAATGTTGGCCAACAATCAGTACAAATGGTTATCAGCAACGCGGCACATTATGAAGACAAGACATACCCGGACGGCACCCACATAGTAATAAATTCAATCGGTATCAACCCGTATACCAACACACCTTGGACCGCCGATTGGACGCATGACATGGTTATGGCCTGCGCCCAAGGGGCAAATGACTACAATGTCATTGCGCCGCACTATACGATACAAGTCCAGGATATCTATGCCTCCCAGACCGTAACGAGTTTCTCCAACACCAACAATTACTATACGGCTGCGAGTTATAGAGCCAACACATATTACAAAGGCATTAACGGGGGCTTCGCGTCTTATCCTAACCGAACCGGGTGTTATGAGTTCGGGCATGCCTGGAACTATTACTACGTAGCTGCCATTCACCAAAACAGCTGGCAGGATTACCTAAACAAACGGTGGGTCAACGGCGACGGCAGCCAAACTCTGGCCACCAACGATACCTGTAAGAACGTCTTAGATGGCTACTCGTATTGTATGTCGGTCGACCACTGCCGATTATTCGCGGTTGCCGCGCCCGGTAATACAAGGGACGATGTTTGTTTTAGTTCCAATTATGTAGTCGACCCCTCACTGCAGCCCGGTTTGAAAGATTGGTATCTGGGCGCGTGGCGGTCCGATGCCGTCAAGCCCCAGACCTCCCTGACTTCACCAACTGCCGGCGTCCTTTACTCGAGGGTTAGTAACATTTCCGTCAGCGGCTACGCTGTTGACAATATCTCTATTAGCTCCTTGCTGTTACAGCTTGACGGTTCGACCCTAACGCCGACAATAACTACTGATCCTAATAACGGGTCGCGCATCAGCTATACAATCCCTGCCAATACGCTGACGTCAGGCTCGCACGCGCTCACGCTTACCGCTAAAGACCCCAGCGGCAACTTGTCGGTTTCAACCGACACCTTTTCAGCACAGTAATCCCTGATACTTTGGCCGGGCACAGTCGATGCTTACGGGTAAGCGTATAATTAGAGCTACAACTACCCAACACCAGAAGGAGCTAGCATGCTGAAAAAATTTGAAATCCAGGGTGTCCACACCGGCGTCAGCGACAAACTCCACGCCTATGTGACGCGGAAAATCGGCGGTCTGGAACGCTACATCCCGCGGCACGCCCGGGACAGCGCCCACATTGAAGTCCACCTGATCGAGGGCAAGGCCAAGGCCCAGAACCACTGCACCTGCGAAGTTAACATCCACTTGCCGCAGCAGAACATTCTGGTCAAAGAGAGCGCGCTCAATATGTTCGCCGCCGTCGACATCGTCGAAGCCAAGCTCAAGCAACAGCTCAAAAAGTACAAAGACCGTCACGCCACCGGCAAACTCCACCGCCGCCTCTTCGCCCGGCTTCGCCGGCAGGCATGAGCACTTGACTGCGATAAGCCTCTCGATTTTCCCCGAGAAAACAGCTATAATTGTTGGAATACCGTGAGCCAATTGTAAAGAGGGAGTGACTGAGGCTGATGAATATTGTATTCAAAAAGATACTGGGTGATCCGCAAGCCAAGACGGTCAAACGCTTGCGTAAGCGGGTCAATGACGTCAACAAGCTGGCCGATAAGTACCAGAAGTTGACCGACAAACAGCTTCGGGAGCAGACCGATGTGCTGAAGCAGCGGCTCAAGAAGGCGTCGCTGGACCAGATCCTGCCCGACGCGTTCGCCGTGGCGCGTGAAGCGGCTACCCGGTCACTTGGGCAGCGGCACTTTGACGTGCAGCTGATCGGAGGCATGGTGCTGCACGAGGGCAACGTGGCCGAGATGAAGACCGGTGAAGGCAAGACGCTGGTGGCGACGCTGCCGGTCTATCTGAATGCGCTGACCGAAAAGGGTGTCCACATCGTGACGGTCAACGATTATCTGGCGCAGCGTGACGCCGGCTGGATGGGGCAGGTCTATAACTTCCTAGGTTTGACTGCCGGCGTGATCATCGCCGACCACAGCTACATTTTCGACCCGAATTTTATCAACGAAGAGCACGAGGACGAGCGGTTCCGCCACCTCAAACCATGTAGCCGCCAGGATGCCTACAACGCCGATGTCACCTACGGCACCAACAACGAATTCGGCTTTGACTACCTCCGTGACAACATGGTGCGCGAGGAAGACCAGCTGCGCCAGCGCGAGCTGCATTACGCCATCGTCGACGAGGTCGACTCCATCCTCATCGATGAGGCCCGCACGCCGCTGATCATCAGCGCGCCAAGTGTCACCAGCGGCAACGCCTACGCCCAGTTCTCCAAGGTTGTGCGGCAACTGGCTAAAGAAAAGCATTTCGAGACCGATGAGAAGCGCAAGACGGTCATTTTGACTGATGCCGGCGTGGAGAAGATCGAGAAAATCCTCGGCATCACCAACCTATATGGCTCGGAAAACATCCGTACCATTTACCACTTGCAGCAGGCGCTGCGGGCGCACGCGCTGTTCACCCGGGACAAGGATTACGTGGTGACGCACGACGGCGAAGTCGTCATCGTTGATGAGTTTACCGGCCGTCTGCTGGCCGGCCGGCGCTACAACGAGGGTCTGCACCAGGCGATTGAAGCCAAAGAGGGCGTCGAGGTCCAGCAGGAGTCAATGACGCTGGCGACCATTTCCTTCCAGAACTATTTCCGGTTGTATGAAAAATTAGCCGGCATGACCGGTACCGCCCTGACCGAGGCCGAAGAATTCCACCAGATATACAAGCTTGATGTCGTCGAGGTTCCGGCCAACCGGCCGCTGGCTCGTAAGGACAAGAGCGACCGGATTTACCGCAACGAACACGCCAAGTTCAAAGCGATTGTTAAGGAAGTCAAAGCTCTGCACACCAAAGGCCAGCCAGTGCTACTCGGCACGGTGTCGATCGAGAAAAACGAAGCCCTCGGCAGCCTGCTGAACAAAGCCGGCGTGCCGCACCAGGTGCTGAATGCCAAGAATAACGAGCGCGAGGCCAAAATCGTCGCCGCCGCCGGTGAGAAGGGCGCAGTTACACTGGCCACCAACATCGCCGGCCGCGGCACCGACATCGTCCTCGGTGACGGGATCAAAGAGTTGGGCGGCCTGTTTGTGCTAGGCAGTGAGCGCCACGAGTCACGTCGCATCGACAATCAGTTGCGCGGCCGGTCTGGCCGGCAGGGCGACCCGGGCGTTACCCAGTTCTTCGTCAGCACCGAAGACGACCTGATGCGCATTTTCGGCGGTGATCGGATCAGCGGCATCATGAATCGGCTGAGTGTCGACGATGAGACGCCGATCGAAAATCGCCTGATCAGCAAGAGCCTGGAAGGCGCCCAGAAAAAGGTCGAGGGCTACCACTTCGATCAGCGAAAAAGCGTCGTGCAGTACGATGACGTTATGAACCGTCACCGCAAGGCGGTCTACAGCATGCGCCGGGAAATATTGCGCTCCAAAGACATCAGCAAACGTATCAAAATCATGTACGACGAGGAAGCTCACACTCTGGCCACCTCGCCGCTGGTGACGACCGACCAGTTTGAGGATGTCCTGCGCGAACTGTTCCCATTCGACGAAGCTACCCTCGACCGGCTATTCAACAGCGATGCCGACAAATTCGAAGCCGTGCTCAAGACGGAAATCGCCGAGCTCTACGACGCCCGACAGACGGCCTTTACCAAGGATGTAATGCACAAGGTCGAGCGTGATATCTACCTCCAAGTCCTGGACAACCTCTGGATGCAACATCTGGAAAACATGGACCACCTGCGTGAGGGCATTCACTGGATGAGTGTCGGCCAGCAGGACCCGCTGGTGGAGTACCGCCGCCGCGGCCAGCTGCTGTTCGAAAGCATGCAGGCCTCGTTGCGCCATGATGTACTGATGCACCTGTTCCATGCCGAGCCGGTATCCGAAGAAAACTTGGAGCGGGCCACCGAGACGGAATTGACCCGGGCTGCCCGCGGTTCTGTCGATAACGCCAGTTCGATTTTGACTGCCGAAGCCGAATTCCGTGAAAAGGATTTCGACGAGAAGAAAGCCGCCCAACAGGAAAAGAAACGCCACTCGGCCGACATCAAAAAAGCTCGCAAATCCGAGCGCCAGCGTAAAAATGCCGGCAAGAAACGAAGGAAAAAATAACCGGTGCGGCATAGAGTTTCCGAAGTACGGTTGCGCAACGGCGCCCAAGGTCTGCTGCTGCACGTGCCGAACGCCTCGGTTATGACCTTCGACATCAACTTCCGGGCCGGCGAATACCTGGTTCGCCCCAACAAGTGGGAAGTGCCTCACCTGATGGAGCACGTGCTGCTGGGGGCCAATGAGCTCATCCCGCGGGCGAGGGACTTTCAAGCCGAGCTGGAAAAAAACGGCGCCTACAGCAACGCAACCACAGGTGTCTATGACATCACCTATGAAGCCGAATGCGCCGATTTCGAGTGGGACAGGGTGCTCGGCCTGCTGCTGGTGGCCATATCCAAGCCGCTGTTCCTGGACGAAGAGTTCCAGGCTGAATTCGGCAATGTCCAGGAGGAAATGGCCGCCCGCAGCAACAACCATTTCCGGCGCTTGAGCCTGGCCATGCGTGAGCACCTCGGACTAATCGCCAAGACCGATGCCGAGCGCCTGGAGTTAATGGGCAATGTATTGGTGGATGACGTCCGGGCACATTACAAACGGACACACCACACACCGAATATGCGCTTTGTCATTGCCGGCAATCTGTCGGCCGGCCGCCAAGAAGCCCTCGCCAAGTTGCTGGAGTCGATTGAACTGCCGACAACCGGCAAGCGTTTCGAGCTGCCACACGAACAACCGCACAGTCTGCGCCCGCCGATTTACGTGCCCAACGACACGGTCGAGAACCTGTACTTTTATATTGATACGTTCATGCAGCGCCGGCTGCAGGACCCGGAGATTGACGCGCTGAATTTGACCAATACCATGCTGACCGAGACGTTGTACTCCAAAATCCTCGGCACAGCCCGCGAGCGGGGACTGGTCTACGGCATGAACTCCGGCCTTTCCCAAACCCGTGATGCCAGCAACTGGTGGTTTGGTGCCCAGGTTTCCGACAAGAATGCCCGGCCGCTGCTCCATGTCATCGTTGAGGAACTCACCAAAATCATGGCCGGCGATGTGGCCGACAGTGAACTCGAAGCCACCAGGCAGTACGCGCTCGGACGCTTCCAGCGCAGCGCCCAGACGGTCGGCGGCACGGCGGCCGGCTACCTCGGCCGTTACTTTTTCGACGGCATTATCGAAGATTACTACCGTATACCGGAGCGGATCAAAGCCGTCCGTAAAACCCAAATGATAGACATTGTCCGAGCGATGTTCGCCGAAACTGTCTGGGGCTTCGGTGTGCTCGGCAACTGCGGCGAACCGTTCGTCCAGGAACTCCAGACTACAATCGAACCGCTGTGGGTCCCACAGGCCGCGCCGGCACCTGCCAAGCGCTGAGCGGTAACGCTTGCTATACTGGGGCGTATGGAAGAGCTGGAAAAACTAGCCGGAGAGTTGGCTACCGAAGTTGATACGGCTGCCGAAAAGCTGCAGATCGAGCGGCTGGAAACCGAGCGTGCCAAACTTCAGGCTGCCAGTGAGCAGCCGGACTTTTGGCAAGATGCCGCGCCGGCTCAGGAGACGATGAAACAGCTGGCCAAACTCGAGGCCCGCATTTCTCCGTGGCGCAGCCTGCAGACTAAGCTCCGGGAAGCCCGGGAGCTGCTCGCGCTGGGCGACAGCAGCGTTGAGGCGGAACTACGCCAGGAGCTGTATGCTATCAAGCAGACATTTGACAGCCTCAAAGGCGAGCTGATGTTCAGCGGACCGTACGATGACCACGACGCCATCCTGACTTTGTCGGCCGGGGCCGGCGGCACCGACGCGCAGGATTGGACACAAATGTTGTTCAGAATGTACGTGCGGTGGGCCGAAAACAACAGATACACCGTCACGACTGTCGACGAAACTGCCGGCGAAGAGGCTGGTCTCAAAAGCGCCACCATCCAGCTGCAAGGGCCGTTTGCTTACGGCAAATTGAAGGGGGAACATGGTGTCCATCGGCTGGTGCGTCTCAGCCCGTTCAATAGTGACAACCTGCGCCAGACCAGCTTTGCCAAAGTTGAAGTCATGCCCAAAATCGACACGCCGGCCGAGCTGGCGCTCGACGATAAAGACCTGAAAATCGATGTCTTCCGCAGTGGCGGCCACGGCGGCCAGAGTGTCAATACCACCGATTCGGCAGTCCGGGTGACCCATTTGCCGACCGGCATCACCGTAGCCATCCAGAACGAGCGTTCCCAGCTGCAGAATAGGGAAACCGCGCTGACGATTGTCCGTTCCCGCCTGGCTCAGTTGCAGCTGGAGCAGCACAGCGAAAAGCTGTCAGAGCTGAAAGGCCCCAACGAGCAAGCTGCCTGGGGCAACCAGATCCGTAGTTACGTGCTGCACCCTTATAAACAGGTCAAAGACTTACGCACCGGCTACGAAACCTCCGACCCCGACGCCGTCCTCGACGGCCATCTCGACGACCTCATCAGCGCTTACTTGGAGTACTCACTCCAGTAGCTTATAATTAAGCCTAATGATTCTGCTCGACCGGGTGACAAAGACCTATGGCAAGAACAAAGACATCGACGGGGGCTCGGCGCTGTCGCGGGTGACGCTCCATGTCGAACCGAAAGAGTTCGTCATCGTCGTCGGCCAGAGCGGGGCGGGCAAAACCACTCTATTGAAACTGCTAACTCGCGAAGAGCGGCCGACCAGCGGCAAAATAGTCATCGGCGGCATTGATTACGACAAACTGAAAGATAAGGACATCCCGATGCTGCGCCGCAAAATCGGCGTCGTGTTCCAGGATTTCAAACTCTTGCCCAATAAAACCGTCTTCGAAAACGTGGGCTTCGCTCTGGAAATCGTCGGCGTCTCCAACCGCGAGATCCGGCACACCGTGCCGAAAGTGCTGGACATCGTAAATCTACGCGGCAAGGAAAACCGCATGCCGCGCGAACTGTCCGGCGGCGAGCGCCAGCGGGTGGCGATTGCCAGGGCGATCGTCCGCCAGCCGCGCATCCTGATCGCTGACGAACCGACCGGCAACCTCGATCCCAAACACGCCTGGGATGTCATCAAGGTCCTGGAGAAGATTAATCGTTACGGCACGACCGTCCTGCTGACGACGCATAACGTCGACATCGTCAATAAATTAAAGCGCCGCGTCGTTACCATCAAAGACGGCAAAGTCGTCGGCGACCGGGCTAACGCCAGCTATAAGATATGAATAAGCAAATAACAATACCCGGCCCAAAGCCGGAGGCCGCGTGATGGAACAACGCTTAATCACCCTGGGCCGCATTGTCCATACCGGCGTCGTTAACTTTATGCGCAATGTTACGTTGGCCGTGGCTGCCATGGCCGTCATGGTCGTGACGCTCACCATCGTCCTGTTTTCGGTCATTACCAATGCAACGTTTGAAAACACCATCGCGCAGATTACGGCTAAAATCGACGTGTCGGTTTTTCTGGAGGATACGACCACCGATGCACAGGCCCAGCAAATGGTCGCTACCCTGAAAAAACAGCCGGATGTGGCCAAGGTAGAATTCCTGAATAAAGCGGAGGCACTCAAGCAGGACATCGAACAAAACCGAGAAAACAATAATTTGTCGAACGCCGTTGCCCAGCTCGGCAGCAACCCGATCCCGGCCACCATCCACGTCTTTCCGCGGGACCTAAACCAAGTACCGGCCATTACCAATTTCCTTAACCAACCGGCCTACAAAAAACTGCAGACGCCCGATTCGCCGTCATATAATGGCAATCGCAAAGAGGCCATCGATAACATCACACACGCTACCAATGTGCTGCGCAAAATCGGCGTCGTCACCGTCGCTGTCTTCGCCGTCATCTGTGCTTTGATCATTTTCAACACTATCCAGATGGCCATCTTCAACCGCCGTGACGAGATCAGTATTATGCGCTTGCTCGGTGCCAACACCGGCTACATCCGCGGGCCGTTTGTGGTCGAGAGTGCGATTTACGGCCTGCTGTCGGCAATTCTATCTATATTAATTATCAACTCCGGCTTTCTGGCGTCATCGAACGCCTTGCAGGCCAGTAGTCTCGGTTTGTTGGACATCAATTATGCCAACCAGTACTTTGACAGCCACTTTTGGTCGCTTTTGCTTCTGCAAATTGCTATTGGTATAATCATAGGCACCGTTTCTTCCGTTATTGCGACCCGGCGGTATCTCAAATTCAAGACAAAATAACTACCTCTATATTTGGCGCCTGCGGGCATTAGCCAGGTTTGCGGTCTCCCTGAAGGGAACGACGGGTAGTTATCCAAACTATCTTTAAAACCGGGGAAAGGTGGGTACAAGATTGACGTTACATGCTATACTACATAAGCGTATTAAAACAATAAAAACTATGCCAAAACACAAAATTATCGCCGCTGTTAGTATTAAGTCCCGCGCCGTCGCGCTAGTAGTGCTAGGTTTGGCCGTTGCCGGCAGTGTCGCCATCACCCACGCTGACCAATATGATGATCAAATCAACTCCTTACAGGCCCAGAATAACAATACCCAGGGTATCGTCAACGGCCTGCAAAACCAGGCAGCCAGTTATCAGGGAGTGATCGACCAGTTGCAGGCCCAGATTAATGCCACTGAGGCGGCTCTGTCCGCCAACCAGGCGCAGCAGGCCAGTTTGCAGCAACAGATCACCGACAATCAGAACAAGCTTGCCCTCCAGAAAAAAGCTCTCGGCCAAGATGTCAAGGATATGTACATTGATGGCCAGCTGACGACGATCGAAGAGCTGGCCACCAGCAAAAGCCTGAGCGATTATGTCGACAAAGAAGAATACCGTACAGCCGTACAGAATAAAATGAATTCCACCATCAAAGAGATTGCGGCCCTACAGGTCGAATTGCAGAATCAAAAAGCCCAGCTGGACGTCATGATAGCATCCGAGCAGCAGCAGCGCGATTCACTGGCTTCGGCCGAAGCCCAGCAGCAGAACCTACTGTCGTTCAATGAGGGCCAGCAGAGTGCCTACAATGCCCAGATCGCGGCCAATTCCGGCCAAATGGCCGAACTGCGCCGACAGCAGATAGCCGCCAACGCCCGCTTCATCGGCGGTGCCGGCAGCGGTCCGGCGTGCGGTGGCGGTTACCCGGCCCGGTGGTGTGAAATCCCCCAAGATACCGCCATCGACAACTGGGGAATGTATAACCGCGAATGCGTTAGTTACACGGCCTTCCGTGTCGCTGCCTCCGGCCGTTATATGCCGTACTGGGGTGGGCGTGGCGATGCCAACCAGTGGGATGATAATGCCCGGGACGATGGCATCCCCGTCGACGGTAATCCACAGCCTGGCGATGTTGCCATCAGCAACGGTGGTGCCTATGGCCATGCCATGTACGTCGAAAACGTCAATGGCGATGGCACTATCGACATCAGCCAGTACAATGCCGCTCTCGACGGCCGATACTCAACCCGCAGCCATCTGAGCGTCGGTAGCCTCGTCTTCATCCACTTCCGAAGTTCTTAGCAGCCCATCCTTCACCCCGTTGTCATCCTGAACTGGTTTCAGGACCCATACGGCAGTAATCAGCCCTGGAGGCTAATGCCATACATTGCAGTCTCACTAAACTCTTCCTTTTCTATGTTCTTTTGTCCCGACAAAAGAACCAAAACCTCTCCTCCCTAACGATACCCTCCGGGAGCCTCCAGTAGTATTTGCCGCGCCAAAAGAACTCCCGTTGGTCGGCCCATTTCTATATTTGGGAACTAAATGGGCTGACTTTTGGCTTTACTCGGCAAATACTACTTACGGCTCTCGGGGGTCTCTACGGGGAGGATGAGCTGCACCTAGCCCCTGAGGGCTTTATCTAAGAACTGAGAACTGCTCAGGCGGATGCTTTGGTATAATGGCTGTGAATGTACTCAACAACAAAAGTGGTCGGGAGGCGCCAACGGTGGCAGCGACGGGGTAAATACCTGGCTGCCGCCGTGGTTATTTTCTTGGCCGGCATAGTGGTCGGTGGCCATCATCTGAGCTTCAGCTTGCATCGTTCAAAACCGGTCAGCGCCAAACTGCCGGGCCGCTTGGAGTACAATAGCGTTAATCAAGTCTACCAATCGCTCAAGGATAATTATGACGGCCAGCTAACCGTTAGCCAGCTGGAGGACGGCCTGAAGCACGGCCTGGCCGCGGCCACCAAAGACCCGTACACGACTTATTTCACACCCCAGGAAGCTAAGGATTTCAGCAGCGAGCTGAACAATGCTTTCACCGGCATCGGTGCCGAGCTCGGAGAAGACAGCGACGGCAATCTGGAGGTAATCTCACCGATTGCCGGCTTGCCGGCCGAGAAGGCCGGCTTGAAGGCCCAGGACCTGATCGCCAGCATTAACGGTCAGGCGACGACAGGCGAATCGGTCGATGATGCCGTACACAAAATCCGCGGCCCGAAAGGCACCAAAGTCACACTGCAGATTGTCCGCAACCACGCCCAGGCCCTCAGTTTTACCATCACCCGCGATAGCATCAAGCTGCCGAGCGTCAAAACCAAAACCCTCGATGGTAACATCGGCTACATCAAGGTCACGACCTTTGCCGACGACACGGCTGAGTTGAGCCAGAAAGCCGCCGATTCGTTTGCAGCCGCCCATGTCAAAGGCCTCGTACTCGACCTGCGCGGCAACCCCGGCGGCCTGGTCAGTGCCGCCGACCGGGTCAGCAGTCTGTGGTTGCCCAAGGGCAAAAAGATCCTCGACGAAAAGCACGGCAGCGAAGTCATCGACAGCGATTACGCCTCGGGGGGTGACGAACTACGCGGTATCCCGACGGTAGTTTTGATCGACGGCGGCAGCGCCTCGGCCTCCGAAATCACCGCCGGCGCACTGCACGATAACGGCGTGGCCTACCTCATCGGTACCAAAACCTACGGCAAGGGCGTCGTCCAGCAATTAGTCAATTTCGGCGATGGCAGTCAGCTTAAAGTTACGATTGCCAGCTGGTACCGGCCCGACGGTCAAAACATCAACCACAAGGGCATTACACCGGATAAAACCGTCAAAATCAGCGATGCCGACGCCAAAGCCGGCAACGACGCCCAGCTCCAGGCAGCCCAAACCTACCTAAACCATCACTAGTACTACAAAATTGACTTAAGTGTTAATCTATGATATGATTAATGCAAGTTGTAAAATAAATATCTATGACAGAATTACTCCCCGCACCAGCTCCTGCCACAGGCAATGTCGATCCTGACTTGCGTGTCGGTGGTCCGGCGCCGGGCCATGGCGCCGGCGGGCTGGCAGTGGCGGAAGCTGTATCTAACGAGACTACGACAATGGTGAACGGTCGGGAATACCGAACGAACCTGCCGGTTGGCTTGGATATTTTTGAAGTATCGAGCACGCAGCTCGACCGCCTCGATGATGCCACTTTTGACCCGACTAAGCTCGATGCCATACCGATTGGTCAGTTTAGCGTCTCCGGAACTGAAGAACAGCTTGACGAGTGGTTTAAGCCCAAGCCAGTGACAGTCAGCCGGCCGGTTGCGGTCCGGGAGACTGATAAGGGCAAGGTCATCGACCTAGAATCGTTCGGCGCAGAAGCAAGTCGGTGGCGCATAGAGCCGGGTACTTCGGAACTGATGACGGCTTTAGGTTATGTTGTTGCAAAGAACGGGGGCGGTTATGATACTATTGCCGCCGTGCCGACTCCTGAGACAGTCAAAAAAGCCGCTGCCGAACAGGGCGTAGAAATCGAGTTTTTCCCGGAGCATGGCTATATTCCCGGCAGTAAATATCTGACGGCTTTCAAAGAAGGTAAATATCCGGCATCCAGCGGCAAATCAGTCCAGTATAAGCACGATATCGAAGATGACCATCTGACTGCCATGGTGCTGGGTGGTGAGCCTCTGAAGGAGGCCTTAAGTACTGCAGCTACTGCCGCCTTAGAAACCAATGATGACAGCACTATTAACACGATCTCTCAAAGCATCGATACATTTACCGCTACGCTGCGGGCAGTTATTGCGTCTCACTCTCAGCTCTTGGGTGAAGCCTACGGCAAGGAGAGTGGTCGCCAGACATTGGAAGAATGTGGCGAAGATTGCGGAATTGCGCCCGAGGTGACTGCCCAGATATTAGCCACAGCCCAGGCCAAAGCTCATACCTTAAACATGCCGGTCAATGAACTTAATTAGTTCGCTGAGCCGAGTCCGTCAGCTTACTTGATGATCTAGCCGTGTAAACTATATCACCGTCCGGGAGCCTGTTCAGCCCTTGCCAAACAGGGGCAAATACGGTAGCATAAGAGATTAACAAGTGAGGAGTACCAGAGTCGTGGCCAAAACGACTAAGTATATTTTTGTGACAGGCGGCGTGCTTTCCGGACTAGGAAAGGGTATCACGGCCGCTTCGATCGGCAACCTCCTCAAAGCCCGCGGTCTGCGGGTCAATCTCCAGAAATGTGATCCTTACCTCAACGTCGATGCAGGACTGCTCAATCCGCGCGAACACGGCGAATGTTTCGTCACGCGCGACGGCGCTGAAACCGATCTCGACCTGGGGCATTACGAACGGTTCGTTGATATCGAAATGACCGGTGCCAGCAGCCTGATGGCCGGACGCGTGCTGTTGAAGTTGATCCAGGATGAACGGGCAGGCAAGTTCGACGGCGACGATGTCCAGATCATCCCGCATCTCACCGGTGCCATCCAGGATTGGATCATCAATGCCGGTGCTGACTTTGATGTGCATATCGTCGAAATCGGCGGTACTGTCGGTGACTATGAATCGCTGGCGTTCGTGGAAGCCATCCGCGAACTCGGCGTGCGCGTCGGACTGGAAAACTGCGCCTATGTACATGTTGTTTATCTGCCGTTCCTGCTGGCCAGCAACGAGACCAAGACCAAGCCGGCTCAGAACTCCATCCGTGAGCTGCGCGGCTTGGGCATTGCCCCGGATGTCGTCGTCGCGCGGGCGCAGCACCCGGTCAGCCCCGCGGCCGTCCGCAAGCTGAGCCTCTTCAGCGGTGTCCCAACCGATGCGATTGCGCCTCTGCCTAATGCCCAGAGCATTTATGAAGTCCCATTGACTCTCGAGGACACAGGTATCGGCGACGTGCTCGTCGAGCGTCTTGGCCTCAAAGCCAAGAAACCGGACCTCAAAGAATGGCGTGACGTAGTCAAGATGTGTACTACCGACTATGACCGTACAGTACGGGTCGGCCTGGTCGCCAAATACATGGACAACACCGATACGTACATGTCGGTGTTCGAGGCGCTCAAAAGTGCCGCCTGGCACAATAAGTGCAACATTGAAATCACCTGGATCGACGCCTCAAAATACGACGCTCCAGGGGTAGACATAAGCGGTGAGCTCAAGGGCTACGATGGCATTGTCGTGCCTGGCGGTTTCGGCCAGCGCAGCCTGGAAGGCAAAATCAAAGCCGCCCAGTACGCTCTCCAGCACAAGCTGCCATACCTCGGCCTGTGCCTCGGCCTGCAAATGGCCGTGATCGCCGCCGCCCGCAATGCCGGCCTGGCGAAAGCCAACACGTTCGAACTCGATCCCGA
>CAZXCS010000010.1:9538-16034 GCA_964639195.1 uncultured Candidatus Saccharibacteria bacterium | reverse complement strand
ATCGATGCCCGTGAGCTGCGCACCACCAGCGGCCGTTATGTCGAGCGCCTGTTGCACTACTTGCAGCAGCTGGATCACGGGCACGATTATTCCTTGCTGATGAAACCCGAGGATATAGCCGGTTGGCAACCGACGAACCAAAGGTTCACAGCTGTGGCCTGCCCGCACAAGGAATTCACCTTCGCCGAACAGCTGGCCCTGAAGCGGCAAATCAATGGCCTGAAGCCGGACCTGGTGCACTTCACATTCCCGCAGCAGCCAGTGTGGTACCGCGGCCGGACAATTACGACCGTGCATGACCTGACGACCTTGCGCTTTAAAAACCCTGATAAGAATCCGCTCGTATTGGCAGTCAAGCAACGGGTTTACGCCTACGTCATCAAGCGGGCAGTGCGCAAAGCGGAGCACGTGCTGGTACCATCACAGTTTGTGAAAGACGATCTGGTGCAATTTTCAAGCATCAACCCAGACAAAGTGACGGTGACATACGAAGCCGCCGATCCCATCACTGCTATGCCCGAAAGTCTACCGCAGCTGCTGAATAAGCAGTTCATCATGTATGTCGGCAGGCCGATGCCGCATAAAAACCTGGAGCGCTTGATTGAAGCTTTTACGCAGCTACGAGCTCAGCACCCAGAGATATTGCTGGTGCTGGCCGGCAAGTTGGACAATAACTTCCGGCGGATTCAGCAAATGGTACAAAAAACGAACAAGCAGGGGATTGTGTTTACCGACTTCGTCGATGAAGGCCAGCTGCGCTGGCTGTACGAAAACTGTGCCGCGTACGTTTTTCCATCGCTGAGTGAGGGCTTCGGTCTGCCCGGCCTGGAAGCCATGCAGCACGGCGCACCGGTAATCAGTAGCAATGCCACTTGCCTGCCAGAGATTTACGGCGAAGCCGCGCATTACTTCAACCCTACCGACATAAACGCAACAGCTCAAGCTATCGACGAAGTTCTGAGCGATCAGGAACTCCGCAAACGATTAACGGTAAACGGTAAACGGCGCGCGGCGCACTACTCCTGGCGGCGCGCGGCCGAGCAGACATTGCACACATACGAAGCCGCCCTGCAACAGGCAAAACGCTAGCGCTTATATCTTTACAGCGCGTGATAAACTATTAGATAGCATTGTGAAGGATAATCAACACTACAACAGTCTTGACGGCTTGCGCGGCCTCGCGGCTTTGAGTGTCGTGTTGCTTCATTATGTAACTGCCTTCCTCCCGTTCTTGATCGGTTACGCGGCCGTTGAGCATCATCCCAAACTTGATCACCTGATAGCGACCAGCCCCCTCCAGCTGCCGATTGCCGGCAATTTTGCGGTCTGTATCTTCTTTGTGCTCAGCGGATTTGTGTTAAGTGTGAAGTTCTTTAAAACCAAGGACCGGCGAGTCATTGTGGCGAGTGCCGCCCGACGATTTTTTCGGCTAATGATCCCTGCTTTTGGATCGATAATCCTAGCCTACGGCTTGCTGCGGATGGGCGCCATGCACAATGGTCCGGCTGGGGCGGCAATCGGCAACAGCTGGCCACAGCTGTTCTGGAGCTTTCCGGCGCATCTTGGACAAGCGATCTTCCAGGGTCTATATGGCATCTGGTTTGGCGCCTTTGATTTCGTTACCAGCTACAACGTGGTGCTATGGACGATGCACTACGAACTCTTTGGCTCTTTCTTGGTATTCGCACTCTTGATATTGTTCGGCACCGAGCGTAATCGCTGGCTTTTTTATGGCCTGTTCGGTTTGATTTGCATCAAAACCTACTTCTTGGCATTTGTTGCCGGCTTGGTCATCTGCGACTTGCTTATCAACCGACCGGAGTTACTCAAAAAACTTCAGCCACGTTTGTTTTGGCTGGCCTTACCGCTCAGCGCCGTTCTGGGCACATGGACCACAACTATCGACACTCCCTACCCGAGTGTTTACAACCGCTTTCATGTACCGTTCTTCACCGCGACTGAGCTCGAGACCTTGGCTCATGTACTCGGCGCCATCATCGTGATGCTCGCTGTTTTGCGCATCCCAAGTCTTGCCCGGCTACTCGCAAAGCGGCCTTTCCAGTATCTCGGGCGTGTGTCGTTTGGTTTGTATCTGACGCACTTTGTTTTGCTTGGTAGCTTGATTAGCTACTTGTTCCTTCGCCTGTTGCCGGCAGTTGGGTATAAGGCCGCGCTGGTTGTTGTCTTCCCTGTCGGTCTCAGCTTAAGCTTTGTGCTGGCAAGTGCCTACACCCGCTGGGTCGACAGCCCCTCAATCGATGTTTCGAAACGAATCGGGGATTATCTTTTGCATGGCAATTTCGCACGTGATGCGCGGACGTCCCTGCGAGCTGTACGACGTTTCCGTAAGCATACCCCGGCGTTAGGCGTCTCAACTCAGCAGGTCTCCGAGACTAAATAGTTCTACTCGTCGGCCTTTTTGAGGACTATGTGGCGGTCGCGGCCTTCGCCGTCGGAATCGCTGGTCAGGCCATACTCGGCAGCCAGCTGGTGGACGATGCGGCGGTCGGCGGCGTTCATCGGTTGCAGTTCCATCGGCTCGCCGCTGTCACGGACTTGCTTGACCCACTCCTCGGCCCGCTCGCGCAGGCGGTCGGCCCGCTGTTTTTTGTACTCGGCGATGTCGACATTGACTCGGTTGTGGGCAAAGTCGCTGTTTTTGAGTGCGGTGCTGGTCAGGTACTGCAATGAGCGCATGTTTTCACCGTGTTGGCCGATTAGGAAGCCGTTCATGTGCGTGCTAGGCACGTTCAGCTGGATGACTTCGTCGTCGCTGGTGGCATAGACATCGGTGTTCAGGCCAAAGAACGACAACAAATCCTCGAGGTATTTTTTGGCGTAGACGATGGCTTCTTCCAATGAATCATTCATGACCGCTTCCTCCGTTTTTTAGATTTTTTGTTTTTGGAGGTTTTGGGCGCTGCTTGCTTGATAACTTCAGCTTCGGGGATGGCCGAGACGTCTTTGCCGGACGGCTGGTCGGCCAGGCCTTCCATCTCGGTTTCGTCACGGTTGAGCACGATACTCTGCTGAATGAAGGCCACCACACCGCCCACCAGCCAGTACAGGCTCAGTGCCGAGGCGATGTTGACGGTGAACAGGAAAATCATCACCGGCAACAGGTAGCGGGTGCTGCGGCCGACGGCAGCATTGACCTCGGACTGGTCGGCCTGCTCGCCCTGGCCGGCACTTTTGAGAATCGTCCGCAGGCTGCGCTGGTTCTTATCGGTCGGCATCAGCTGTTTGCTCTGGAAGAACTGCGCTACGGCGCTGCCAAGGACAATCAACATGGCCGGCCAATAGATGCCGGCGCTGTTGCTCACTGCCGCGCGGCCGAGGTTGACGACCCCGAAGAGTGTGTTGTCAAAGCGGTGGATGTCGTGCGCCAGCGCCTGCATCCAACTGAGATGCTGCAGGCTCGGGTAGGCAAAAGTGACTAGATTGTGCGGGTCGTCGATGATCCGGCGCAGGCCGCTATACAAGCCGATGAGGATCACCAACTGGACGATCAAGATCGGGAAGGTGGCAAACGGGTTGATGCCACGCTCTTTGTACAGCTCCATCAGCAGGCGTGATTCCTGTTGCCGGTCGCCGGCCGAGGCTTTTTTGATACGCTTCAGCTCCGGCTGCAGAGCCCGCATAGCTTTCGCCTGGTGCAGCTGCTTCTTGACCAGCGGCCACAGCAGCAACCGGATAATAATCGTGAAAATGACCAGGCTTAGACCAAAGTTATGGCCGGGCAGCAGCGCATAAATCAGTACTAACAGATTAAAAATCGGCTGGACGATCAGAGTCGTAAACATACTACGTAATTGATTCCTTGACTAATACTATACAGGATTTTACAGCTGGGTGCAGGTCACTGGCCGGCTGCATGGGTCTTTTTGAGCAGCGCCGTCACGGTTTTATCGAGCTGGGCCGCGTCCATCTCGGCCACCTGCTGGTTAAAAGCACTAAACACCAGGTCGGTTGCGGCCGGCACCAACTCTTCGTGGCGTCGGACGATTTCGTAGATCCGGCGGCGGATCCGGTTGCGGACGACGGCCGACGTGCTGACCTTGCGGCTGACCACGACCGCCACGCGATAGGTTTTGTGGCTGGCGCCGCGGCTGGCGAAACGCAGGCTGATCGAGGGTCCATGCAGCGTCTGGCTGCGCGGATATACGGCGCGGACGCTGCCGTAGCCATGGAAACGGTGCCTTCGGCCGATCATCTGGCGGCTCGCTTTCTAGGCCGAAAGCTTACTTCGGCCTTTGGCGCGGCGGCGTTTGATGACGCTTCGGCCGGCACGGCTGGCCATCCGTTTCAAAAAGCCGTGTTCGCGGGAACGGGTGCGCTTTTTCGGTTGGTAGGTTCGTTTGGGCATAATTTTCCTTCGAGTAGATTGGTGTGAATGTCTCGGTGATTATATCTGTTAACGCCGCATCTGTAAAGCCAAGGCTCTTTTACCTTTTACTATTGACCGTTGACCGTGCGTTTACCATTAGCCGTTCACAGTGAGCTGCAGCTCAACGGTAAATGGTGAACCATGAAGCTGTGGCTGTGGAATTGACAATGTTTAGCCCCGGATCTATGGGTAGTTATCCACCAGACGCTCACTATTGTCCACAGTTTTACAGATGGTTTTCGGCACTGTGTACAAAGGTACTCTTGTCGGCCGACTATCGGGTTTTTGTCGCCTGCCACTAAAAATGGGTGTGGAAAACTGTCTGCAACTGCCGTATATTGGGTGATACGTTATGGGAGCAATTATGCAGCAAGGTGCCTTGTGGCAAGCGGTTTTAGGTGAGATAGAACTATCGATTTCTCGAGGAAATTTTGTCACTTGGTTCAAAAATACCAGCCTGTTGGAAACCGGTGACGAGCGCTTGGTGGTCGGTGTGCCCAACGTATTTATCAAGCAGCAGCTGGAGCGGAAGTACGGCGACTTGATCGCTGAAACCCTGAAACGCATTGGCCAACAGCACGGTATCAAGGTCAATATTATCGAATATAAGATAACGGCGGCGCCGGCTGCCAAACAGTTGAGTGCGCCGGCTGCCGACATGCCTGACGGCCAGGTCAGCAACGAAGCTGCCCGTACGGCGGCGCCGGCCCATGTTCCCGGCAACAGCCTGTCGCATTCCGGCAGACAGGGCCTAAATGATCGTTACACGTTCGAGAATTTCGTCGTCGGCTCCAGCAATGAGCTGGCCTTTGCCGCCTGCCAGGCAGTGGCCGCCCGGCCCGGCACAAAATACAACCCTTTGTTTTTGTATGGCGGCGTGGGTATCGGCAAGACCCATTTGTTGCAGGCCGTTGGGAACGTCATTGCCGGCCGCAACGCCGACGCCAAAGTCTTGTATATATCGACTGAGCAGTTCGTGCGCGAGTTCGTCGATGCTCTGCGGTCGCGCAAAACCGCTGCTTTCGCCAGTCATTACCGGACTGCTGATGTGCTAATTGTCGATGATGTGCAGTTCATCGCCGGCAAAGAGAAGATGCAGGAGGAATTTTTCCACACCTTCAACTCACTGCACCAGGCGAACAAACAGATCATCATCAGCTCCGACAAGCCGCCCAAAGATATCCCGACGCTGGAGGACCGCCTGCGTTCACGCTTCGCCGGCGGCATGAGTATCGACATGCAGATCCCGGAGTTTGAGACCCGTTGTGCCATCGTCCAGTCCAAATCATTGGCCCACGAAATCACCCTGGATCCGGAAGTAGTCGAGTACCTGGCGACCAATATCCAGACCAACATCCGTGAACTGGAAGGGGCGCTGAACCAGCTGTTGGCTTTTTGTGAGATGCGCGGGTTAGAGCCGACTTTGGCGGTGGCTTCCAGTCTGCTTAACGTCAGTAAGACACGGCCGAAGCATTTGAGCGCCAAGCAAATTATCGAGCGCACGGCGCGGCACTTCCAAATCCCGCTTGATGACATTGTCGGCCCGAAACGCGACAAAGACATTGTGGTGCCGCGGCAGATCGCCATGTATATGTTACGCAACGAGCTTCACTTGAGTTTCCCGAAGATCGCCAAGGAACTGGGCCGCAAAGACCACACCACCGCCATCCATTCGGTCGACAAGATCGAGAAAGAATCGCGCACTGACCCTAGCTTGCGCCTAGCCATCACCGAAATCCGGGAGCATTTGTATGCATAGCCGCCCGTTTTTGGGTGGTGGAAGCGCTGGTGACAAGCTGTGGAGCGCCGGGGTAAAACCTTCCGGGTTTCGCACACCTTTTATGACAGGTGGGCTGTTTGTTTATAACTACAGCTGTTTGTGCGCAACTTGTGCGCTAGTTTTCCGGTCGGTTTTCCACGTGCTGCAGGGTGGTTTTGTATCTGTTTGTCGTAAAGTTGTGCCCGGTTCCCACAGGACCAATAGAAACAACGACAATATATTTATATTATTTTCGTTATTTAAATCGGAGTGTTTATTATGAAACTTCAAGTCACCCAGGAAAATCTCAACCGCGCGCTTAATTCCGTAGCCCGGGTCGCCAACAGCCG
>CAZXCS010000010.1:2599-9438 GCA_964639195.1 uncultured Candidatus Saccharibacteria bacterium | reverse complement strand
GCTATGCAGGATTTACTGCGCGTGATTGATGACGGTGTCGAGCAGATCAGCATTACCCACGACGACCAGCAGGCGCTTTTTCAGGCCGGCGACGTCGAGTTGGTGACTCGGCTGGTGGAGGGCAAATATCCCGATTACCGCAAGCTCATACCGGACGGCTTTGCCACCCAAGCGACCCTGAAGCGGGCTGACCTTACCAACGTCACCAAAGTGTCGAGCCTGTTTGCCCGGGAAAGTGCCGGCAGTGTCACTATTGAAGTCGACGAAAAAGCCAGCCAGCTGAGCATCCGGTCGGTAGCCTCACAGCTCGGCGAAAACACCGCCACCGCCACCGCCAAAGTCACGGGCAGCGGCAGCATCACCCTGAACTCACGCTACCTGCTCGACGCTCTCAATGCCCTGTCCGGCGACGATGTGACCTTCGGCTTCAACGGCAAGCTCGAGCCCACCCTACTCTACGACCCCGCCAGTGACGATTACCGGCATGTAGTTATGCCTTTGAAGAGCTAAGCACCCCAAGGCAGTACAATAGACAGCATGATTGCTAATCTTAGGCTGCAGAATTTCCGGTCATACCGCGATGCCTCATTTGAGCTAAGCCCAGGCGTGAACATTATCGTTGGGCCGAATGCCAGCGGTAAGACCAATCTTCTAGAGGCAATCCTGGTGCTGGCTATTGGTAGCTCCTACCGGGCCAAAGACAGCGATATGGTGCGTTTCAACGCGCCGTGGGCTCGAGTTGACGCCCAGATGGTTGGGGGCGGGCAACGAACCTTAAAACTAGCCACTAAACCAGCACCATTAAAAACCCTAGAATTCGGCGGTAAACAATACCGTCGTCTCATGCACGCCCATAGATTGCCGATCATTCTGTTCGAACCGAATCATCTGCTGCTACTGTCCGGAGGACCCGAGCGACGACGCGAGTACCTAGATGATCTTCTAGAACAGACGACACCGGGTTATGGCAACATCCGCCGCCAATACCGCCGGTTCCTGGCCCAGCGCAACGCCCTACTTAAACAACCAGGGCGGGCCAATCAGACTAACCTTTTCCCCTGGAGCCTACGCCTTAGCCAGCTTGCCGGGCAAATTGTTCGGGCGCGGTGCGGATTGGTAGCTGAGCTTAACACTAAAATCGGGGCACTATACCGAGAACTATCAGGGAGTAAGACAAAGGTTACTCTGGTATATGAACAACCATGGCCGCTTGAGAATTACGAGACCCGGCTGCTAAAAAAACTGGAGACCGACCAGGAGCTTGATATGCGGCGTGGTTTTACGGGCAGCGGTCCGCATCGTGAAGACCTGATTGTAGCTTTTGACGGGCGGCTTCTTAGCGCTGCGGCTTCACGCGGCGAAGCCCGCACCACCATCCTAGCCCTCAAAATACTGGAGATTGCGGTTATTGAAGCGGTTCGCGAAATTCAACCACTGCTGTTGCTTGATGATGTTTTTAGCGAGCTTGACGGCAAACGCCGGCACGCCCTTACCGACTACCTGGCCCCTTACCAAACGTTTATCACAACCACCGACGCTGACGTAGTACTACATCATTTTACAAATAATGCCCAGGTTATCCCGCTTCGAAGCGGCGGCTAACATCCTTCGGGCTACCAACAAACGCTGATACAGAATCTGACTACGGTCCGGCTTTGTTTTCTAAATAAGGCAGCACGAAGAAATTAATAACGGCATTGTTCTCATTCACACCGTTTTTGCCCAAGTAGTCGGTAGCGGCTTGACGATTAACATCGACCGGCGCCTGCTTAATTTGGACTAAAAAGCCGTCAGGATCGGTGACGAAGCTGATGTCGAATGCGGCCGAAGTGTAAGGCAGGCTACTAATGAAGGCTTGATGCGGATTAGTAGGTATATGCTTTTCGCCCAAACCCCGAACCTTGGCCTTGGTAGCATCGCTTAAATCGTTGAATGCCACGTCCTTCACATCAAAGGTTAGCTCGTAGCTCGCTATTTCTTTGTTTGAGGTGGAGACGATACCAGTAACCTTAATGACGTAATGCCGGTCAACAACCAGGCCGCTTTTAGGTATTATTGCTAGCTTCTTGCCGGTGATTTTGCCGGCGACATCCAGTTGGTTATTCGCGCTGATTGAGCCGAATTTAGAAAGGGGCTGATTGAAAGACAAGCTAATGTCATCGTAGGCCGAGGCGTTTCTGGCTCCGTTTTGGGGGGAGGTGTCGGTAACGCGGAAGACAACCGCCCGGTATATAAACAAGCTGCCTAGCAGTACGGGGGCGATTAATAAGAAAGTTATTAGGTATCGTCTCACTGCGGAACTCCTATGTGAAAATGTGGGCCTGTAGCGCCGGTTAATTCTGGCCGGTCAAGGAAGATGGCATAACCCGGGGGCATGCCCAGATCATTTGCAACACCCAGATAGCTATTGTTAGGTAAGCCCAACTCACCCTTGCCGGGGGCTATGCCGGTTGCCCCGGCCGTACCAGGAGGTAGATTTTTACTCAACCAACCTAGTAGCACAGGATGCGAAGGGTCGGCTGAGGTTATTGGCGTGTCGAATCCGGCAAATGGTAAGTCACCAACCTGATAGACATCGACTGCCCGACCCTGGGTATGTAACCCGTTGCCACCATGACCGCTGTCAAAGACACTGATCTTTATTTTAAAGCCGGCATTGCCCATGCCGGCGACCACGCGCACGATGTTCAAGCTGAGAGGCTTACCGGTACTAGCAGTGTCTTTGAGGTCCTTGGTGGCATTGTCGGTTAAGGAGATATTTTTGTTACTGAGAATGCTGGCTACCAATGTAGCAACATCTCCGGACGGTAGGCCGAGGCTTGAGGCTGCACAATCAACACTGCCACCAGCAGCCTTGATAATTTTGTCGATGGCGCTGGTAACAGCAGCTAAGTATGCGCTTTCGTTGTTGCCATCACTGGACGGGGCATATTTATGGATGATAGTTTTGAAGCTAGTTAAGCCCTCATCGATATATGTAGACTTTAAGTACTCACCTTCGTGCAAGGGGCTCTCGATGAATGACGGAAACTTGTACCACAATCGGCTACCAATCTGCACGTTTGGCTGGCTGGAAGTAGCGGTAAGGCCAAACGAATTATTGGTTCCTTGAGTAGCAATACCGGCCGTGCCGTAGAAGCTCTCATGTTCTGCGATGCTTACGATCCACGCCGGGTTGATTTTATTGTCGACCCCGGCTTTTACAAAGTTAGCGCCAGCACCAACAAGTGGCGAGTCTGGACGGGCGGCTTTGATATAGGCGTTGATGGCATCAGCGAAAGCACCTGGATCATTAATCTTAGGCAGCATAGGAGAGCTACAGCCGCCAGCTCCATTTCCTGCCCCAGATCCATCGTCGGGGACCCAACTAGCCCAGTTGCCATAGATCGCTTCGGTATCAAGCTGAGAAAGTGCCTGAGCACCCACCGAGTTCACGCCCGTTATCAGCAATACCACACCTAGCATCAGCCATGGCCTAAGCAACCCGATGTTTACATGCTGGCGCGGCAAGCGGTGCTTTATTGCCATGTTGGCCATCCTGGAGGCAGTGAACCGAGCATTTTTGCGCCGGGTGCAATTTTACCGGACGGCGCACTTAAGGAAACCATGAGCTGCGAGAAGTTCTGGCCGTAGGCCGTGAAGTACGCATCGCTGTCATACCCCACCCAAACGTCATGAGCCAGAGCTTCACCAAGCGCCGCACCGTTTGCCCAGCCGATTTCAATGTGAGGGCTGGCATCAATCATGGTGCAGAGCACGGTGTTAGTATCAACTGTTTGGCCGATGCTTACCTGAATCGGGCTACAGTTCTCAGCGAAAAATACATACTTGTCCTTGGCAGGCCCATCAGTTAATTGATAGACGATAAATGTTCCGCCCGGCCAGCCAGCATTTGTGATGTTTTTAACGACGCCATTGCCGATGGCGTAGACCGGTCCGGAACCTGTATAATCTACGCCCTGGTCGACTCGAGATTGCCCGAGATTTTTAACATCGCGCAAGGGATTTCGATAAGTACCGGGGGACGAGGGTGCACTACTGCCGTTGTTGAATCCGGAATCATTCGACGAGTCGGACGGTAGCAGCGAGCTGTCAAACACGCCGCCGGCACTTTGAATGGAGGCTTGAATAAGCAAGCAAGGGTTAGGGGTCTTAGCCACCGCTTCGCCGGTGTCTTTGTCGGCGACCTGGCTGTCTAACCAGCCATTGGCATCGGCTGGGTTGTCCGCGAAGGCTTGGCAGTGCTGATCCCAGTAAATATCCGGATTGGATGGGATCTGAGCGTCGGTGTAGCCGGTTTGGACGACACCAAACGGATCGGGCCGCGGTGTGGGAGCGGCAAAGGCACGGTCAGATGAAAAGATACTGCCAAAAGCATGAGACATAGTGCTGAAAGGGTTCTGTAGCAAGCTCCCGAACAGCGCCTGAACTGAACTACCAAGACTGCTTGGCATAGCCAGGGCTATGCGAGAGATCATTGAGTAAGAACTGGAAGTATCGAACATCCGCGCAAAGAATGACTCACTCTCAAAAGCCTTTTTCTGCTCAGCCAGCTGACTACTCCGGACGGCTGCCACTTGTTGGTCGCTGATTTGAGCACAGCCGAGCTGTATCTGGCAGCTCTCGTTTTGCGCAACGTCTGACCCGCCGGCGATTAGATCGAATGTCCGTCCTCCGCCGGGCAGAAGCGATCCGTCGGTAGAATCGGCTGAAGCCTTCGGGGTACTTAGTAAACTGGTTGAGCCGCTAGTTGTTTGCCCGTTGGTGACAGAGTCGGCGAGAATGTTAGGCAACAATATGGTGGTTAGGGCTTTGATCAAAGGCCCTGCCAGCTCGGCCAATTTGCCCGTAACGTAATCGTAGCCCGGTATATGAGAGAATAAGCCGCCAACAAAGCTGCTAAGCGCATTCGCAACGGCATGCAGCGGTTCAGCGATAGCAACTAACGCGCTCCAGCCGGGTATGTTTTTGACCTTATCGCTAATGGCGCTGATCACCGCGTTGCCGCCAGAGAAATTCTCTTCATCACACACCTTCTGACCTGCCGGTACGGGGTTGTTATCCGCACATAGGTATGAGCTTGAAGGTGGCGCTGTCGTAGTTGCCACTATCGGGTCTGCCGAAGCCGATGATATCAGGCTGGCGGTCGTGGTACTTCCAGAGCTGCCATTGACCACGTCATTATATAGCGGCGTAGAGGTGGCATCGACACTGCCGTTGGATAACTGATCAGTGAAAGAACCAAGTTCCGTAGCATCCATATGCCCGCTATGCACTTCATCGGCCACAGTTTTGAAACTCGTATAAGTTGATACCGCTGCCGTTGAGCTAGCGGCATAATTTAAGGCTTTGAGCTGTTCTGGAGCTTTGTCCATGAAGTGGATAATCGACGTAGCAAAGATGGCCCAACCAGCTATCGGGATAAACTTATCTACAGCTTGGCCGGAGACGGCCTTAGCTGCGTCGCCCCCAACACCGATTTTATCGATTATGGCATTTGCGACCTGCTTAGTGATGTATTTACCGACCCCACCTTCCCGGGAGGCGGCATTGGCACTGGCCACCAAATCGGCCAGCTTTTCGGCGGAATGGGCAGCCGTATAATCTGCTAGTTTTTGCCGTAAATCCCGATTAAACGGAGATATACGCTCCCGATAGTTCGGGTCATCGGTTCTTTGGTTCGGGTTCGTGTCACAACTGCCCGACAAGATGCAAGTTATAATCAGTGCTTTTGACTCACTGTACGGACCGATTACCCGGTTGAATATGTAGGCTTTGGCAGCCAGTTTTTTATCAGCATATTTCTCGGTAAATTTGTCGTTAGTGTCGCAGGCGATAGTGCAACGCCGAATAGCATGTTTTCTGGCGAGGAGTGCAGTGTATTTGAAGCGGGTGAATGTTCTGTCGTACAGCGAGGCGTCTTTCAGGGCGTTCTTTACTGCCGCCCGGATTGCTTTCCTGTCAGCTTCCTTTGTACCGGATAGTTTAAAGATATCATCGCCGCTTTTCATGTTGTAATCATGGCCTTCAACGTTTAGAAATAACGCGTTGCCATTACCCTTGCTGCCGACGATGATTCCATACTTGGTTGCCATCTTCTGCTCAAGCCGGCCATCTTTCCAGGCTGTGAACAGCAGGGATACCGGACCCGACCCGGAAACCGCCCCAACGCACCCTGGTTCGGCCGTGCTGCGGCACCGGCCGTTTTGGATGCCAGGCAGGACTTGCCGCGTGATATAAGCGCTGAAAAGTTCCTCTGTTTCAGTATCGATTGCTTGGGCGGTTTGGGCTCCGAAATACTGATCAATATTGCTTATCATGTGCTCAATTTTGAGCGGTAATAGGGCTATAAATATCAGTACACTGGCGATAATGCTGCCACCACCGATCGCGCCAGCAATCGCCCACTTCTTTTTCGTGCGCGACCCCGAGCTGAACCGGCTCTTAAGACGCCCTTCGCGTTTGGCAACACGTTCCTGGCGTTTCTTATTGTATCGCTCTTCCCGATTACGTTGCTTTTGTTGCAGTTCGGTCAGTGGGCCGTATTGCGGCCCTTCCTCTTCACTGTCGTCATTCGGGTTTTCCTCGGCATCGCGCAGGCCTTCCGGCTCCTCGGCGTCACGGCCATAGTGTTCGGGGCCAGTCAGGGCATCGAACTCTTGGTCGTAGTGCTGCTGCGCCGGATCCGGCGACCGGCTGGTGGCTCCTCGTTGCAGGTCTTCATCTTCGTCGAGGTCGGTTGCCATACATGAACCTTACTGTAGGTTTAAGCCACCGCTGCCGGGGGTCAGGCGGTTGCCGAGGTCGATGGTGCCTTGGGGCTGGTTCAGATCGACGGG
>CAZXCS010000010.1:0-2499 GCA_964639195.1 uncultured Candidatus Saccharibacteria bacterium | reverse complement strand
GATTGCTTGAGCAGGAACTGCATGCTGGCATTGGCTACAATCGCCCGGCCCAGGCGCGAACCCATGAAGTCCTCAACGTCCTGGGTGATGGTGGTAATGCCCAGGTTGTATTTGCGTGCCCGCTTGGCGAGCGAGAACAGGAAGTTGGCTGAATCCTCGTACTTCATTAGTTGCCAGGCCTCGTCGACCAGCAGCAGGCGGCGCTTCTGGTCGGTCTTGGTCTTGTTCCAGATGTAATTGAGCACGATGTACATGGCGACCGGACGCAGTTCGTCCTCAAGGTCGCGCAGGTTGAACACCACCATCGGGTTGTTGATGTCGATGTTGCTCTGCTGGCTGAAAATGCCGGCAAAGGTGCCGCTGGTGTATTTACGCAGGCGCTGGGCCAGTTGCGGCCCGGTGCCGCCCATGTGCAGCAGCGTGTCGTAGAGGTCGCTAATGGCTGGCGGTGTGGCGGTGTGTGTCAGAGGGTCGTTGGTGATGCCGGCTTTGGCGTAGGTTTCGATCAATGCGGCGTCGAGGTCGGCCTCTTCGCTAGGCGCCAGGGCCGGCATCATGGCTTGGCCGCCGCTGGCTTGCATTTGAGCCTGGGCGCCGCCCATCATCAGCCGCAGCAGGCCGTGCAGTGTAATCAAGTTGCTGCGCAGGGCGTTGTCGGCCTCATCGGAATCGACAACTTGCGGCAGGTCGAACGGGTTGATCCGGGTTGTCGAATCGAGGCTGAGCCGTACATAGGCGCCGCCGACGGCATCGCACATCCGCTGGTATTCGTTCTCGGGGTCGATGATGAAGATCTCGGTGCCGAACATCATGCTGCGCAGAGCTTCCAGCTTGACGCTGAAGCTTTTACCGGCCCCGGACTTGGCGAATACCACCGAGTTGCCGTTTTCCAGAGAGAAGCGGTCAAAGATGACCAAGCCGGAATTGTGCATATTGATGCCGTAGAGGATGCCGTTGTCCTGGCTGAGGTCGGCGCTGGTGAACGGGAAACTGGTGCTCAGCGCGCCGGTGCTCATGTTGCGGCGGATCTGCAGTTGGTCGACCATTTGCGGCGCCGTGCTGGCCAGACCCTGCTCCTGCTGTGAGGTGGCCGGCTTGCTGTAGACCAGCTGCTGACCGAGCATCGACTCGACTTTGTGGGCGATGAATTCCAGCTCATCCATGCTGCCGCCGTAGATCGTGAAGTACAGGCCGAAACGGAAGAAGCGTTCCTCGCCCACCTGGAGCTTGTCGCGCATTTCCTCGGCGTCGAGGATGGCGGCTTGCTTGCCCGGATCCCGCACGCGGCCTTTATCAGCATCGATCTGGATGCCGGCCTCGAGGTTGGTGACCTTTTTACGCAGGTTTTCCAGCACCACCTGGCTCTCCACAGGGTAGATGTAGAGACTCATGTCCATCACTTCGTCGAGGTTGACCATACTGCTCAGCCAGCCGGTGTAGATCTGGCGCGGGTAGCCGTACACGTAGTAGGTTCGGGCGTAGCGGGTGCCGAGCTGGAAGTGGGTGTTCTTAAACTCCAACGAACTCGGTGCCACGAAGTCGCGCAGGGCGGTGACGCCCTTCTGGAATGCCGCCTGGACTTCCTGTTCTTCCCTGGCCCGCTGGGCCTGGGCGATAGCCACGGGGTCGAGCTTGGGCTGCTTGCTCCTACCAAACATCAGCAGACTCCTCCGGAAACTTCCGTTAACTGTTCACCATTTACCATTGACCATACGTTTACAGTTAACCATTGACCATACGCTGCAGCGATTTTACGGATAACGGATAACGGATAACGCGCGGTAAACGGTGAAAGGTGAAAGGTGAAAGGCATATGGAATGGCTTCGTCATTGCAGCTCCCGTTGCAAATGGGCCTGCGGCGCCGTGCCTTGACCCTTGATGATGACGTCGGCTGTCATGCTGCCAAAATCTTTCAGCTGCTGGCGGGTTGCGGTGTCAGGGTTGTAGGTATCATAGTACAGTTCGATCAGCTCCTGGGTGTCTAGCGGCAGGCCCTGGATGCCGCACTGCTGCAGTCCGGCCAGCACCGCCTGCACGCGGTTGCGCAGCTCGCTTTTGGCGTTTTCCAGGTCCGGTTCGTTGATCACCACGTGCTGCTCGGTGCGGTCAAACAGTTTGGTGATGCCGGCCACGAAGTTCTTGTTCTGGGTCAGGATTTGCTGGGCTTCGACGACCGGGAAGAACGGCACCACGACGTAGAAGTTCTTATCCATGATGTTGGTCTGCTCGCTGAGGGCGTCCATGTAGCCGATATAGTCTTCCATCAGCAGCGCCAGCAGCATGTTGTCGTGCTCGCTGCGGATTTTATCGAGGCGCTCGATGTAGGGCCGCAGGTCGACCTTGCGGGAGCGTATAAAGATCTGAATCGGGAAGTACAGCGAGTTCAAGAAACCCTGGTAGCTGTACTCGACGGCTTCCTGTTCCTGCGGGCTCATCAGGTCGAAGTTGATGCTTTTGACCATTATCACCGACCGGAACGAGCCGTCGTTCATGATGAC
>CAZXCS010000009.1:13946-17072 GCA_964639195.1 uncultured Candidatus Saccharibacteria bacterium | reverse complement strand
TTTGCCAAAAGAACAAATACGGCGAGATGGTAGTTCCCAGAATGGCACAGACCAGAATCAGTTGGTCCTTGCTGAATGTCAGACTCGGTGTCACGGTGTGTTGCAGGACATCACTCCAGTTCAGGTGTGCCAGAAACGCCGAGGCGATATAGGACACCAGGATCAGCGCCAGCCACTTGAGATAGCGCGCATAACGGACATAGGGGGTAAAAATCTGCAACCCGAGGCACAGGGCTGTAAAACCAAATACCAGCCAGCCAAAGCTCAGACTGGGCCTCAGCAGCTGAGTGGCTTTAGCCATTGCACCAAGGTCTGCACCAAGGTTGAAGCTGTTGGCTGCGAACAGCATAAAGGTACAAAGCAGCAAGACTCGACGGGAAAAATGCTGTCGAATCGCACCGGCCAGACCGCGGCCGCTGACCATGCCGATCCGGGCGCACATTTCCTGGACCACTGCCATAAGCGGAAAGGTTACGACAGCTAGCCACAGGAACTGAAAGCCGAACTGAGCACCGGTCTGTGAATAGGTGGCGATGCCGGACGGATCGTCATCGGCTGCACCGGTCGTTAGTCCGGGTCCGAGCGATTCCCAATAATGATTGGTTGTCTTGACGACCGGGTTTTCCGGCAAGGCGGTAGCGAACTTATGGGTCGCTTCCAACGTAGAGGTGACGGTATAGTCAAGCAGCTCGGCCGGAGCCTCGGCACTTTTACGTAGAAAATCTCTTTTTTGTGTCATGGTAATTCTGGGGTCAATCGCCGCTAAAGTACGCGGCCTATTATAGCATGAATCCGACGGCTCAATCGGCGCAGCTGCCGGTCCGGACCGGAGGCGTCGTCGCGTTTACCCGCTTCAGCTCCTGGATGACCCGGCTCATTGCCAGAGCATAACCGACGTGCTGGTAGGTAGTTGATTCGGCGAAGACGACGCCGATTACCGAACCGTCACGCGCGACAAGCGGCCCGCCGGAATTGCCCGGAATGATGGTGGCATATACTTCGTAGACGTCGCGGTCGGTACTCCGTTGATCATAAATGTTGCGGCCGTGGGCGTCGAACTCATCGAGCACCGCGGCGCTCGTCGCCTGGAAACTGCCGCCGCCGGGATATCCGAGCACAGCAGCGCCGGTACCCGATGGAACCCGTTGGCCGGAGAGGCTGAGGCTGCCCCCCGCCAGATGTTTGACACGCAGTACCGCCAAATCGAGATTTGGGTTAAATAACACCGGCGTGGCCCCCCGGCTGCCGTTGCCGTCACGGACGAACGGCCGGCGGATACCGGCCACGACATGGGCATTGGTGGCCACCAGATCCGAGCCGACCACGAAGCCGGAGCCTTCGACGATACCGCCGCAGCCCTGCCCTTCGATTTTAACGACCGACGCTTTGTCTTTGGCGACTGCGGCCTGCAGGTCACCCAGTGACGGCGGCGTGATGTCGCCTCGCGGCGCCGGTTCGCTGCCGACGAAGACCTGCGGAAAGCCGTTGGGGTCGACCAATCTGCCCAGCTCAGCGATGACGCCCGGCGCGTTAGGCAGTAGTTGATTGAGGCCGCTGACGATGCGTGACCGCTCAACGGCTATTTGCAAACTTGTAAACGGCAGACTGCTGACGATGGCCGCCATCAGCCAGGCGCTGACGAGCAGCGAAACAGCACCCAATGCCGAACCGAACCAGTTATCGAGCGCGTTGATGCGTTTCACGCGGACGCGATGCTTAACATGCATGCCGGCGTATTCGCCGATGGTCAGAACAATGATGGCGCAGCCCAGCGTTGTGGCGGCCGTCACCAAGGTACGGCTGAGATCGGTATGTACCAACCGGATGGTGTAATGCTGCAGCCAGACACCGATAAACAAGCCAACGAAGAAACCAGCGGTTGATAACATCTGCCGCACGAAACCGATTTCGTGGCCGCGGTATAGGGCACTCACCACCAAGCCGACGATCAGAACATCAACCAACATGGCCTAGAAGTGACCACGCACCAGCCCAAGGAGCAGCAGCACCCCGGCCAGAGCCAAACAGTAAATGGCGAACGGCCTCAGGGTCCGGTTCTGGAAGTAGCGGTCCAGGTAGCGCACGCTTAAATAGGCGGCGATACCGGTTACTAAGCCGCCGACCAGAATCGGTCCGCGGACGCCGCTGTCTAGGCTACTGAAGAAATCGGGCAATTTATACAAACCGGCGCCGAGGATAATCGGCGTGGCCAGCAGAAACGAAAAGCGGGCGGCGTCTTCATAATTCAGGCCGCTGTACAGCCCGCTGACCATCGTCACGCCGGAGCGGCTGATGCCGGCAAACAGCGCCCCGGTTTGGGCGACACCGATCAGCAGTGTCCTGGGCAGAGTGAGCGCCCGGCTGACGTTGTTGACCGAATCATTCATGCCAACGTGCCGGCCTGGCATCCGTTTGAGGTAGCGGTCGCCGGCCAGCAAAATGCAACCGTTAATCGCCAGAAAGATAATAGCCGCCAGCGGTTTAGCAAACAGCACGCGGAACTTGTGCTCGAAAATCAAACCGATCAGACCGGCCGGAATGGTCGCGATTATGAGCAGCCAGGCGAGCCGGCTGTCGGCCGAATCAATGCGTTGGCGGCGCAGGCTTGACACAAACCCTTGGATAATCCGCCACCAGGTACGACGGTAAAAAATCGCTAAGGCCGTGCCGGTCGCCACGTGCAGGGCGACTAAAAACGACAGAAAAAAAGATTCACCGCGGCTCTCGCTGGCCAAAATCGTGTGCCAGTTGAGCACCCAGGGTAACAGCACGGAATGGCCAAGGCTGGAAATCGGGAATAGTTCGGTGACCCCCTGCAACAGGCCGAGGACGATGGCTTGGAAATAGGTAATCATCAGTCTCCCTAGTGTAGCAAATCGCTGAGCCCTTAGCTCTTAGATAAGGGTCCTTCGCTGCCCGGCTGGTAGATGATCATGTCGTCATGGTGTGCTTTCCAGGCATCGAGGATCGGCTGTACCACCCGCCAGCTGTCCAACACCTCCTGGCTGCTGGTGAACAGACTTTGGTCGCCCTTGATGGCGTCGACCAGCACGCGTTCGTAGGCGTTGGGGTGGCCATGGTCGTCGAAATTCTGCTGGTAGGAAAAGTCCATTGCCACCGTCTGCA
>CAZXCS010000009.1:0-13846 GCA_964639195.1 uncultured Candidatus Saccharibacteria bacterium | reverse complement strand
TGGCCATGGTCGTCGAAATTCTGCTGGTAGGAAAAGTCCATTGCCACCGTCTGCAGCTTTTCGTCGAAGCCCGGCTGCTTGGTGAGGAGCTCCAGTTCGATACCCTCGTTCGGCTGGATCCGGAACTGCAGCCGGTTGCCCGAGCCGTCGGTTTGTCCGCGGAAGTGGACGGTGATCTCGTACTTCTTTTCGTGGAGGTTTTTGCCGGTCCATAGGCGCAGCGGGATGTCGCGCCAGCGTTCGCTGTCGATGTATAGTGTGACGTCAGCGTAGGTTTCAGTCATGGAGTCCGGATTGCTGACCTCGTCACGATAACCCTCATATTGCCCACGGATTACCCGGCTGGCCACCTTGTCGGCCGGCACCGGCAGCACCTGTTCCAGCAAGCGCCGTTTGACCTCGTGGATGCCATTGCTGTCCATAACCGCCGGTTGGTCCATGGTTGTAATGGCCAGCAGCTGCATAAGATGGTTCTGGATAAAATCACGCAGCGCTCCTAGCGGTTCATAAAACTGCACGCGGCCTTCAATGCCGATCTGTTCACTGGCAGAGATATCGATGCGGGCTATGTGCTCGGCGTTCCACAGCGGCACGAACAGCGGATTCTTGAAACGGAAAGTCAGGATGTTCTGGGCGGTTTCCTTGGCCAGGAAATGGTCGATACGGAACAGCTGATCCTCCTGGAAGACTTTAGCAGTCACAGCCACCAGCTCTTCAGCCGAGGCCAAATCGTACCCGAACGGCTTCTCGACCAGCAGCCGGGTGGACGCCCGGCCGTGCTGGCAGCTGCCATTCAGCCCCTGCTCGCCCATATGCCCGACCACCGTGGTATAAACCTGCGGCGGAATCGACAGGTAGTAGAGGCGGTTCATGCAGACGCCTTTTTCGGCCTCGATATCGTTCAAGGTTTGCAGCAGTGCGGCATAGGCAGGACCATCGTTGGGGTCCATCTGCACCAGCCGGGTGTGGTCGTGCATTGCCTGTAATGCCACGGGGTCGCAGACGTTGTCGACTTCGTTGACGCACAGCTCGACCTGTTCAAAAAGTTCCTCGGCGTTCAAATCCTGCCGTGTGATGCCGACAATCTCGGTCTGATCGTGTAGGCGCTTGTCCTTGAACAGATGGTAAAGGGCTGGCAGCAAGTATCGCTGTGACAGGTCGCCGGTTATGCCGAAAATGACGAAAATGGCTGGCTCGAGCCCTGGATCGCTGGGTGAAGACGAGGCCATGCTATTTATGCTCCCCGATCTGGTCGTTATAAATGTAGGCTTCGGGTAGTTGCTTAAAGATCTGGGCCGGCTGCATGATGGGGTCGAGTTGTTTCTGCTCGAGCATCGTCAGGGTCTGACGTTTGTTTTCGCCGAAGGCGAAGGAGTAGTCGGCGGTAATTCGCTGTAGCGCCGGAAAGGTCATGGTCAAGCGCGTGTATGGCGGGCTGTCGTAGGCGATAACCATAGCCGTAGTCTCGCGGGCGGCCGGTGACTCGGGCAAGATACCGGCAACGTGACCGTCGGCACCGATGCCGATCTGGGAAATGGTGACTTCTGCCTCATTAAAGGCTTGTCCGGCCAGCTGGTTGTAGCGCTCGGCGGCCCGTTCGAAGCTGTCGCCCGCTTGGAGCAACGGCAATAGCGTGGCGTGCTTGCCCTGGAACCCGGAGTCCATCAGCTGCGCCCAATTGGAATCGGCATGGCCCGGCGCACCATAGCGTTCGTCCGCCAGCATGACCGTGAGGTTACGGCTAAGATCGTCGGAGATGCTGCCCATGATTTTGACGCTCGCCGGCAGGTTGGAACCGCCGGTTACCAGCCACAGTACCCGCCGGCCGGCCGACAGCTCCCGGACCAGCCGCTGCGTGAGGTCAGCAATCCCTTCTTCCCAGCCCAGACTCAGGATAAACCGCATATCCTCACTATACCATGCGTCCCGCCCCAGCCGGCCCGGCTGACTAGCGGCTGATGACCTGGGTACGGCCGGCGCCGACGCCGACTTGCTTTACAGGCAGCTTCAGGTGCTGCTCAAAGAGTTCCACAAAGTCGGCCGCGGCTTTTGGCAAGTCGTCAAATTGCCGGACATGGCTGATATCACCCTGCCAAGTCGGCAGCTCCTGGTACTGAGGCTGGCAATCAAACAGCGCTGCCGCCGAGCTCGGCGCCGTCTGGCGGCTGACGCCGTTGTGACTATAGCTGGTCGCGACCTGCACCGATGCACCGTAACGGGGCACGTGGTCGAGCTTGGATAGCAATACTTCGTCGGCGCCGTTGACACGGATGGCGTTTTTTAATTCCACCAGGTCGGGATAACCGATCCGGCGCGGCCGTTGGGTGGTGGCGCCGTACTCGCTGTCAGTTACGCCCTTCTTCCCGCGGATGGTTTCAGCCAGGGCTTCGTCAGTAATTTCGGTCACAAACGGGCCGCCGCCGACATGTGATTTGACAGCTTTGACCACCAGACTGACTTTCTCCAGATGCTTGGGTGAGATACCGAGGCCGTCGAGCAGTCCGGCCACCGTGGTTGACGATGAGGTGACTGACGGGTACATGCCGTGGTTGATATCCAGCCAAAAGGCTTGGGCGCCTTCGCCAAGCACGTACTCGCCGGCTTCAAGCCGGTCATTGACCACCGCTACGGTGTCGGCGACGAACGGCAGCAGTTGCTGGGTGGCATTGACCCAGTCCGTAATCTCCTGTTTGATATCGTCGGCCGAGCGCTGGTCCGGTTTCGGCAGGCTGCCATTGACTTTCTGCAACGCCTCGTAGGCATGGTCAAACAGCAATTTCGGGTCGTTTAGCGACTCCAGGCGCAAGCCCTCACGCAGATATTTATCACCGGCCACATAGGCAATACCGGACTGGGTGCTGCCCTGGGCCTTGGAGCCGCCTTCGCGCAAGGCATCGAGTGCCAAGTGGTGCGGCATCACCAAGTGGGCGGTGTCACTGACCAGCAGGCTTTTGGGCGAAACATCCATACCGGCTGCTTGCAAACCGGCAATTTCAGCGGCCAAGCGGCGCGGGTCGACATACACACCGGTGCCGATGATGTTCAGCTTCCCCGGGTGGGCGATCCCGGACGGTATCTGGTGCAAGGCGATCGAAATCACCCCGTCCGGTACGACGGTGTGCCCGGCATTAGACCCACCGTTGCCGCGGGCCACAACGCTATATTTATCGGCTACCAGGTCGACGAACCGGCCCTTGCCCTCGTCGCCGCGCTGGCCTCCGACTATTGCATGAAATGGCATAACGGAATGACTATACTGTAAGACTGCTGGCCGCGCAAGATGTACCGGCGAAGACTATAAAAATCCCCGCGGCTGGCGGGGTAGCTTAGAGTTGGTTCTGGCCTTCGAAGAGTGCAGACACCGATTGGCCGTGGGCCACGGCGTTAATCGCGTCGGCCAGTAGCTTGGCCACCGACAGCTCGTCGATCTTTTTGGTCACGCCTTTGGTATCGATCGGCACGGTATTAGTGACGACGATTTTTTTGAACGCTGAGGCTTCGATCCGTTCCAGCGCCGGCTCCGAGAAGATGCCATGGGTGGCCAGGCCGTAGATATCGCCGGCGCCCTTTTCTTTCAGCAACTCCGCAGCGGCACAAAACGTACCGGCGGTATCAATCATGTCGTCGACGATAATACATGTCCGCCCCTGCACATCACCTATCAGGTGCTTGGCTTCGACGCTGTTATGTTTGATCGTGGAACGCGTCTTGTGAATTATGGCCATGCTGGTGGCCAGTGAGCTGCTGTAGCGCTCGGCCATTTTCACGCGTCCCGCGTCCGGCGACACGAACACCACGTCATTATGCAGGTTTTCGCGGATGTACTTCTTGAACAGTGGCATCGCAATCAGGTGGTCGAACGGCCCGTCGAAAAAGCCCTGGGTTTGGCCGGAGTGCAGGTCGACACTCATGATTCGGTCGGCGCCAGCGGCCGCCAGCATGTCGACTATCAAACGGGCCCCGATTGGTTCGCGGCCCGCACTTTTTCGATCTTGCCTGGCGTAGCTGAGGAGCGGACAGACCGCCGTAATGCTACGCGCCGAGGCACGCTTGGCGGCGTCAATCATCAGCAATTGCTCGAAGATTGATTCGTGGACGCGATCGCCGTGGGTCTGGATGATGAAAACGTCATTACCGCGCAGCGAATCATTGAAGCGGATACTGATTTCACCGTTGGCAAAATTACCGAGCTGGATGTTAGCCAGCTTGAGGCCGAGGTTCTCAGCGATTTCAGCCGCCAGCTCGGGATGGGCGCGTCCTGTCAGTAGTTGCAAACGGTCCGACGTCCCCACTTGATTCATATCTTTAGTGTAGCATGCCCCCGGCCTCTTGCAAGCCGCTTGACATTACGTAAGCAGTAAAGTACACTTTTTACTGATTCAGGTAGGTATTTGGAAGAAATGTAGGCTATCTGACAGCACTAACCTAACAATTTGAGGTAAGAATGGCACTAAAGAGCAAAAATCAGTACGTCAAGGTTGCATCCCACGAGGGACGCAAGGGTGAAGTCAAAAAAGTCGTGTTGCTCTACTCCGGTGGCCTCGACACTTCGACGATGCTGAAATGGATCCAGGACGAATACAAAGCCGAAGTCATCGCCCTGACCGTCGATATCGGGCAGCAAGCCGACGACTTGACGGAAATCCGCGAGAAAGCTCTGAAGCTCGGCGCCATAAAAGCCATAGTGGTCGACGCCAAAGAAGAATTTGCCGAGGGCTACATTGCAAAATCAATCAAAGCCAACGGCATGTACCAGGGCCGGTATTATCTGTCTACACCGCTCGGCCGGCCGCTGCTGGCCAAGTGGGCCGTCAAAATTGCCGCCCAGGAAGGCGCCGACACCATTGCTCATGGCTGCACCGGCAAGGGCAACGATCAGATCCGCATCGAAGGCTCGGCCCTGGCGCTGAACCCGGACATCAAAGTCATCGCGCCGGTCCGTGAATGGGGCATGGGCCGTAAGGAACAGCTGGAATACTGCCGTAAGCACGGCATCCCGGTCCGCCAGACCGCCGACAAGCCCTACTCTTATGATGACAACATGTGGGGTGTGACCGGCGAAGGTGGCGAAATCGAAAATCCGGCCCTGATCCCGCCGCTCGACAAGATCCTCCAGGTCTGTGTGCCGCCCGAAAAGGCGCTGGACAAGCCGGAATACATCACCATCGAGTTTGAAAAGGGCCTACCGGTGGCCGTCGATGGCGTGCAAATGTCGCTGGTAGAAAGCATCCGGCTCTTGAACAAGCGTGCCGCCAAGCATGCCATCGGCATCGTGCACCTGCTGGAGGACCGGGTGATCGGCCTGAAGGTCCGCGGGCTGTACGAATCACCGGCCGGCGAAACGATTATAACCGCTCACAAAGCCCTCGAGCGTTACACCAGCACCCGGTTGGAAAACGAATTTAAGACCATAGTTGATGAGAAATGGGCCTACTTGGTGTATGGCGCTCTGTGGTTCGAGCCGCTGATGGACGACCTCAATGCCTACGAAGACAAAGTCAACGAGAAGATCACCGGTACCGTGACCGTCAAATTGTATAAGGGGCACGTCGAAGCTGTCGCCGTCGAGACACCCAACACCGTCTTTGATGAAAAGCTGGCGACTTTCATGGAGAGCGGCGACCACTTCTTCAACCAGAACGCCTCGGCCGGCTTTATCGAACACTACACCCTGCAGATGAAACTGGCCCAGCGACGCCAGCGCACCGCCCTGCTGGCGATCGGCGGCCGCGACAAGAAACTCAAACTGCTGCCGCAGCTGAAAATCCTGAACAGCCTCGGCTACCAACTGTATGCAACTTACAAAACCCACAAGTTCCTGAAAACCAACGGCATCGATGCGATCCTGGTCAATAAGATCAGCAGCCCCGAGCTGAAGCCTAACCTCGGCGACCTGCTGGATGCCAAGCGGTTCGACCTGATCATCAACATTCCAACCGTACCGGACCGGGCAACCAGTAAGGTCAAGGAAAAGACTGATGGCCAGATCATCCGCGAGAAAGCCGTCAAGTCCAATACTCCGCTCATCACCACCGTGTCCGTCGCCCAGGAAATGGTCACCAAGCTCCAGGAAGCCAAGGTCTAGCGGGGCGCCTGGTGACTGTCGCTAACCCGCAGCGCGTCAGACGGGTCCTGCTCTGTCGGCCGACGCACTTCACCGTCGATTACGTGATTAACCCGCATATGCAGCCGCACTCCGTCGATCCGGCGCGGGCGCTGCAGCAATGGGACCGGCTTGTAGCCACACTGCGGGCGCTGCATGTCAAAGTGGATATCATCGACCAACAGCCGGACGTGCCGGACATGGTGTTCGCCACAGACCAGGGCATCGTCCGGGGCGGCGCCGTGCTGCTGGCCAACTTCCGCTATCCGCAGCGGCAGAAGGAACGGATCTACTACCGCGACTGGTTCCGGGACCACGGCTTCCGCACGAGAGCCTTGTCCAACATCTTTCCGTTCGAGGGCGGCGATACCTTATTTTTGGGCGACATGCTGTTCGTCGGTACCGGCTTCCGGGCCAGCGTCAACAGTTGTGAGGAGCTGGCTCAGAAGCTGGTCGTCGACGTTGTGCCGCTCCGGCTGGTGGACCCGCGCTTTTACCACCTCGATATGGCATTCTTACCGATTACAGCCGACACGGCCTTCTACTACCCGTCGGCCTTTTCCGCCAACTCACGTCTGCTGCTGAAGCGCCTGGTACCGAACTTACTGACATTGTCCAAAACGGCCGCCGAAGCCTACGCCGCCAACTCATTTGTCAGCGGCAGTGATGTCGTGGTCGGCGCCGGCATGCCGAATGGATTCCGGGAAGATCTGAAACGGCTCGGGCTGCACGTCCATGAGGTCGATGTCGGCGAATTCAAAAAGGCTGGTGGCGGCATCCACTGCCTAATAAACGTGCTAGAGTAAAATCATGGCAGAACTGATCGATCCCAAACAAATCCTCCTCGAAAAAATCAAAGCCAAAGGCGGCTGGGTCAATGCCCACGCCCACATTGACCGGGCTTTTATCCTGGACGCCGAAAACATCAAACTGACTAACGGCACACTGCAAGAAAAATGGGATTACCCGGACAAATATAAGGCGGCTGCCAGCGTCGATGATATTTATGCCAATATGGTGCGGGTGGTCGAAGCTTTGATCGCCCAAGGCGGCCAAGCACTGGCTGCATATATCGATGTCGATCCAGTTGTTGAAGACAAAGCCATTCGGGCGGCTAAACGCTTGCGGGATAATTACGGCGGCAAGCTCGAGATTAAATTTATCAACCAAGTCGTTAAGGGTGTTCTCGATCCGCAGGCTCGCAAATGGTTTGAGATTGGTGCCGAGTTCGCTGATTTTATCGGTGGTCTGCCGGAAAAAGATGCAGGACAAGAGGCTGAGCATCTGGACATATTGTTTGAGGCTGCAAAGAAGAATGGCGGCAAGCCTTTGCATGTGCACGTTGACCAGTTCAACTCGCCCGACCAGAGGGATACCGAGCTGCTGGTGAACAAAACACTCGAACACGGCTATCAAGGTAAAGTGGTCGCCATTCACTCGATTTCAATCGGAGCCCAACCGCGGGCCTACCGCCATGAGTTATACCGGAAAATGAAAGAAGCCGGCATTATGGTTGTCGCCTGCCCCACGGCTTGGATTGACAATAGTTGGGTCGCCGGCCAACCGGACGACATAATCGGACCGATACACAATGCAGTTACGCCGGTCAAAGAAATGTTGAGTGCCGGATTAACGGTTGCGATCGGTGCTGACGATATCCAAGACATTTACAAGCCATTTACCGATGGGGACATGTGGACCGAGCTACGGTTCCTGCTGGAAGCCCAACGGCTGTACGACCTCGATGTGCTGGCAGACATTGCCACCGTCAATGGTCGTAAAGCCCTCTGGCTCGACTAGGCTCTAGTCGCTCAGTGTCTGTTTGACTTGTTCAGCTAGATTGGCATTCCACATGGCGGCAGTGACCGATTGGACGACGTCGGCCCCGGCCTCGCGGTAATCCTGGAAGTCGGCCGATGTCATGACCCCGCCGATGCCGACAACCTCGAATTTCAAGCCGTGTTTGTTGCGGATCGCCACCAGTCTGCGGACCATGTCCAGGCCGGCCCACTTGATGCTGGCACCGCAGATGCCGCTTTTCAGCCGGCCTTCGCCGGGGAGTAGTTGCTGTCCTTGCTCGTCGACCACCGCTGCGGGGATGGTGTTGATGGCCGAGAAAGCGGCCAGGTGCGGGGCGCTATCAACTACAATCTGCTCCAGCAAGTCCTGTTGATCGGGCGTGAAGTAGCCGAGCTTGCCGATCAACGGCAAATCGGGCACCAACTCATCAGCCCGCCGGGCAATCGTGGCTACGGCATCATGGTTGTAGCACAGCACACCCTCTTTAGCGACGTTCGGGCAGGAAAAGTTGATTTCGACAGCCCGCACACCGGTGCCGGCCGCCAGTTTGGCGGTTTGGGCGAAGTCTTCGTAGTAATCTTCGGGGCTGAAACCAGGTTTGATGGTACCGACCACGCCTGCAACCAGCAGCTGGCCTTTACCCTGGTAAGTGACCGCCCGTTTCATGTCTTCAACCCAAAACTCCGGGCCGCGTGACGGGTTGCCGAAAGAATTGGTGATGGTCAGCTTATTCAGCGGCGCATCGGAGGTGTTGTAGCCGACCAGCGGCTGGGCTGCTTTGTCCATCGTCAGATCACCTTGCACATCGACGTAGACGACGTTGGGGAACTCATTGGCCGGGAACGGCACGCTGCGCTGGGTTTTATAGACGACGACGTCGAAGCCGCGCTCAAACGCGTACTTGATGTGCCGGCTGGTCGGCAAACTGCCGGCGCCGATGCCGAACGGAGAGTAGACCGGATAGCCGAGAAACGTGTACTGCGGCTCACCCTGGTTGGCGTAGGCAGCCTCGCTGCCAGCTAGCGGAAACGGCCCGTGGTCGAAATTGTCGTCGAAGGTCTTAGCCGGGTCTAAAAACACGGCGGGCTGTTTCGGCATTGCTCCTCCCCTTATTTATAGATATTATATACTGTGATGACCTTTCTGGAGAAACTCGGTGCCCGGCAGGCCAAAGCCAATTCTCTGCTGTGCGTCGGGCTCGACCCGTACCCACCAAAAATCCCGGGGCAACTGTCACTGCTTGATTTCAACAAAGCTATCATCGACGCCACAGCCGAATTTGCCTGCGCGTTCAAACCGAATTCAGCGTTTTATGAGGCTGCCGGCAGCGATGGCGTCACAGTCCTCAAGCAGACTTGTGATTATCTCAAGCAAAGCTATCCGGACCTGCCGATCATTCTGGACTTCAAACGCGCCGATATCGGCAACACCAACGACCACTACGTCACCTTTGCATTCGACTATCTTGGTGTGGACGCCGTGACCGTCCAGCCATATCTAGGCCAGGAAGCCGTACAGCCTTTCCTGGACTGCAAAGATAAGGGAATCATTGTGCTGTGCCGCACCTCAAACCCAGGCGCCGGTGAGTTCCAGGACCTCGAGCTTGGCGGCAAGAAGCTGTATTTGCAGGTCGCCGAAAACGTGGCCAGCAAGTGGAATGCCAATGGCAACTGTCTGCTGGTCGTCGGCGCCACCTACCCTGATGAATTAGCGGAGATTCGCCGTGTCGTCGGCGATGACATGTACCTGCTAGTGCCGGGCATCGGAGCTCAGGGCGGTGACGTAGCTGCTACGCTCCAGGCCGGTGGCGACCGGCTGATCATTAATTCGGCGCGGGCCATTATCTACGCGTCTTCGGGTGATGACTTTGCCCAAGCGGCTGCTGACGAAGCCCGTAAGGCCCGCGATGAGATTAATCAAAATCGAGGAGGTGGACATGGCAACAGCTGAGCAGAAACGAGAGTTGGCGCTTGATTTGTTCGAGATGGGCTCACTGAAGTTTGGTGACTTTACCTTTAAGAGCGGCATCAAGAGTCCGATGTATCTCGACCTGCGGTTGTTCATCAGTTATCCGAAAGTTATGAAAAAGATCGCTAAGCTGTATGCTGACATGCTGCAAGACATCGACTACGACCGGCTGGCCGGTGTGGCCTATGCCGCCCTGCCAATCGCCGGCGCCGTCAGCCTGGAGCTGGACCGTCCGTGGATTTTCATGCGCAAGGAAGGCCTCAAAAAAGATTATGGCCTGCAAAAGAGCCTTGAGGGTGAGTATAAACCGGGGGAAACGGTGGTGATGATCGAAGACCTCTGCACCCGGGCGACTTCCCTACTGGAGGCCATCGCCGCTATCGAAGGACAGGGGCTGAAGGTCAAGGACGCCATAGTACTGCTTGATTACGGCAAAGGCGGCGGCGAAAACCTGGCGGCTAAAGGCTACACACTTCACGCCTTTATGACCACGCGCGAACTGGTCGAAATCATGCATACCGAGGGCAAAATCGATGATGCCAAATATGCCCAGTGCATAGAGTTTTTAGAGGCCTAGCCCGTGCCCGCGTTGCCCGAAACCGAACCGACCGGAGAAGCTCTATGGCTGGATGTCGAACGTTTTGCACATGAACAACTACCCGGCGGCGGACTGGAAACTGCCGAAGCCAGGGCGGAGCGAGCGCGTGCATTGACTGAGCGCTGGCAAGGTACCCCGGCCGCCTTCTCAATTTTATCCGACAGCGTGCCTTTCATTACGCGTGGCGAAGAGCAAGTATCGGATCTCAACATTGGCGGCACGATTGAGAGTGTGGCGCCGGCCCCCGGCGGCGGCGTTGAAGTCAAGCTGGATGATGAGACTTGCCTTGTCCTGCCCTTGCACGGTAAAAATGCGGACTCGGCGGAAACCTGTGAATCCGGCTGGACGGCCACGCTCAGCAGCGCCGAATCAGCTGCCTAGCCGACCCAGGCGCGGGCATTGTGAAAGAGCTGCATCCAGGGCGATTCCTCGCCCCAATCGGCTGGATGCCAGGATAATTCTTTGGTTAAATGCACTCGCTCCGGGTGCGGCATGATGATGGTAGCCCGACCGTCAGGCGTGGTCAGGGCTGTGATGCCGTCCGGTGAACCGTTCGGATTCGCCGGGTATGCTTCAGTAGCCCGGCCGTAATTATCAACAAACTGGGCGCTAACCAAAGCCCGGGCTTTATCTTTATCGCTGGCGAACTCCGCCCGGCCTTCGCCATGGGCCGTTGGCACCGGCAGCACGCTGCCGGCCATGTCTTTGAAAAATATTGATGGTGACTCGTTGATTTTGGTCAGCACGAGGCGGGCTTCGAACTGCTCCGAGCTATTTTTCAGGAACGTCGGCCAGGATTCTGCCCCGGGGATTAATTCTTTCAAAGCGGCGAACATCTGGCAGCCGTTGCAGACACCGAGGCTGAATGTGTCCGGCCGAGTAAAAAATGTACTAAATTTTGTACGCAACTGCGGATTAAAGAGGATAGATTTGGCCCAACCCTCGCCTGCCCCGAGTACATCACCGTAACTGAAGCCGCCACAGCCGACAAGACCGGCAAAGTCTTTCAGGTCAACACGGCCGCTGCTGATGTCTTTCAAATGGACGTCGACGCTAGTGAAACCGGCCCGGTCAAACGCGGCCGCCATTTCAATATGGCCATTGACGCCCTGCTCGCGGAAGATGGCCACCTTTGGTTTGGTGCGGTAGTCATTGCGTCTGAGCTTGAAGCTCAACGTGGATGACAGACCCGGATCTTTATCATCGCCAATCGCCGCGAATTCCTGGTCGGCACTTATGGGGTTATCACGTAGCTTTTGGATTTGATAGCTGGTATCGCTCCACCACTTTTCCAGCTCGGCGCGGCTGTTTCGATACACTTCCTGTCCGTCGGCGATTACTATAGTCTGGTCTTGGGTCGGATGGCCGACAGGCACGGCTCTGTCGCCGAACAACTTTACAACTTTCGCCTGTTCAGCAGCAGCGACCTGAATAACAACCCCAAGCTCTTCATTGAAAATTTTCTCCAGCATCGTCCCCGGCAGATCGCTTAGGTCTAGCTCGAGTCCGCAGCGGCTGGCGAAGCCCATCTCGACCGCCGTGGCCAGCAGGCCGCCGTCGGAGCGGTCATGGTAGGCCAGAATTGTGCCGGCGGACTTCAGCTTCGTAAGCTTGGCAAAGAAATCTTTCAGGATGGCCGGGTCGGCATCCGGCGTTTGATTACCGAGCTGATTATAGACTTGTGCCAGCGCCGAACCGCCCAGTTGTGGCGCCGGATTACCGAGATTGATCAAAACAAGCGACGTTGCTTGGCCCAGGTCGAGCTGCGGCGTCAATGTCCGCTTGACTGAGCGTACCGGGCTGAAGCCGGTGATAACCAGCGATACCGGTGATGTAACGCTCTTGTCGTCCCATGTGGTGCGCATGCTTAGGGAATCTTTGCCGACCGGGATGGTCAGGCCCAGCGCCGGGCAAAAGTCTTCGCCGACGGCCCGTACGCTGTCGAACAGGTGCTGGTCTTCACTTTTATAACCGGCGGCGGCCATCCAGTTGGCCGACAGCTTAATATCCGATAATTGCTGCACGTCAGAGGCGGTGATATTGGTGATGGCTTCACCGATAGCCATGCGTGCGGCGGCCGGTGGATCGATGAGTGCCAGCGACGGGCGCTCGCCCATGCTCATGGCTTCGCCTCGGTCGCTGTCAAAACTGACGGCTGTCACGGCGACATCGCTTACGGGCACCTGCCATGGTCCGACCATTTGGTCGCGGGTGACAAGCCCACCGACCGTGCGGTCGCCGATGGTGATCAGGAATTTTTTACTGCCGACAGAAGGCAGTTTAAGCACTCGCTCGACGGCTTCAGCAAGCTTGATTTTAGAAACATCCAGCGCTGCTGGTTCGGTTTTGACCGGCTTGAATTCGCGGGTCATTTTCGGCGGTTTGCCGAACAGCACTTCAAACGGCAAATCAACTGGCCGGTTACCGAGCAAAGAATCACTGACGACCAACTGCTCGTCTTCGGTCAGTGTGCCGACCACCGCGAACGGGCAGCGCTCACGCTCACACAGGGCACGGAAACGTTCCAGATCATCCGGAGCAATGCCGAGTACGTAACGTTCCTGCGCTTCGTTGCACCAGATTTCCATCGGACTGAGTCCGGGCTCGGCGCTGGGGATATCGCGCAATTCGAAGACTGCTCCACGTCCCGAATCATGGACGAGTTCCGGCAAAGCATTGGACAAGCCGCCTGCGCCGACGTCATGGATGCTGAGGATCGGATTGGCGTTGCCCAGGCTCCAGCAGTGGTCGATGACTTCCTGGGCGCGGCGTTCCAGCTCGCCATTCGCCCGCTGTACCGAGGCAAAGTCCAAGTCCTCATGGCTTTGGCCGGTTTGTAGACTGCTGGCCGCACCGCCGCCGAGGCCGATGAGCATGGCCGGCCCCCCCAGCTGGATGATCAGACTGCCAACAGGCAGCCGCTGCTTCTGGACGTGCTTGTCGCGGATGTTGCCTAGGCCGCCGGCGATCATGATCGGTTTGTGGTAGCCCCAGACGTCGTCACCGCACTGTTGTTCGTAGGTGCGGAAGTAGCCAGCCAGGTTAGGCCGGCCGAACTCGTTGGCAAAACCGGCGCCGCCGATCGGCGCGTCGAGCATGATGTCCAGCGCCGACACGATGCGGTCCGGCTTGCCATACGGATGTTCCCATGGCCGCCGAGCACCGGGAATATCCAGGTTTGATACGGTGTATCCGGCTAGACCCATTTTAGATTTGGCGCCGCGGCCGGTGGCCGCTTCGTCGCGGATCTCGCCACCGATCCCTGTGGCTGCTCCCGGAACTGGCGCTATGGCTGTCGGGTGGTTGTGGGTTTCGACTTTGATAACGCTGTGCACCGGCTCATCGTGATAGCTGTAGCTGCCATCCGCATCACTGAA
>CAZXCS010000008.1:16626-19978 GCA_964639195.1 uncultured Candidatus Saccharibacteria bacterium | reverse complement strand
AACCAATCGGTATCTTCCAGGCGTTCCATCAGCAGGTCCAGGGACGAACCGCCGCCGCAGAGGAACATACGGTGCGGCAAGTGGTCGAGCTTGGTGAATTCGCTTAGCGCCAGTTCGATGCCGCCGATCCAGACGTCGGCCGTTTTGGCCAGGGCCTTCTCTACGGCCGGACGACGGGCGGCCGGTACTTTGTTGGTGCTCAGGCCGACTTTTAGCTCCTCTGCCTGTTCGAACTCCACGCCTAGATCGCGCTCAACCGCCCGGGTGTAGGCCCGGCCGCCGATGCCAAACATTTTGGTCCCTTGCACGCCGCCCTCGTTAATGACGGCAATGTCGGTGGTACCGCCACCAACATCCATCAAGATGGCGCTCAAGTTTTGGTCGGGGTTGTTGCCGATGACCGCGCGGGCGACGGCGAACGGTTCGGCCGCGACAGCCAGCAGGTCAAGATCGAGCTCTTGGGCGGTTTTCTCGAGTGCCCCGATGTGTATCATTGGCGCGTAGGCAGTGTACAGCTGGATGACGACGTCTTTACCTTGGAAACCGATGGGGTTGGTGACCGGGTAGCCGTCGATTTCGATACTGACCAGCGCGCTGTTCACTAGTCGCACGTCGACTTCCTTGCCGCCCAGCTCCCAGGCCAGCTGCTGCTTGGCTTTGTCCTGGGCGCGCATTTGGACCAGATTGATAATCTTCTCCATTTCGGCAATGTCCAGCGGTTTGGTCGGATCCTTACGCGTTACCCGCACAGTAGTCGTCGTACCCTTCACGAGCTCGCCGGCGATACCGATGATGCATGTCCGGACACTGACCCCGGCCTGTTCTTCGGCCTGGTTGAGTGCCTGGTCGCAGTTTTCGACGACACCGGCGATGTCGGAAATGGCACCGGCCTGCATATCGCTTAAGTTCTGGTGGGTGCGGCCGACACCGATGATTTCCAGGCTGCCTTCCTCGGCGTTGATTTTGCCGACGAGGGCCTTGACGAACTCCGTGCCGATATCCAGCGCAACCAGATACTGCTCACTTTGTTTGGCCTTTTGTTTGGCCTTAACCGTCTTAACCCTGTCTCTGGCCGTATCACGGGCCTTAGCCGCGGCCTTGCCGGCCTCCTTGCTGGCTCGGCGGGCAACATCGGCACTGACCGCTTTAAATTTCTGAAGCATATGCACTATTTTAGCACAGGGATTAGGCGGGTCATCAGACGAGAACGGCTTTGATTCTTCTAATTCCGGCGCTGGACGATTCTTCTTTGATGATCTTGAAGCATTTGCCGCCTTCGGCCAGCTGCGATGTGTGGTCAACGTGCGGGCCGCCGCAGATTTCGAAGCTGAATGGGTTGTCAGCACCGTCGGCAATCATTTTATAGACCTTCACCGTGCCGCCGTAGCGGTCGCCGAACTGGCCGAGCGCACCCTTTTCTTCAATCGCCACTTTGGTTGGATATTCCTGGAATGACACTTTGAGGTCTTTATGAATCTGTTCGTTTACAATATCCTCGACTTGTTTGATCTGTTCCGGCGTCATTTTATCCGGATGACTGAAATCAAACCGCAAACGCTCCTCGGTGATGTTGGAACCGTTCTGGATAACATGATCCCCCAGTACGTCCCGTAGCGCCTGATACATCAGATGGGTGGCGGTGTGGTATTTCTTGTGCTGCATGGTCTGGCCGCCGAGGCCACCCTTAAATACGCCCTTGCTGGAGGTCTGGCTCCGTTGTCGTTGTTCCTTCATCAGCTTTTCAAACTCAGCCTGGGCAGCTTGGGCCACCGGCAGGTTTTGTTTGAAAGCTTCCTCGAAAGTTAGCTCGGTCGGAAAACCGTACGTATCGTACAGCTTGAAGACGGTCTCGCCGGTCAGTTCGTTGCCCGCCAGCCGGCGGAACTCCTGTATGCCTTTGCGAAGGGTTTGGCGGAAGACTTTTTCTTCTTTTACGAGCACGTCGATGACCTTGTCGCGAGCGGCGGCGACCTCTGGTAAGTCGTCTCTATAAAGATCAGCGATCACCGGCACGACCTGCTCCAGGAAGCTTTGCTCCACGCCCAGATCAAAAGCATGGCGGATGGCTCGTCGGATCAACCGGCGCATGACGTAGCCCTGCTCTTTGTTGCTTGGCACCACACCGTCAACTGCCAGGAAGGTTGCTGCGCGCAAATGGTCGGCAATGACGCGCATGCTCTCTGTGTGGGACTCATAGTTCTTGCCAGAGATAGCTTCAAGCTTTTCGATAATCGGTCGCAGCAAGCTGATGCGGAAAACATCGGGGTTGTGCAGCTTGGCGGCCGCGATGCGCTCCAGGCCGCCGCCGAAGTCGACATTCGGCTTGGCCAGCGGCTCGAAGCCTTGCGCGGTGCGCTTGTAGGCCATGAACACGCTGTTGGCGATCTCCAGGAAGCGGCCGCAATCGCAGTTGGGGTGGCAATTGGCCCCCCATTTGGTGTCGTGTGTGGAGCCAAAATCGTAGAAAACTTCGGTGTCCGGGCCGCCCGGGTCACCGACCGGTGTGCCAGCCTCGTCGCCGGCCCGGCTCCACCAGTTTTTCTTGCCGTCGTAAAAAAAGATCCGGCCGTCGCCCATGCCCTTCTCATAACCATCTGATTCGGAACCGATTTCGACCGTTTCAGCCGGAATGTTTTTCTTGGCAAAGAGATCCTGCCAGAGTTTGGCGGCTTCGTTATCTTTCGGGATCTTGAACTGGTCGTTGCCGATATAGCACGTGACGTACAGGCGCTCAGGATCCAAGCCGACCACGTCGGTCAGGAATTCAAACAACCACGGAATCTCCTCGGCCTTGAAATAGTCACCAAGCGACCAGTTACCTAGCATTTCGAAAAAGGTCGTGTGGCGATTGTCGCCTACTTCGTCAATATCCTGGGCGCGTAGGCAGGTTTGAGAATCGACCAGCCGGGTACCGTCCTGGTGCGTCTCACCCAGAAGATACGGAATCAGCGGCTGCATGCCGCTGCCGGTAAAGAGGGTCGTCGGATCGTTCTGCGGCACCAGCTGCGCCCTCGGAATGACCTTGTGGCCGCGGGCCACAAAAAAATCCAAGTACGCCTTACGAATTTCCTGGGCTGTCATATCTGTAAATTGTAGCAGACTAGCTGATGATACCGCCACCCAGAACAGCCCGGTGGGCTGTTTCTGTCGGCACTAATGAAATGTCGCCTTTAACAGGTCAGGCTACAATCCCCCCGCCGACTACGTTATCGTCCGAATAGATAACAGCGGACTGTCCGGCGGCCACGCCGCGTTGCGGTTCTTCTAGGCTGAGCTTGCTGCCCTTGATCGTACATTTGATCAGAGGGCCGCGGTAGCGCACGCGTACCCGGTAGGTTTTGTTGGTTTTCGG
>CAZXCS010000008.1:0-16526 GCA_964639195.1 uncultured Candidatus Saccharibacteria bacterium | reverse complement strand
GCGGTAGTCAAGCCGAGTTTTTTGGCCAGCTGGCGCACAGCCGGTTTTTTCAGCTCGCCGATCGGCATCAGGCTGTGGCGCAGAGCTTTTTCGGTGACACGATACAGAAAGTATGATTGATCTTTACTCCCGTCAACCCCGGCGTAGAGCATCGGATAGTCTTTACTCTTTATTCTTTCGTCTTTAGTACTCCAGACTACTCGGGCATAGTGGCCGGTGGCGATATAGTCGGCACCTTCGCTAAGTGCCGTTTCCAGAAATAGCTTGAATTTGACCTCTTGGTTGCACATGATGTCCGGGTTGGGCGTGCGACCGGCCCGGTACTCACGCACCATGTAGTCGACGACTTTGTGCCGGTAATCGGTCTCGAAATCATACAGCTTGAAGTCGATGCCCAGCTGCACCGCCACCCGTTTGGCATCCTGAAAATCTTCCTTCCACGGGCAGACAAAGCCCGGCAAGTCCTGGCTCCAGTTTTTCATGTAGACGCCCGTGACGGCATAGCCCTGCTGTTTCAGCAAAGCCGCTGTCACCGACGAATCGACGCCGCCGGACATACCTACAAACACACGCTTGGACATAGGCGTATTATTTTAGCAAAACTTTACACGTCAAGGAACACGATAACTTGGTCGGCTTTGACATGCATGAAGCCGCCGGAAATACGGATCCGCTGGTCCCCTTCATCGACGCTGCGAATCATCAGCTCGCACGGACTGAGCAGTGAAATGAAGTTGTGGTGCTTCGGCAGAATGTCGAAAGGGCCGGTAGCGTTCTCAGCCGTCACGCTGAAGGCTTGACTATCGTAATAATCCCGAAATGGGGAGCGGACTTTGACGCGCATGCTGCTCTGGCCGTTGGCCTCAACTCGGCTATAATATTGAACCGCTCGTTTCTGGTCTTCTTCAACAGCTGTTTCGGCCGGTTGAGTTGTAGCTTCAGACTCAGCAATGATTTTTTGATCGTCAACATCCAAGGGTTTGGCCGGTCTGTCAGCGCTCATACGATGATTTCCTCGATGCTTTTGAGCGTCTCTTCACGACTGAAGACTTCGCCGGGCAGACCGGTGTGTTTGGTCATGACATTCAGATTTTGGGCAAAGTTGGTGATAAGCTTTTTGGCCTTGCCGTAATCCGCCCGGTCGGCCGGCGACAGTTCGTTCTCGCCGATGATGGCGATGATGCCCTTCAGTGATTCATGCTTCTGCAGCAACGCTTGGACCTGGACACTTAGTACGTAGTGGCGGTCACCGACAATTTCCGGCGTTAACAGGCTAGAGGTCGTCAGGTTGAGGTCGACTGCCGGGCGAATGCCCTGCTCAGCCACCTTACGGCTGAGGACGATGGTGGAATCCATTTCGTGCTGGATGAACTGCACGGCCGGGTCGCTGATGTCATCGGCCGGTACGTAAATCGTCTGCACCGAAGTGATTGAGCCGTTTTCGTTGGAACTGAGCCGGTCCTGCAGCGTCTTGACGTCCGAGAACATGGTCGGTTCATAACCGCCTTCATTCGGCACTTGGTCAAGGATGGTCGACAGCTCGTTGCGAGCTTGGACGTAGCGGAACATGTTGTCAGCGAAGAACAGCACGTCTTTGTGCTGCTCATCCCGGAAGTATTCGGCACTGGCCGTCGCCGATATACCAATCAATGAACGCTGGACCGGGTTTTCATTCATCTGGGCGAAAAACAGGCAAGTGTTTTTGAGCAGGTCGTTTTCTCTGAGCGTTTCGAATAGCTCGTGACCCTCACGGATACGTTCACCTATACCCGCGAAAAACGATAAGCCGCTGCCGCTGCGGGCAATGTTATTGATCAGCTCCATCGTCAATACCGTCTTGCCGACGCCGGCACCGCCGATGATACCGATCTTGCGGCCCTTCACGAAGGGCGTGAAAAAGTCGATGACCTTGATGCCGGTTTCCAGGATCTCGGGCTTGCCGACCGAAAAATCGCTGGTCCGCTTTGGCAGCTTTAGGATATCTTTGCGCTGCACCTGGTCACCGTCTATCGGGTCCAGCCCGTCCAGCGGATCTCCGAGCGCATTAAGCACCCGGCCGATGGTCACGTCACCGATGGGGATCTCGATGCCTTTGTGGCTGCGCTCCACGTTCATGCCCTTCTGCACCCGGCGGTCACCGCGGACATTCAAGCAAAAGGCCGTGCCGCCGGCTTCCAGGCTATTCACTAACAGTTCTGTGCCGTGCTCGTTTTGGACGACCACTAATTCGTTCAGGCCTGGTGCGTCGTCATCGAACTGGACGCGTACAACCAGATCTTTGACTGTGACTATGCTGCCGGCCATTACGCTGTCCTCGCTTGGCTCTTCTTGAGGCCGTTGACGATTTCTTTGAGCCGCTCGTCCTTGATATTACGTTTAACCCGGTTGAATTGCAGATGCAGGTCGCTCTTTGACTCGTCTGCCCGGTCATGGGCGGCACTCATGGCCCGGAACCGCGAGGCGTATTGGGCCAGTTTGGATTCCAGGATCAGCTGGCTGATGGCAATCTGCATCATCGAGCGCTCCAAGTGGGCCACGACGGCGTAGGTACTCGGCTCGAAAATGTAGGTCTCCTCGCTGATAACATTGGCGGCCGATTCGGCGGCCGTGCCGCGTTCCTTGACAGCACTACTCAGCTCAATCCGTTTAACGTCTTGGACCATAAGCGACACATATTCCTGGTAAAAGACTTTGGTTGAACGGTATTGTTGGACTTCCCGGACGACCGGCAGCACGTTGATATTACGGTCTTTGGTCGGCATTTTGAAATATTTTTTGTAGGTCACTCCTTGTTGTGCCAGCTGCACCGCACCGTGGTGACCGATAACAATAATGTCGACTTTGTCCTTGTCGTAGTCTTTGAGCATTGTCTGAATCAGTTTCTGGTCGATCTCACCGCTAAAACCGCCCTCGGCGGTGATTACGATGTAGAGTTCCTTCTCAACCATGGTTACGTTTTCGCCTTCACGGCCGAATCTAAACCGGCTGTCGACGGATAGCTGAGAATAAATGCCCCACAGCTCGTCGAAAAAATTGCTTGATTGCTGGACTTGGTCTTTGATCTGGCTGATGCGCATGCTGGCGATACCTTCGAACACGCTGGTCAATTCGGCGAGCGTCGTCATGGAAGCTTCGTCACGGGCGATTTCATTCAGGCGCTTCATGATTTGGCCTCGGCCTTCTCCTTTTCTTCGGGCGGTGCATGGACTTCACCTTCCGAAGCAGTTTGGCTGATGTTGTCTTCCGGTTTCGAGTGTTGCGGCACACCTTTCAATTCAACCGTGCACTCGGCTTTCAGCTGATCACGGGTCGGCTCGAAATCATCATCTTTGACGACTTTGACGGCGTACTCGGGCGCTTTTTCCTTTAGGAGATGGAGGTCAACCTCTTCACCATCGGCCAGGTTCAGCACAATGTCAAAAATAAGTTGCTGGGCCATCAGCGAGAACGTCTCCGACGGGCTTTGGGTGAGGACTTCGAACAGCTGCTTGCCGGTTAGAAGTGCCCGCTTGGCCTCGATCGCCAGCTCCGAACCGAAGTGAGAAAATTCTTCGGCCTGGCGATAATCGGCCAGGATTTTTAGGATTTGCGCGGCCAATGCTTTCTGCCGTTTGTTGTGTCCCACGCCGCCGGCCCTGGTCACGCTCAAACCGATATTCAGTGCCGGCCGGATGCTGGCCCGGAAAATTTCCATGTCAAGGATCCATTGGCCATCGGTAATCGACATGATATTCGTCGGCAAATAGGCCGTGATGTCGCCGTTGGCGGCGTGCACCATCGGAATGCAGGTCAGCGATTTGCCGCTGCTGTCCAAGCGGCCGGCCCGCTCCAGCAGCGACGAGTGGGCATAGAACATATCACCGGGGTACGAATCGCGCCCCGGGCTAACGCCGGACAATAGGGCAACTTCACGATACGTATGGGCGTGCGCGGTCAGGTCGTCGTAAATGACGATGGTGTCCAGGTCGCACTTTTGCCATAGGTACTCGGCCATCGAACAAGCCACATAAGGGGCGATATAGCTCATGATTAGCGACTCGAACATCGTCGACACGACGACAATCGCCTTTTCGAGGCCGCCACTTTCCTGCAGTCGTGTGATCAGCGTGTCGATGTCGCTGCGGCGCTTGGCAATCAGGCAGTAGACCACGATCTGGTCGGTGTTTTTCTGATTGATGGTCAGTTGCGTCGCCAAGGTGCTTTTGCCGGATTTGCTGTCGCCGAGCATCGCCATGCGCTGGCCGCGGACCAGCGGAAACAGCGTATCGATGACTGAAACGCCGGTTTCAACCTGGTCTTCCAGCAAACGACGCTGGTGAATCGGCGGCGCTATATTGAAGACGGGCCAGGTGGCATCGGCGGCAATCGGCCCTTTGCCATCCAGCGGATCCCCGGTCACCGACACAATCCGGCCGATGAAGTCTTTGCCAACCTTGCAGACCAGCTCTTGGTGCTGAACAACGGCTAGCAGACCGACTCGCAAAGACTCAGCTCCGAGGTGCAGGATTACGACGTGATCGCGGTGGATCTGGTGCACGAAACCCTTGCTGCCGTCTTCGAACATTATCAGCGCATGCAACGAACAGGGCTGCAGGCCGCTGGCTCTGACCAGGAACTTGTCGACGGCGATGACTTCGCCGACCGGATTGCCGGCTTCCACCATTTTGTCAAAGTGTTTGTTGCCGGTACTCACTTGGTAGCCTCCGGCAGCGGTGGTCGGGTGATCGCCTCATGCAGCATCTGCCTCTTTTTCGCAAAGCTTTGCTTCAGAGACAGGTCGAAATACTTATTGGTCGTGCGCACGATGCAGCCGGCGCCGATGTTCGGTTGGAGGCCGACAGTTACCAATGCGGCAGGATGGATTTCGCGCCGTAGCCACGCCATCAGCTTATCAATAAACATCGGGCTCGGATCGGCGCTGAAACTGACGTGCAATACCGGCGCCTCTTTTTTGACAAGAGCCAGGAATTCCGCCAGAAGTTTACGGTCATCAACCACCAACAGGTTGAGCTGATTGAGGCTGATCGTCTGGTCCATAAGCTGGCTGGTCTTCGGCATTTTAACTTCGCTGCCGGGGTGGCGCAGGCCGAGCTGCAGCAAACTGTCGTTGATCATTTCCAGCTCACGGATCAGCCGTCCAACATCGGCCGGACTGGTAACAAATGTCGGCAGGCCGACCATCGCTTTGCGTTCCACCGTCTTGGCAGGCGCCGCCGGCCCGGCAGTGCTGGTGTTATGCGCCACTGCGGATGTCCTCGATCATCGCCTGCTTGTTGGATTCCAAGTCCGCCAAGATGTAATCCAGCTGGTCGTTAAGGTCGATTTGGTCACCGACGGCGGCCAGGACGTAGTGGTTAACAATATCGGCCATGTTGTCTTCAAACCGCTTTAATAAATTCTGCTTTTCGGCGGTAATTTCCTGTTGCAGCTGCTGACCCAGTTGTTGCCGCTGTTCATCGATGGCTGTGTTGGTTTTTTGAATCGATTCGATAGCCAGTTGCTTGGCATCCATGATCGACTCTTCATACTTGGCGAATTCCTCTTTGAGCTTCTGGGTAATTTCATCTTTCATGTACTCGTTGAGTTGGGAGGTTGTCAGCCGCAAATCCTGCTGCAGGAACATGGCGTTCTCGCCGATGATCTTTTCGAAATGCAGTCGGCCACGGTTACGCAGCTCTTCACGAAACTCATTGTTGAATATGTGCTCGACGTCGGCTTCAGCGGCGGTTTGATAGGTATCCGGCCGGTGCCCGGTTGTAGCCGACCCGCTGCCACCCCTGCCAATACGAACAGCCAGCCATATGAAGGCCGTGCCGGCGGAACCCAAGGTTGCGAGTATCAAGACCAGCCACCAGATTGTCATATTGTTATGCCCACCATCAAAATATTTATACCTATAACTTCAGTAGTAAATATACCCCAAATAAGCCGATAATAAAAATGATGACACAGGTGAGGATAATCTGAAGTAAGTTACGCATTATGGAAGCGCGCGCCAAAGGGTTACGTCCGATGGCGAGCATGCCGCTCCTGACACCGCCGTACAACAGGCTGCCCACTAGCAGGCAGGTGGCCAGTAGTATGAAGAATGCGGTATAGATGCGCCACGGGCTGACCGGCTTACTGGTTACGAGCTGGCTGGCGTGCTGCAAAAAACCAGGCACATGAGCCACCTTCAGGGTGATTGGGTTGGGGGCGATAGCGATGTCCACCGTTACCAACCCCGAGCTGACATTCAGCTGCTTGCCGGTATCCGTTTTTATAGAGGTCGTTTTGTCAACGTTGTGTACACCGTCAAAACCACCGGCCGCCTTGCCGAGTACTTCAGCTTGCTTGCTGTCGGCTTTCATTCCCACACCTGCCAGTGACGAAACGGTCACATAATCACCGGCCGCGATTGACCCGTTCTGGTTGCTTACCAGGACCGCGTAGCGGCCGCTGGTAGCCATAAACGTCTGCTGGTTGCTCGAGTTAGCGGATGAAAGCGTGACAGCCGCATCGGCCGGCGACACTACCACGCCTTGCATTTTCTGAGCAGTGCTTAAAGTGGCCGGCTCAACCTTGGAGCTATCATTGTCGGTAAATTTGACTATCGTGCCCTTTTGAAGCTTCGAAGCCGAGCTGTAGCTCTGGACTACTGCTTGCAGCGTATCGGCGGCTGCCGCACCCATACCGAAAACGCACAATAGGCTTAAAATCGCCATGCAGTAGTATTTTTTAAGCTGTTTTTGTTTGATCATAGCCTGTTAAAAAGTATAGCGACTTATACCGCTTATGCAAGGAGTCGCGCCAGCGTGTGAACAGTTTGGGTGATTGCTTTGGAGGTCGTTTGTCGACCCATGGTAAAGCGCAGGCTGGCTTGGGCATCGGCGTCGCTCAGTCCCAGCGCCCTAAGCACATGTGACGGCTCTTCGTCGCTGGCACTGCAGGCCGAACCGGCAGCCGCTTGGATGCCGTTTTCGTCAAGCTGGATCAGCAGCCGTTCGTTGTCCTGGCCGGGGATGGTCAAATGGATATTGTTCGGCAGGCGATGCTTGAGCGAACCGTTGACAACCGCTTCCGGCAGGCTAAGAGTGACGGCAGCGATAAATTGCTGCTGCAATTGTTGCAAGCGGGTGGTTTCGGCGTGGCGCATGGCTTGCGCCAGTTCCAGTGCCTCGGCCAAGCCTTTAGCCGCCGGCACGTTTTCGGTGCCGGACCGCAGGCCGCGTTCCTGGCCGCCGCCGAAGATGAGCGGTGCCAGCTGCACACCGGCCTTGACATACAGTGCGCCGCTCTGTTTAGGGCCGTAGATCTTTCCGCCATTGATGGTCATAAGATCGACGCCCAGCCGGGCGGCGTGCAAGTCGAGGTAGTTTGCGGCCTGACAAGCGTCGGTGTGCAGGTAAAGCGGCCGCTTGACGCCCCGGCGGCGGCGATCGGCGCGAATTATGCTTATGGCTTGAGCAATCCGGCGCAGTGGCTGCACCGTACCGATTTCATTATTGGCATAGCCGACACTAACCAGTACTGTCTGATCCTTAACAAGCTTAGTGATTTCTGCCGGTTCAACCAAACCGCCGGCTGTCGGCGGTGCTAGATCGTATGACCAGCCGCCTTGGGCCAGCGATGCTAGCGGCTGCAGCACTGAGCCATGCTCAATCATCGTACTGACGAGACGGCTGTCGGGGAAGCTGCGGGCCACCCCTAATATGGCCAGGTTGTTGGCTTCGGTGCCGCCGGCCGTGAAAATAATTTCGCTGGGGCGGGCCCCGACCCAGTGGGCCACGCCGGCCCGGGCAGTGTCCAGAGCCTTCCGGACCTCTCTCGCTGCCTGGTAAGTGGCTGACGGGTTATAAAAATCATTGGTCAAATACGGCTGCATGGCCGCCAACACGCGCGGGTCGAGTGGCGTCGCGGCGGCATTATCCAAATAAACGGGGTTCGGCTTAGACATGATCAAAGTATAGCTGCCGGGACTAGGCGGCTTGCAACAGACGTTGGTATTCGGCGTGCACCTGCTGGCCGTACAGTTGGGTGGCCTGGTACAAGTTGCGGGCCTCTTCCGGAGATATGCGCTGATAGGCCGCCTGGCCGTCCTGGCATTTGATCACGACGTCGGGGCGGACTTCGTAGCGGGTAGTGACAGCCCTGTGCTGGCCTTTGGCATCGCGCCACTCCTCATGCCAGATCCAGGTGTGCTTGTCTAGGCAGAAAAATTGCCGTTGGTGACCCTTAGGGATCGGGCCAAACAACCGGCCGCCGATTGCGGCTTCCCTTGTCAGAAGCGAACGCTTGATAGCCGCCTTGCGCTGTGCGGGGGTCTGGGGGCTGATTTTCGGTAGTAAATTCATGCGGCGTCCTGATTGCGAGCCCACATTATTGCTTCCGCCCCTTCAGCTTGGGCAAGCGCCAAAGCTACATTGGCACTGGCGGCAGCGATGTCATGGGCTTTCTGGTCGGCTTCGGCAGTCCGCTGGGTTTCGGTTGTGTGTTCACGCTTGGCTGCCAAATCGATGACTTCGGCGCCAAGGTGTTCCACGGTTTCAATAGGTTGGGTTGTTTCGGCAGCCGGTGATTGTTCAGGTTGCAGAATCGGGACGATGGCCCCCAGTACATTGGCAATAAAATCCACGCTGGCCAGAACTTCAGGATCTCTGTCCTCGGTAATAACTTCGGCAGCTTCAGCAGACAGTAATTCGGGCAAACGGCCGCTCAGGATTGGTGGGATGAATTTCTCAAGCATATCTAGATACCGAACAGTTGGCGGGCGTTCCCGGTAGTAGTATCAGCCAAATGGGCGTAGTCTTCACTCCGCAATTCGGCCAGAAACTTCCCGATAGTTCCCGTGTGTTTAGGCTCGTTTATCGTACCACGATAAGGGGTAGGCGTCAAGAAAGGGGCGTCGGTTTCCAGTAGTAATTTTTCCAACGGGATCGTGCGGTAGACCTCCAGCTGGGCCGGATTTTTGGCGAAGGTGGCAATGCCGTTAACTCCGACATACAGGCCGCGCTCCAGAGCTTTGGCCAGATTATCGGCATTGTCGGTGAAACTGTGCAGCACGCCGCGGATCCCCCGGTAGCTGTCGAAGATCGGCCAGAAATCGCCGTAAGCGTCACGTACATGAAAGATCAGCGGTAGCCCGGCTTCGAGCGCCAGTTCAATCTGAAATTTCAGCACCGTTTCCTGCTGAGCCTTCGGTGAATGCTGGTAGTAATAATCCAGGCCGCATTCGCCGACAGCCACGACCTTCGGTTGGCTTACCAGGTCGGCAAACGGATCCAATTGATCCTCGTCAATCGCCGGCTTGGCCTCGTGAGGGTGGATGCCGATAGTCGCCCAACAGGCCGGACGATTTTGGACAAAGTCAATTGCCAATTGGCTGTCGGCGAGGTCGCAGCCGACACATAACATGCGGGTGACACCTGCGCCGGCTGCGTCAGCCACGACTTGGTCAGCCGTCAGCTCAGTCTTGGCCCACAGCTCGCGAGTGATCGGCTCGCCCTTGGCCGCGCCGAGCGATTGAATATGACAATGGGTGTCAACAAGCTCCGGCATGATTCAGGCCGGTTTGTCGGAATCAGTGCGGGGGAAGAGCGTGCCGTCGGTGGGATGGAGCTGGCCGCCTGCAAACACCGCCTGGATCTTGGCGGCTGTTTCCGGCAGGAATGGCACGAGCAAGGTGGCAATCGACAGCAGCGAACTGGCTTGGTAGGCCAGCACTTCACGCAAGTGCTCACCTTCACCGCTGTCCACCAGCGTCCAGGGCTTCTCTTCGTCAATGTACTGGTTCAGGCCGCGCACCTGCTCCCACACTTCGTCAAGCGCCCGATCGAAGTGGCAGGCCGCCAAGGCCTCTTCGTACTGGGCAATGTCATGCTCGGCCGGCGGAATATCGCCTACCTGGCCGTCCTGGTATTTCTGGATCATGACGACCGTCCGCTGCAGAGCGTTGCCCAACTCATTGGCCAGTTCATTGTTATAGGCGGCTTCGAAGGCGTCCCAGCTGAAGTCTCCGTCACCGTAGCTGGGAATGTGCCGCAAGAAAAAGTAGCGGAAGGCATCGACGCCATGCTTGGCGACAATGTCCTTGGGGCTGAGCACATTGCCCAGCGTCTTGCTCATTTTCTGGCCTGCGACCGTGATGAAACCATGCACGTACAGCTGCTTCGGCAATGGCAGCCCGAGGCCCAGCAGCATAGCCGGCCAGATGGCGGCATGGAAGCGCAGGATGTCTTTGCCCAGCACCTGGACGTTAGCCGGCCAATAATCTTTGAAGTCCTGATGCTCCGGATAGCCGAGTACCGTGATGTAGTTCATGAGCGCCTCAAACCAGACGTACATCACCTGCTTTTCGTCACCAGGCACCGGGATACCCCAGCTGATTTTGTCCTTCGGCCGGGAGACGCTGATATCTTCCAGGCCGTCTTTCAGCACGGCCAGGATTTCATTACGCCTGGTTTCCGGCAGAATCGACAGTTTGCCGCTGGCGATGGCAGTCTGCACCGGCTCGGTGTACTTGCTAAGTTTGAAAAAGTAGTTCTCTTCTTCGATTTTTTCAAACGGCCGGTTGTGGTTGGGACAGATGCCTTTGTTGGCTTTGACTTCGGTTTCGGTGAAAAAGGCTTCGTCGCCGGTGCAGTACCAGCCGACGTAGTTGGCTTTATAAATATCACTGGCGAGGGCTTTCCAGATCAGTTGCGCCCGCTCCTCGTGGCTCTCGTCGGTAGTGCGGATAAAGCGGTTGTTGCTGACGTTCAGCAGCTTCCCGAGCTCGACAAAGTGTTGGCTGAGTTCATCGGCAAAGGCGGTGGGAGTTTGGTTGTTTTCAGCCGCCTTTTCGGCAATTTTGCCGCCGTGTTCATCGGTGCCGGTGGAAAAGATAACTTCATCACCGCGCTGCCGTGCGGCCCGAGCCAACACGTCAGCCGTCAGGATATCCAGCGCCGTACCGATGTGGGGTTCAGCATTAACATAGGGAATAGCAGTACAGACGTAGTATTTGTTCATCGTTTAATTATACTCAGAATCGCCCTGAGGGCTATTCCTGTCGACACCAGTCCTGAATCTAGTTCAGGATAAACTCCGCGTCAATAGTGAAACTATGGTGGGGCTAAGAGGACTCGAACCCAGAACAGCCCGGCGGGCTGTTACTGTCGAGGCCAGCGAAGCGTCATCCATAAACGTGGTGGGGCTATGTGGATTCGAACCACAGACTTCTTGAATGTGAATCAAGCGCTCTAGCCAACTGAGCTATAGCCCCTAGTCTTCCGAATTATACCAATCTATTCTGTATGGTCGATGTAGCTGCGGCAAAACCGTTCGAACACAGCGTTAGTCCAGCCGAATCCGGTCTGAGCCGGATACAGGCCCTTGAGCGGCGGTTTTTCGGGCGCCACCACGTTGTACTTCTCCAGAAACACCTGCTCAGCGTTGTACCAGTGCAGGTTGGTCTTCAGCCATTTCATGGCGATCCGCTTGGCCTCAGCGTGGTAGCCGTAGCGTTCCAGGGCTTTAACCACGATGAAATGCAGCGGCGCCCAGCCGTTGGGGTACGACCACTGAGTCGGCGTGCTGCCAAGCACGAACTGGCCGATCGGCAAGGTATCGGTGGTGGTCAGGCCGCCCTTGTACTCGAACCGCCGCAGACCTTTTACCAGACTGGCGGCTTGCTTGTCGTCGACCATGCCGGCCCACATCGGGAAGAAGGCCGCCAAACTGCTGATAGATCCCCGCTTCTGCTTGGCGTAATTGTAGTCGTAGTAGAGGCCGCGCAGCCGGTCCCACATCAGTTTGTTCATGGCGGCCTGGCGGGTTTCGGCGGCTTCGTCCCAGCGGGTAGCTTCGTCGGCATTGTTAAGGATCCGGGCCGCTCGGGCGAAGTCGGTTTCGTACTTGTAAAGTAACGCGTTCAAGTCCACCGGCAAGTAATCCAAAGCCCGCCGGTCGAACCGTGGCGTCATGTCCCAGCCGCTTTCGGCCTCAGCTAAATCATGTAGATAATTGATGTCGTAGTAGCGGCTCAGACCCTGGTAGACTTGGCGCTCGTTGGGTTTTTTGACGCCCATCCAGACGGTTTCGTACTCTTTTTTGGCGGTGTCTATAGCCTCGGTAAGCCATTTCTGGTCCGGTTTATAGGTGTCATAGACATCAAAGATGAAAGTAGTCAGGAACGGCGGTTGTGAACGGCCGGTCAGGTAGGTGCGCGAGGCGTTGGGTACGACCTTGAAGCGCCGGAACAGAAAGAGCAGGTCCTCCAGGATGCCGCTGACCAAGACTTGGTGCTCGTTATCCAACATGCCTTGCACCATGAAGTAACTGTCCCAGTAATAGAGCTCATTGTAGTCAAAACCGGTGTTGGCTCTGTAAGAGGGCACCAAATATGGCTTCGGCAGCCCGAGCAGGCTCTCATCGTCTTTAGGGTGAAAGCGCTCGACTTTTTGCCAATATCCGGCGATATATGCCCGGGCATCGCGGACATCAGCTGCCGACAATCCCTTATCGGAGTGGAAAGAGAGCCGCAATCGCTTGCTGACAAAAGCCCTGGCGTTATCAAATGGCATACCTTCAGCCTAGCGGTCACTACCTGAGCGGTCAAGCAAGTAATTAATAACCGGCGAGTTGGCTGTTGAGCTGGGCGCTGTCGCTGCTGTTGGCGCTGCCCGGGTCGTTCTGGTCAAGGGTGGCAGATGCTTTGTTGAGGTCGCTGGCGCTGTTGACGGCCGGCGCGCTCGAAACACTTGCCTGCTTGGTGGTAGCCGTCGCGCTGGTTGTAGCGGCTGGGGAGTTCCGCCGATTAAACACCAAGACGCCCGTGGTCGCCACTATGGCTAAAACAGCCAAAAGAACAATCAGCTCGAAAGCCGAGGAACCAGATTGATTGAGACGTTTCATTGTTGCTCACCCCCTGTGCTGCTATTGTCGCCTGAGCTGGTGGTACCCTGCACCGATTTAACACCGACGATTAAGTTTTTAACTGCCGTCCGGTAATCCTTTAGGGTTTGGATTTCACTCTTGAGGGCTGTCTTGAACGAGGCGCCGGCTCCGTTGGGGTCCGTCCCATCGCATTTCAGGGTAATGGTTGTCGATTTAATTCCGTCGACCGTTTGTTGAGCACTCGCCTGCGCAGTGTTGACTGCCGCCACTAGCTCATCATAGTTACTAAGGGTTTTGCCGCTCTTGGTGTAGAAAACCTCGACTCGCGTGGCGATTGTCGTAAACAGATCAAGTTGCTTCTGGCCCCGCTCGGCTATATGAGCAGTGATTTTGTTAACGACAACCTGGCGACGGTCGCATTGCTTGGCTTTGGCTTCGGCTTGGCGGTTTTGGGCATTGGTTTTGGCAGCCTCCGAGGCATCACTTGTGCTATCAGCACCGCTGGAGCCCTCGGCAGTGCTCACGTCTCTGGCGGACTCAGTACGCGAACTGTCATGCGAGCTGGCACTGTTTTCGGCGTAAGCCGGCAGCGCAGCTACACTAAAGATCAGGCAGGCGCTTAGCGTCAGCCCGATTATTGATACTTTTTTCATAGCTTATGTGATATTCCGTTTAACCCTACAAGCTTAAGCGCAGCTTATTGAGGTGTCAAGGCAAATTTACACAGCTCGCAGCACAAAAAAATGAGCAGCTGGATGCTGCTCATTTTAATACTACGCTGACCCTAGTAGCGGGGGCGCTCTTCGCGCGGACGGGCTTCGCTGACGACGACGGCGCGGCCATCAAGGTCCTTGCCGTTGAGTTCGTCGACGGCTTTTTTAGCCTCTTCATCGCTGGACATTTCGACGAAACCGAAGCCTTTGCTGCGGTTGGTCTCGCGGTCCATGATGACGCTGGCTGATACCACCGTACCGGCTTGCTCGAAGAAGCTCTTCAAGCTGTCGTCAGTGGTTGCCCAAGCGAGGGAACCAACAAATAGTTTGGTTGCCATGTACTCTCCTGTCGCGTACCGAGGTAATCTGGCAAACCAGTTAGCTGCGCCTCTGAAACACGTACTTATTAACTTAATTAACCCTAGAACGAACGTAACCGTTACCCGCAGCTCTCTTCTAGTGCCGACAGTGTAGCAAAGGCTCCAGCGTAGTGCAAGAGATGATTTAACATACCGCTTGAGGTTTGTATTGCTTTTTTGAAACGTGATGATACATTAAAAGTATTAACAACTCAGAAACAGAAAGGGGGTAATCCATTGAAAAGTCCTAGATCTAACGGGCAGGCAATGAAGAGCGACGTGCGGGAGGTACGCACCTAGCCAACCCCCTTTCTCCAATAATTGTCCTGCCTACGTAGGCCGGATACCTTGAGCCACTCCTTCGGGAGTGGCTCTTCGTAATCAATAGTTATTGAACTTCGAGCAGCTGGACTTCAAACACCAACACCGCATTGGGCGGCACAGAACCATTGCCGGCCGATCCATAACCTACTGCCGGCGGAACAATCAGTAGACGAGTACCGCCGACTTTCATGCCGACCAGTCCCTCTTCCCAGCCCGGGATCACCTGGTGTGCACCTTCAGTAAAGACGAAAGCTTGCAGCTTGCCCCCCGCATCAGCCTTGGATTGGTCAAAGACCTGACCATTAGTCAGAAAGCCCTTGTAGTAAACCGCGGCCTTTTGATTATTGCCGAGCGCCGCGCCAGTACCAACCTTGATTTCAGCAAAGAGCGCCTGGTTGTCATCCTTGTATTTATCATATTGCGTGAACATTGAAGGGTCAGGCAGCGGAGCGTTTGACGAACCAGCGGCCTTGGAATTAGTTGGGCCACCCGGATCTTGGCCAGCCGTGTTGCCTAGCTGACCGATGTTGCTACTTAGTGAAGGCGAGTTAACGTTTAACTGGTTGCTGTCGGCTGTGCCACTCGTCGTGTCTGCCGCCAGATGTTCTACGTTTCGATTGATCGACTGTCGGTGCCCGGCGTGCCACCATATGAAACCGCCCCCGCCCAGGACCAGCGCGCAAAATATCAGCCACGTAACGCCTAGATATTTATTTTTCACCACTTTGATAGATTGTAGTCTATCTACGCTGGTGGCACAACCTCAAGATAGGTGTCGATTACGATAATACAGCTGTCCTTATTAATTTTTGCAGAGCACTGTAAATAGCATTGGCTGGGCGCCAATGAAATCACCGAGCTAGCTCCTGGAAAGAAGCTGTGCGTTAGTTCTGAGACAAAAGACTAGGTCTGCTAAACTGTGCCGCCGACAGATGGATCGGCACCGCTGGCGTCAGGTTCGTCGGGCGTGGGGACGCCGGGGTCGCCTACCGGCGGAGTGTCTTCCGGTGCTGGTACCTGGGGTACACTGTCGGGCTGACCGCCCTCATCCTGAGGTGGGGTAGTCGGGGGAACCACTGATCCGCCGTCTTGCGGCATGGCCTGCGGTTGGTCGTCGCTTGGTTGATCTGGTTGCATTATTTTTCTCCTTATATTTTTGCGTACTAACAAGCATGTTAACACGTAATCCGCTTGCAGTAAAAAGCCCGAGCTTTAGGCTCAGGCATTTTATGGAGGAGCTGGCGGGTACTGCCCCCGCGTCCGTCGGTTTAGTAGTTAGTCGTCTACAGGCTTAGTCCGTTTTAGTGTCTTAGGCACGGGGTATCGAAGCGGACAAACATTCCCGAGCCGCAGTCCAAGTCTTAGCGATGAGCTTAGACGATGCTCATCGAGCGTCCAGAAAATATGAAATGTCTTTCAACTATCTGGCGTCGTATCAGACATTGCTGCGGCAATTAAGCTACAGCTGTTGCGCGCGGCGCAAATGCGAGGGCAGCAGTTTGAAGTGCGCCCTTTACAGATGCGACAGCGTCGCGGATCTTAGATGTTGCATCTAAAATAGTGTCTATACGCTGACAAGCGACCTGCTGATCTAACCGATAAAGTCCAACGTCGAGCTTAAAATTCAGCCCCGTAACCGTGTATTATAGCACGTTTACTTCTTAAATGCTAGTGGTTACAGGCCCAGCGGGTGGTCGCAGGCGCCGACTTTGCCGGGGCGACAGACGATGTGGTGCAGGCTTTGCAGGCCGGCAATCAATTGCATGACCTGGTCTTCGCCCATGCCGGCGAATTCCGGACCGAAGCTGCGGCGCATGAGGTTGCTGGCGGCTTCGGTGACCTGCATGCCCAGCGTCGTCGGTACGGTGAGGTGCTTGCGGCGATTTTGAGGATCCTGCCGGGTCACCAGTAAGCCTTTGGTCTTTAGGAGTTTCACCTGCCGGCTGATGCTGGCTTCCGTTTGGCCCAAGCTGTCGGCAATCGCCTTCTGCTGGACACGAGGGTTCCATTCCAACACCATGAGGATTTTATACTGGCTGAGTCCGATACCAAGCTGCTCCTGAAGCAATTGGTCGCCCTGCTTGCCGAGTACGGCGGCGAGGTGTTGGACTAAATAACTGAGATTATTGGTGGGCCCCATAGTATTTCCAGTCTAGCTCCACACCCTTAACGCGTCAAGTGTTATACGAAAGGTACAGGTTGTGCCAATCGTCCAAACTGAGTGTCTGGGCACGGCGGGTCGGATCAATATTGACGCTATTACAGATGGTCTGTA
>CAZXCS010000007.1:0-21206 GCA_964639195.1 uncultured Candidatus Saccharibacteria bacterium | reverse complement strand
GGTGATTGCGGCTAAGCTTGAGGCCTCCGAAGCCCAGATGAACGACCAGGCCAACCGGACACTGCGGAGCGTCCAGGCTGCCGTCGGTTTACGACCGTAATGAGCGAGCCGGAACCCGTAAAGCCGGAGCGTTTGGATCACTACGTGGTGCGGCAGTTGCCAGAACTGAGCCGTTCGGCTGTTGAGAAATTGATTGAAGCGAATAATGTCCAGGTCAACGGTACCGTTGTAACCAAATCAAGCCATAAAGTCCGACCTGATGACACGGTTATGATCGACTATGCGCCCGGTTCGCCTTTGGCACCAGTCATTGAGTTACCGGTGCTATACGAAGATAAAAGCTGCGTTGTGATCGACAAGCCGGCCGGAGTACTGACGCACAGCAAAGGTGCTTTCAACCCGGAAGCCACCGTAGCGACTTGGCTGCGCAGCCGCGTTCATGGCATGACCGGCGAGCGAGCCGGCATCGTCCACCGTTTGGACCGGGCGACTAGCGGTGTGATGATTTGCACCAAGACGCCGGAGGCCCTTGCCTGGTTACAGAAACAATTTTCTCAGCGCAAGGTCAAAAAGACTTACATAGCAGTGGTGGCCGGCGAACTTGAGCCCACCCAGGCGATTATTGACATGCCGATCGAACGTAACCCCAAAAAGCCGCAAACGTTCCGGGTTGGCGCCAATGGCAAGCCGGCTGTCACCGAATATAATGTTTTAAAAACCGATGGCCAGCGATCTATGCTGGAGCTCAAACCAACCACCGGCCGGACACACCAGTTGCGGGTCCACTTGCATAAGCTAGGTCACCCGATCCTTGGCGATGAACTTTACGGCGGCCAACCTGCCGACCGGCTGTACCTGCACGCCAGGTCGCTGGAGCTTACATTGCCTAACAAGCAACGCAAACTGTTTGAGGTAGCGGTGCCGCCGGAATTCGAGGAGCAATTGAACCCATGAAGCTGCTGACCCACCCGTTGACCGAGCAACGCTTGCAAAATTTCCAGACAACCCCGAGCCACGCCGTGCTGTTGGTCGGGCCACGCGGCAGCGGCAAGTTCAGCCTGGCTCAGGATATGGCCGAACGGCTGTTGTCACTCGACAGCGGCCAACTGCCGCATTACCCATACCAGCGGGTCATCAACCCCGACGACAAGCAAACCATCGGCATTGACGCCATACGTGAGCTTGAGCATTTTCTCAGCTTGCGCGTGCCCGGCCAGGCAGAACACAACCGGGTGGTCATCATCGAGGATAGCCACCTGATGACGGTTGAAGCCCAGAACGCGCTGCTGAAACTGTTGGAGGAACCGCCCGCCGGCACAGTATTTATCCTGACGGCCGGCCACAGCCAGGCGCTCCTGCCGACCATCCGCTCCCGGGTCCACACCATCGACATCGTAGCACCGGACGCTGAACGGACTGCAACGTATTTCAGTCAAGGCGGCTTTGACGCTGCACAAGTTCGTAAAGTCCAGGTCATGAGCGGCGGCCTGCCGGGGCTCATGAGCGCCTTATTGGCCCGTAGCGACCATCCGCTCCTCGCCGCAACCGAAAAAGCTCGCCAGTTGCTGAGCCAAACTGCCTATGAACGACAACTGGCAGTCGATGAGCTGTCGAAAAACCGGCCGCTATTGCTGGATACGCTGTCCATATTGCAGCACATGGCCCATCTCAGCCTGCAAACTGCCACCGGCCCGGCCGCCCACAAGTGGCAAAAGGTGCTGGTGGCCAGTTATAGGGCAAGTGAAGCTCTGGCCGACAGCGCCCAGCCCAAGTTGGTATTGTTGGACCTGGTGCTGTCACTGTAGACAAATCGCTGACTCGATTGCCGGGCTGGCGCGTTCAAGGTATAATTATAGAAGATGTATGGTCTAATCATCATAGCTTTGTTCGGCGTTCTGGCCTACAACAATTCGGTCGTCCATGACGACGAATTCGCCAACGTCTCACGCCGTGTCGGCACCCGGCTCGGTAAGCTTTGGGACATCGCCCACCAGGGCATGCGAGAGAACCGTTTCCTGCGCGCCGAAAAGGCGTTGCTGACCATCCTCAAAATCGATGAGAAAAACGCCGCGGCTTACAACCGACTCGGCATCCTCTATGCCAAACAGAAGGAATACCGCGACGCTATCGACTGTTTCGAAATCGCCAGCAGCATCGAAGCTACCGCTTCCAGCCTGCACAACCTAGGTTTGATCTATTACGAAACCGAGAATTATGAAAAAGCCGCCGTGGCGTTCGAGCAGGCCTTGAAGCTGGAAGACACGTTGGCCGCCCGGCATGTCGCCTACGCAAAAGTCCAGGAAAAGCTAGGCAATGACAAGCTCATGTTCCAGGAAATGGAAAAGGCCGCGGAGCTGGAGCCCAACAGTGAGACGTATAGCTTGCTCTACCGGGCTTACCAGTCGCACGGCATGGAAGCCGAAGCCGACTTGATCGCCGACCGCATCAAAAAATTGAAAGCCCCGGCCCGCTCTCGGCGCATCCTGCGCCCCCGGCGAGTCGTGGTCTAGGCGCCAGGCTTATTTTTCTTCGGTAACAATGTAATCAATAAAATTACCAAGCTCGGTGTTCCGGCCTGGCTTGACCTGCGGGCGGGTAAAAGCAGCTTTAAATGGTTTGATCGCATAGTGCTGGGTTTGACCCTTGACTTTACCAATCAAGCTGTGCGGAGGTACAGGCACCTGCCGGAAGCGGACCACTTGAGGCTTGCTGAATAGGATCCCTTGCATCGGGTCATCTCGCATAATGATAACGCCTGCTCCAGGGTCGGGCTGGTGCCTTTCGAAGAGAGAGTTGAATAATTTGGCGCGCTTATTCAACTCATTGAATTTCCGATCCATCTCCTGGATCTGGTTGATCTTATCTAGTAACACAACAACCTCGCGTATCTAAACTTTAAGGACTTCTTTTGGGCTCGCATTGGGCTCAGTGCGCAAATCGCTGCCAAAATGTTCGTCAATCGCAACTAAGTGCTTCGATGCCTGGTCGCTTACCGTGCACATTCGCTGTGAATTTTCAGCGATAATCTTAGTAAGCTTAGTGGCACCCTCTACCGCCTGTTGCAAGTTTGCACCAAAGTTATCCAGGGTCGGTGTGCTGATGGATTGGCGGTGCTGAGTTAAGAGATTCTGCAAGATGGCTAGTGATTCCGGAATCTCGTTCAGTACGACGGCCATGTCTTTGATCTGGCTGCTGGCGGACGCTTGGTTCTGCCGATCAATCTTATATACGATCATAGATAGCTCCTTAAAAACTGTAGACCAATATATTAGCATAATCTACAACTCAAGTAAAGTATCTTGTATAACTAATCTTAAGTCAGAGTACAGTCGATAAAAGCCCGGCATTGTGGGCGTAAGTTTAGAAAATCATGATATAATTATCTGATATGTCAAAGGAAGTTGTTGTTGTAAGTTTAGACTGGTCTCTTGCGGCGACTGGTTTACTGCGCCCAACGTTTTTGGCGGTGCGCAGTGCAGATTTTTTGCCTCAGGACGCGACGGCCAACAGGAAGCATCGGATGCTAGAGATGATAGCTGATGGTGTCGCAGGACGTAAACGTTCTGAAGTCAGGCGACTTGTAGCTAAGCGCGCAGCGAACCACTTTGTAAAGTATCTAAACCCCAGGGCGGTTTCTGATCTACGTCTTCTTGTTGAGGAAGACCATGACCTTGTGGCGCTCTCATCAGCTCCAGACTTTGCAGTTAGTTTTGCGCTACGTCGTGTTAGACAGGCTACTGGGCTTCGGTTCGCTGGAGCTAGGACCAGTCGCTTTGAGGTCGAATCCGGCCATTACACCGGCGAGTACGATACCTTGGATAAGCTCTATGATGTTGATAGTATGCTTGCGTCCCGTGAAACGCCTGAAGCTAAGGTCGGTTTTGTTAACGGTAAGAGTGACAATGAGTGGGCCAGCCGACTGTGCGAAACCACTGCAATGTTTGATTCGGGCAACGCTCTCCATGAAGCAATCACCGCAAAGCGCCAGTCTAATTTCTAATGGCTCGAAAATGGCATTCGGCTTTCATCGGCTTGTCGTTTAACCTCTGTTTTGGTACACTAGCCTCTGTTATTTGCTTGCCGGCATAGCTCAGTGGCCAGAGCGGCTGTTTTGTAAACAGCGGGTCGTGGGTTCGACTCCCTCTGCCGGCTCCAGGCCGCACCATGCGGTAAATGCAGGGATACTCAAGTGGTCAACGAGGGGTGACTGTAAATCATCTGGCTTAGCCTTCGGGGGTTCAAATCCCTCTCCCTGCACCATAATTAGCCGTCTTAGCTCAGTGGTAGAGCACTTCCATGGTAAGGAAGGGGTCATGAGTTCAACTCTCATAGACGGCTCCAGTTTTATGTTAGCCGCTTCGCTCGTGTCGACAGAAAATGCCCACCGGGCATTTCTGGGTTCAACTCCCCGAGACGGCTCCAGTTTGTGACAAACACCACGTTCGGTTCGTAAAAATCCTTACTTTTCGTGGTCGGGCGACGGGCTATTATTAGCGTTAGTGCTGACATGCGGTGGGATAGATTTCCAGCGCGAGCACTACAAAACACCCCGCTTGGGGTGTTTTCAATTGGCAACTGTTTACAATCGGTGCCGTATCTGTTAAGCTAGACTGAATTAACTCATACAAGGTAGATTTGCATGGCCAAAAAAGGCGACAAGCGAAAGATTATCGGGCTGGTGTCGGAAGAAAGCGGCGAGCGCTTGTACTACACCACCAAGAACACTATGAACACGCCGGACAAGCTGAGCTTGAAAAAGTACAGCCCCAAGCTGCGCCGGCACGTGGTTTTCACCGAAACTAAAAAGAACCTGGGCCGTAACGAAGCCCCTAAACGCTAGCACTCCGCTTAGTACGGTTTTTGCTTTTTCCAAAGATCAAGTAACGTGTTGACCACTTCGGCGTGGCTCCACACCAGCGGCGTGACGCCGAGCGGTGAACCATCGTCGGGATCGAATTGTTCACTCAGGGCGCCGCTGGGCAGTTCGTGGGCTAGTGCCCACTCCAGCAGCTGTGTCGCTTGAGTTATCTTGCCTGAGAAGTGGTAGTACTGGGCTAGCCAGAGCGTGCTGACCACCCATGGGTTGCCCTTGTGCTGCGACTTGGACAGGAAATAATTATCATGCTCGTAGCGCAGCACGCCGCCGTCGGGTGACGTGTTCAATAGCCGCTCCTCGACAGTGCGGGCGGTGGCCAGCAGACGCTCGTCGTCCAGCGGCAACGAGGCGTACATGAATGCGCCGTAGAGGCTGGAGATGTCGACAGTATCATCGTAGGCCAGGCTGCCGTCCTCTTGCAGCAGGAAGCCCTTGCGGAAGTAGCCGTCCGGGTGGTACAGCTTGTCCAAGTTGCCCACAATACCTTCGGCCGTCTTGCTCCATTTAGTGGCGTCTTCCGGCCGGTCGAACTGCATGGCCAGCTTGGCGGCCGTTTTCAAACCGGCGATGACGATAGAGGCGGTATAGGTGGTGGTCAGGAACTTTTCTTCCCAGAGATCGTAGCTGGCGTGCGGCAGGCCGGTAGCTTCGTCGATGAATTCATCCATCCAGTTGGCGGCCGGCACGACGAAGGTGTGGAAGAGGTGCTCGACGAAGTTGTGGTCGTCAGGGTTGGCCTCTAAATATTCGCCGATCGTGAAAATGACGCCGGCCGTCTCATCCTCTTGCACGGCCAACTCCTTGCTGCGGCCATGCACCAGCGGGTGCCAGGTGCTGCCGATGGCCCGGTCGGGCTGGTATTTATGCATCAGGTAGCCGTCCTTGTGCATGGTGTCGCGGGCGAATTCGAAGAACTGTTTGGCTTCATCAAAATGCCCCAAGCGGATGAGCGGCCAGAGCGCGTATGCGGCATCTCGCGGCCAGCAGTAGCAATAATAATCACGTCCGGAATTAAAAATGCTGGAGTCGCCGCTGGCCAGCACGCTGCCGCGTTCATCGCAGTGCGCTTTTATTATCAGCAGGCTGTGCAGCAGGCTGCGCCGGTGGAAATCAGGGATCTCGACCTTGGCGGCGGCCAGCCAGTCATGCCACCACTGGCTGACGTGGTTGATGCGGTCCACCATCGCCTCACCTTTGTAGCGCAGGTGGACTTTTTCGGCGTCGGTCTGGCTGCTGGCAGCTACCACCCAGTAGTCCAGGCTGACTGATTGGCCGGCCGCCAGCTGCTTGCGAAAGCGTATGACACTGTCAACGCCGCCATGTTCCACGGCATTGCCGGACAGCTCGCCGTCCTCGGCGTCGAGGAAGGTGCCGGCTTTGCCTTCAATCCTATAATTGCCGACGGCGTATTGGTCAAAATCTGTCTTATCGCTGAACTGGCCGGCGATGAGCAGGCTGTAGCGGCCTTTATAGTCCAAGATGTAATTATCATCGGGCACGTAGATGGCCGTGTCAGCTCGGCCGGCCCGCGAAATCTGAAACACTTGGTGCATGAACAGACGGACGTCGCGCTCCGTCTCGCTGTCGTTGGTGATGGTGATGTGCCGGACCAGCGCGTTATCATCGACGTCGATGAAATCCTGGTTGTGCAAACTGATTGCCAATTCGTCGGAGTGGAGCCGAATGTTGCTGATCAAGGCCTCCGGCTCGAAATCGACCTGCACCTGCCAGCTGCCGTCATCGGTCCACTTGAACTGCCCGTCGACCCACACACCGATCTTGTGTTGGCTGGAGCGGGCGTTCGTCAGGTTTTCCAAGCCGACATACGGATAGTAGAAATCATGCACCAGCCCATGCTCGTCCAGTCCGACGAACAGCTGGCCATTACTGAGAACTACCGGCCGGCCCATACCACCCTCCGCGCCATTAGATAGGTACGCCTTTCTCCGCCAAGCGGTACTGCAAATCACGGAACGCATTCATGAAGTTAGTGTACGCCTCGTAGGGCGTGTCATAAGGGCTGAAATAGGCGTGGATATCGCCGTCGTTGAACCATTTGGTGCACATGTAGTAGAAATGGTCGGATGTCTGCAGTCGGCGCCAGTCGTCAATCAGTGCCAGGTCATGGCTGCCGATGATTTTAGCTTCAAGATCGTACAAGGCCTTGATCGATGAGCCTTGCATGGCATTGCCCAGCCAGGCCGACAGGTCGCGCTCAGTATCGGCCCAAGTAACGGTTTGCGGTACGTCGACTTCACCGACCGGCTCGAATGTGTCAACCGCCTCACTGACAGTCATAAAAGTATTGCCGGGCGTTTTTGACCATTCCCTCGGCAGTTGTTCCAAAAAGTCGAAGACGCCGGACTCTTCCCACTGGTGCTCGCCAAAGGTCTCGTAATCCATAAACAGGTTAAAATTGGTGGCATTTTGGTCAGCACTCATCCAGTGTGAAAACTTATCGGCAGTGAGAGGGTATTCTGCCCAGTCCTGGTCGCCGAAACGGAAGGCGACGTCATCGCTTAGTTTGTAGTTTTTCATTAGCAGGCGGATATTGTCGGTGCGCGCTGGTCGGTACATGTAGTTCGGGCTGCGCCACTGCAATACCGGATCCCAGCCTTCGGTAAGGACACCTTTGTACCCGGCCTGGTCAGCCCAGTGGGCCAAGTCATTGTTGTAGGCCAGCTCGGTGTTGCGGAACACCTGCGGTGTTTGGTCGAATATTTCTTCAAGTTTGCGGCGATGCATGTCGACCTGCATCTCGAACTCCTCGCGCGAATAGAAAAAGGCCAGGCTGTGGTGGTAAGTTTCGGCCAGAAGCTCAACGCGGCCGGTGGCGCACAGGTCTTTGAACGATTGCAGGGCTTCCGGCGCCCAGCGCTCCAGCTGTTCGATCACCGTGCCGGTTAGCGACAGACTGAGCTTGAAGTCCGGGTTTTCCCGCAGGATTTGCAGCAGACGGGCATTAGTCGGCAGGTAAGACTTTTCAGCTACCTTTTTCAGCACCCGCTCGTTGCTGGTTTGGCTGTCGTAGAGCGAATCGAAATAATCATGCTTGGAGCCGCTATCGAAAATCGTGTAGTGCCGGATGCGGTACGGCTGGTGGACGTGCAGATACAGGACGATGGCTTTCATTTGGGCAACTCCGCAGCCTGTTCTCTGTACAAACGCTGGACTTGGTCGCCGACGTTCTCCCAGGACAGCCGTTCCAGCTCCTGGTGTGCATTGGCCGCCAGTTCATCGCGCAGCGCATCGCTTTGCATGACGGCGGCGATTTGGTTGGCCATCTCATTGACGTCCCAGTAGTCAACTTTCAGGCAATTGCGCAGCACCTCGCTGACGCCGGACTGCTTGCTCACGAGCGCCGGCGTTCCGTAACTGATGGCTTCCAGCGGTGTAAGGCCGAACGGTTCGGAGACCGACGGCATGACGAACAGGTCGCCGACGCTGAAGGCATCCCGCCAACGTTTGCCCCGCTGAAAATCGGCGAAGATGACATTCGGGCCGATTCCGAGCTCGGCCGCCAGCTCAAGGAGCTCGAAGTACTGCTCGCCGCTGCCGACGATCAGGAACAGCGTCTTGGGCCGATACTGCACCACTTTTTGGGCAGCCCGTAATAAGTTTGGCAAGCCCTTCTGGATAGTCAGCCGGCCGACGTTGACAACCACGCGGTAGCCAAGCGATTTCATGAGCGTGATGTAGCGGTAGGCATTGTCCTGGTCTAGGGGAGTTAACTCACTCGGGTCGATACTGTTGTGGATAACCTCTATTTTGTCGGCTGGTATGCCGTAGTCGTGCATGATGGCGTCTTTTGTCCGCTGGCTGACGGCGATGATGCGATCGGCGGCTTGCAATGATACATATTCGATCTCGCGCACCAGAGGATTGCCATGGTGGCTACCCGACCGGTCCGACTCTACGGAGTGCACGTGCAGGATCACCGGGCAGCCGCGCATCTCTTTCACTCGCAGAGCGGCGCGGAAGGTTAGCCAATCGTGGGCATGCACGATATCAAATTCACGGCTTTCGACCAGCCTGACCACGGATTGTTCGTACACGCGCTGCTGCTCAAAAAGGTCGTGGGGTTGGGACGTACCGTCGCCCGAGGTGTAGCGCTGACTGTTATAGGCGTTACCGGACTGCGCGAAGTCTGCCGCAGTTTGTGGATGCGCCGCCGTGACCTTCATAAAATCGGCATTGTGCTTGGCGCGGTAGGGCAGGATGAATTCGATGTCGACGGCTTGTTTGGAGAGGGCTTTGCACATCTGGTAGCATGCAATCCCCAGCCCGCCACTATTGTAGGGAGGCAGCTCCCAGCCCAGCATCAGTATTTTCATTACCTCTGTTTTGTCCGCTTTTATTGTACCTAAGGATAATTATAGGGGCTGCACCCCCGAAGCACAAGCGCAATATGACAGCTTGAGATTGATATTTTTAAACTAAATGCAAGCGTGTGGAAGTCGGAATTTGGCAGGGGCACGTGGAATCGAACCACGATCTAGGGTTTTGGAGACCCTTATACTAGCCGTTGTACTATGCCCCTTCGTCGAGGCCTACGCTCCAATCTCGTTTTGGCTATCGCCAAAAGCTTCGATCTTGAGCTATGCCTCTCCTCTCAGCGTCACAAACAGTCGCTCGCGCTCCTTGGTTTGTGTCGCTGGGTGAACACAGGCTTCATAATAGGTGAAAATTAAGGGTTTGTCATCTGGTTTGGCTTTGCATGGCATGGATAATCTGCTATACATAGTAGGCATGGCGAAATTATATCCTACGAAGCCCTTCCTGCTTATATACTACGGTTTTCCTGGGGCCGGCAAGACCTATTTCTCCCGCCAGTTTTGCGAAAATGTCCAGGCGGCCCATGTCCAGGCCGACCGCATCCGCAGCGAACTGTTTCAAACTCCGCGTTATGACAAACAAGAGAATGAGGTTGTCAGCCAGTTGATGGACTATATGACCGAGGAGTTTTTGTCGGCCGGGCTGAGCGTGGCCTACGATACCAGCATCATGAATGCCCGCCAGCGCCGCAAGCTGTATGAACTGGCCTACCGCTGCCATGCCCAGCCTACTCTGGTATGGTTTCAGATCGACCAGGACACGGCCTTCGGACGCAATGTCAAACGTGACAGACGCAGGGCTGACGACAAATATGCTGCGGCTTGGGACCGCACCAGCTTCGAGCAGATCATCAACCACATGCAGAACCCGACCGCCAGCGAAAACTATGCTGTCATCAGCGGTAAGCATTTGTTCAACATGCAGCAGAGCGCTGTGGTCGGCAAATTACGACAACTCGGTGTCCTGACCGGTAGTGACGCCAGTTCACAGGTCATCAAACCCGGCTTGGTCAATCTGGTTCCCAACCAAGGTCGCTTCGACCCCACCCGGCGCAACATTTCTATCCGTTAAAGCAAACATTATGGCATTCAAAAAGTTTGGGCTCGACGAGCACACCGAGGTTACCGTTTATAAACGGCGCCGCAGTCGTAGCTTGAAGCTGAGTGTGGCGGCGGACGGTAGCATCCGGGTCAGCATCCCCTCGTGGGCGCCATACCAGGCCGGCGTCAGCTTCGCCAGGTCGCGGCAGGCGTGGATCGCCAGCCAGCGCCGGCCGACCAGCCACCTAGAGGACGGCATGGCCGTCGGTAAGGCGCATCATTTGCGCTTTTCCCCAGGGGCCTATGCGCGGCCATCGAGCCGGCTCGAGGCCGAAGCAGTTACCATCAAACATCCACTTGGCACACCAAGCCATGACCCCGCCGTGCAAGCCGTCGCCGCAGCCGCCTTTGAAAGGGCGTTGCGCTTGCAGGCCGAGCGGTTGCTACCGCAACGCCTAGCGAGTCTTGCTGCCCAACACGGCTTTCGCTACCGTAGTTTGGCGGTTAAAAAGCTGAGAAGCCGTTGGGGAAGCTGCGATCAGCACGGTAATATAGTACTCAATCTATATCTCATGCAGCTGCCTTGGGAATGTATAGACTATGTGCTCTTACACGAGTTGACGCACACACGTGTGCTACGACACGGGGCACCGTTCTGGGCGGAACTGGAAAAGGTTTTGCCGCGAGCCAAGGCGCTGAGGCGCACAATGCGTACTTGGCAGCCGATTCTTATGGCTAATCAAACATTAGCATAAGGGTACCAGCTGTGCTTTTTAGGGATTTTTCATTACAATGAGCTATATGACGCTTAAGTTAAAAGCCAGGTTAAGCTCTGGCGAAAAATTAGAACATGGACGCCTGACTAGTCTGATAAACAGCATGGCAGATGCTGTCATTGCAGTCGACGAACAGGTTAAAGTGGTGCTATTCAATGCCGCGGCCCTGAACATACTTGATGTGAACAACATTCGTGAAGGCGACGCCTTAAACCAGTTGCTGCGGCCGGTCGACAAAGATAATCAACCAGTCGACATGGCAAAACTAGTCGCCGCCACGACCATACCTCATACCAATCGCGACTTACGCCTTGCTTACGCTGACGGTAGCACCATCAATCTGTACCTAAGCATCGCGCCAGTTCGTCTTGGGTATGGGAAAAAGGGCCAGAGCGGCTTTGTGATACTCCTGCGGGATATTACTCGTGAAAAATCGCTGGAAGAAGAGAGAGATGAGTTCATAAGTGTCGTCAGTCACGAATTGCGCACACCAATCGCCATATCGGAGGGCAATATTTCGAACGCGCGAATGATTGCTGACAAAACCGGCAATGTTGAGCAGATCAAGCAAGCCCTCAAAGAAGCACATAACCAGATACTATTCCTGGCTGACATGATCAACGATCTCTCTACGCTTTCGCGTGCCGAGCGCGGTAAGCTAAACGTCGAAACAGAAGCCGTCGATGTGCGTGAATTAATAACTGAACTCACGAACAATTACACACCTGAAGCCACCTCTAAAGGGCTGGAGCTGAAGATCCAGTTGGATCCAAAACTGGAGATATTGCATTCCAGCAAACTTTACGTTCGAGAGGTACTGCAGAACTTCATTACGAACGCGCTCAAATATACCCAGCAAGGGGACATAACGATCAGCGCCCGCCAAATACCCAGAGGTGTCGAATTTGCCGTCTCTGATACGGGCATTGGTATTAGCAAGAGTGACCAGGAGCGGGTGTTTGACAAGTTTTTTCGCTCCGAGGATTACCGCACCCGTCAAAGTAATGGTACCGGTCTAGGCCTTTATGTGACCATGAAGCTGGCACGCTTGCTGCACGCTGAAATCGGTCTCAACAGCGAACTCAACCACGGATCCACTTTTACTATCTTCATTCCTAACCTACAGTAAACTTGCTACGACCCTAACGGTAGTTCAAGTCTATGTTTCTGGTGAACGGGGGGCGGCTTGCATCAGTGGCAGGCAGACATTGCGGCCTTTCCAAATGACTTCGCGGAACTCGTACTGCCACATCGAATAGTTCAGCAGACAACTGTCATAGATGGCGGCAAATGGCAGCAGCCAGAGGCCGCGGAACAGAAACCGGCGGTACGTCAGGCGCACGATTAAGGCATAGTGGGCCGTGAGCAAGCCTGAACTTAATAGACTAAGGCCGGCCAACAGCCAGTGACCGGTAATCAACGCGGCGATGCTGATTGCAAACGGACCGACGAGTATGCTGAGTTGGGTGACGGTCAGCACGGCGGCGATCTCCGGCCGGCGGTGCAATTGCGGATAGCGGGTGCGGATGGCCGTGGCGCGTTGCTCGGCCAGGCTTTTCGCACAACTCAAGCCAATCCGTTCATCACTGCAAATGAAACTGTAGCCGTCTTCCTGGGCTGTCTGCCGGGCGAAGTAGCTTTCCGGTGAGCTGCTGCGGCTCACGGCCGGGAAGCCGCCGCCGGCCTGTAGCGCGTCCGCCGTGATCAGCCAACAGGTACTAAGCACCGGCGGCCGGTTCAGTATTCGCCGCGGCAGGGCCAGCTCCCATGCGTAGCGGCTTGGTTGGACCATCAGTTGCTCCAGCGACGAGCGGGCTGGCACTCCGTTGCGCGGCAGCACGCTGCACATGGATTTGTGCTTTTGCAGCAGCGATTCCACAAGCAGCTTGAGCGTGTTGGGGGCAAAGCGGGCGTCTACGCCGCAAAACAGCAGCAGCTCGCCGTTGGCTTCGTCGGCCAGCTGGGCATAGGCGTAATTTTTCGCCAGCCAATGCTCGGGCGCTAGACGGCCGGCAAGGAAGCGCACGCCGACGTGGGCAAAATCGCGGATTATCTCCGGCGTATGCTTGTTCTGTGAGCAGTCGTCCAGCACCAGAATTTCCAGCTTCGGGTAGGTGCTCGTTAGCAATGACTCCAGGCAGCGTTCCAGGTCTTCGGTTTCATTGCGGGCCGGAATGGCGACGGTCAGGCTTGGCAAGTCCCGATCAGAGACGGCGGCAATGGTTGCCGGCGGCCGGGTGGTCTTCAGGTGCCGCAGCGTCGAGCTGAGGATCACCAGCGCAACGGCCAGCTGGCTGCCGGCCAACAGGTACGACAAAGTGAGCGACGACAAATGGCGGACTATAACCATATACGCCAGGCCGAGCACCAGCAGCTGCAAACCCATCAGGCTGAGGCTGCTGAGGCGGGCGACCCGTGCTAAGTACGTACTCTCCACCCGGTCTTCGAGTAGGCGCAGCAGATTCACCACCCGGTACAGGCTCAAAAAAAGCACCAGTCCAGTCCAGACCGCCGGCTGCAGGCCGAATAACTGGCCGCTGACGAATGATATGCCAACGATCAACACGGGGGCCAAGGTTTTGCGCAGCTTCCAGCCGATCGGCAGCCACAATAGCAGTTCGGGTAGACTCACGGCCGCCAGTAGGATAAGCACGAGCTTCATGACAGGCTTAACTATAGCAAATCCGCCGCTTGAATTTCCGCTCCGCCACTGCTATACTTGACAGCAGTCGCCTACAGGAATTGTAGGCTTTTTAATTGGCGTGAAGGACACGAACCATGGCAGATGAACCGGCCAAGCGGCCCAAGCGGATCGTAAAGAACCCCGAGACATTCCGGGAACGGGCGCTTAAAGCCAGTGAAGCCGGTGACCGGCCGGCCCGCACAGACGGCGTAAAGCGCCTCGGCCGCCGCGTGACCCGGCCGGTCAGTGCCGGCGGTAGCCGTTTGGCAGGGTTCAAACTTTTCCGCTGGCTGGGTGTGCCCCTGAGATTCATCGGCCGGATCATTTTCCCCAGTTATTTCCGTAACAGTTGGAGCGAGTTACGACGCGTAGAGTGGCCGAGCTGGAGGCAAAGCCGCCGCTTGACGTTCGCCGTCTTGGCGTTCGCCATCGTGTTTGGCGTCACTATCGCCGTCGTCGATTACGGCCTCGACAAATTATTTAGAAACATCTTATTGAAATAAGCTATCGCACAAGGAGACATGTATGAACACAACCAAGCGTTATGACACCAGCAAACAGTGGTACGCCATCCACACCTACAGCGGCTACGAGGAAAAAGTCGCCGAAAGTATCCGCCAGCGGGCCGACAGCCTGGACATGAAGGACAAGATTTTCGAAGTCCTGGTGCCCAAGGAAAAGATGATCGAAATCAAAAACGGCAAACGCCGGGTGGTCGAGAAGCGTATTTTCCAGGGCTATGTGCTGGTGCAAATGAAACTGAGCGAAGACGCCTGGTACATTGTGCGGAACACCCCGTCGGTCACCGGCTTTGTTGGCAGCGGTACCGACCCGACGCCGATCGAACAGGATGAGATCGAGAAAATCCAGAAACGGATGGGTCTGGAACAGCCGAAGCACAAGATCGACTTTACCGTCGGCGAAGTCGTCAACATCATCGATGGACCGTTCAAGGGCTTTGACGGCAGCATCAACGATATCGACGTCGCCAAGGGCAAGCTCAAAGTCCTGGTCAACATGTTCGGCCGCGAAACACCCGTCGAGCTGGACGGCCTCCAGGTCAAACGCGTCTAAGCAACACTTGTAAATATTGCAACGCCACGCTATAATTACACCTGTTACGCACTTAGGTCGATTGCTTCACGACCGTGCAAGAGGAGTCACAAGGGTTATTTATTATGGCAAAAGTAGTTAAAGCGAATTTGAAAATGAAGATCAGGGGCGGCCAAGCCAGTGCCGCGCCGCCGGTCGGCAGTACGCTCGGCCAGTACGGCGTCAACATGATGGATTTCATCGGTCCGTTCAATGACGCGACTAAAGACATGCAGGGCCAGATGGTCACAGCGCACATTACGATCTACGACGACCGCAGCATGAGCTTCCGGGTAGTTGGCTTGCCGACCGATGACCGCATCAGGGCGGTCCTTGGCATCCAGAAAGGTTCGGGCAAGCCGAACAGCGAAAAGATAGAGAAAAAACTCAGCCAGGCACAGCTGACCAAAATTGCCGAGGAAAAAGCCGAGGATATGAACGCTGACGACATTGAATCAATCAAGAAAATGGTCGCCGGCACCGCCCGCAGTATGGGCGTCGAAGTCGAGGGCTAATATGGCGCAAGGTTTTGAAAGCGGGGAGCAAGGCGATGCAGGTGACCCTGAAGTGTTTGAAGGGCTTGTAACGAGGGCTATGCTAACCGTTGCGAACCGTATCGAATTAGAACGGAAGCTTGCCCTCGTTGAACGACTCCTCGCCACATTCCCTGATGGCATCGTTGCCGAAGCCCTAAGACGGGTTGGAGTTGTAGATAGCGAGCCGGAAGCGGGTAGCGTCACAGACGTCATACCGGAACAGGATGCACCGATGTTGCCGCGTCCTCGCTTAGAAGTAGACTAAATATATAATTTGTGGGAGGCTGTAACACAGCCATTGGTACCACGGAAGGAGCCTTTATGGCCAAAACGAAAGCAGAGTTACTTAAAGAAGCAACCAGCATGGGTCTGGAAGTCACCGCCAAGAATACGGTTGCGGAGATTACGGCCGCTATTGCTGCAATGAGTCAGACGCCCGTCGAGCCGGTTGAGGCCGGCAATCTGGAGGTGGCCGAGGCCGGTGAAGAGATTCAAGCCGAAGAGGCCAAAATCGCCAAAGCCGGTAAACACAGTGAGAAGGGCATAAAAGAGGCCGAAGCCAAGCAGGCCAAGGTCGAGCAACAGCATCACCGCGATGAGGCGGGCGAGAAAGCCGAAGCCAAACCCAAAGCTCCGGTAAAACCAGCTAGGTCTCGTTTAGAGCGGCGCGGCAAGCATTTCCGCAAAAGTGCCGAGCTTATCGAGAAGGGCAAGCAGTACGACCTTGAAGCAGCCATAGCTCTGGCTCAGAAGACCAGCCACGTCAAATTTGACGCGACAGTCGAACTGCACATCAATCTGGCAGTCGACCCTCGTCAGGCCGACCAGAATATCCGTGACAATCTGTTATTACCGGCCGGTACCGGCAAAACGGTGCGCGTAGCGGTGGCCAGTGACGATTTGCTGGCTAAGCTCGACAAGGGGACTATTGATTTTGATGTCCTGGTAGCTACGCCTGATTTTATGCCCAAGCTGGGCAAGTACGCCCGCGTCCTCGGACCGAAAGGCCTGATGCCGAATCCCAAAAGCGGTACGGTCACTACAGATATAGACAAGGCCGTCGCCGAGGCCCAAGCCGGCCGGGTGGAATACCGCGTCGATACGACCGGTATCGTGCACTTGGCCATCGGTAAAGTCAGCTTTACGCCGGCCCAGCTGTTGCAAAACCTCCAGGCGGTGCTGGCCAGCATCAAAGCCAATAAGCCCTCCAGCGTCAAGGCCACCTACGTCAAAGCCATGCACCTGACGACCAGCATGGGCCCGTCGATCGCTCTGGACCCGGCCAGTATCGGTTAGCCTCGGCTTACGTGTCATAATAGGAACATGACAACTACTCCTCAGCCGGTGCCCGACGGCCTGATCGTCATGTTTGAGGGGCTGGACGGTGTCGGCAAGTCAACGCAGCTTCGTCTGGCGGCCGAAGAACTCCAGGCGGCCGGCTGGCCGGTACACATCACCCGTAATCTGGGCGGTACACCCATCGGTGAAGCCTTGCGCGATGCGATGCTGGCCAAGTTGCCACGCCCGGCAGCCACCGATTTTTATATCTCTATCGCTATCCAGGAGGCATTGATTGAGGCTTTGGATGCCGCGCGGGCAGCCGGCAAGATTATACTGATTGACCGAGGTCCCTTATCACTGGCCGCCTACCAGATTTACGGCAGCAGTTTCGACGAAGCTACCGGCTGGCGGGCGGTCGATGCCGGCATGCAGAGCATCTATCCCGAGCTGGTCATGTACTATAAGGGCCAAGTTACGACGGCGCGCCAACGGGTGCATGAGGGTCCCGGTAAGCCGGATTACTTCGAGAGTAAACCACTCGATTTTTTCAAACGCGTCGCCCAGGGCTATGACGTGGCGGCCGACCGCTACCCGGTCAGGGTCATCAATGCCGACCGCTCCATCGAGCAGGTCCACGCAGAGACGATGGAGCTGATCGATGGCGCCATCGCCAGCAAACTGCGTTATAACTAGCTTACTGACCCCTCTCAAGCCTTAGCATAAGCAGTTATTAACACCGATTTGCGTAAAAATCACATTATTATTGTACTTGCCTTAATCCAGAGGCCAAGGCTACAATGAATACAACTACAGAGGGGCGATTATGGGAGTTTATAGCAACACACAAATCAGGCAGGCCATCGACGAGGGGCATATCATCTGCCACCCGTTTACGCCCAAGCACGTGGCTCATGCCAGCCTGGACGTGACCCTGGGTTATCACTACTACCGCATCGAGAAAATGAACGAGCGGACCATCTACAATCCGTTCGACCGGGAAGATGTCGAACGATACTTCGACGGCCCGTACAAAGCCCTGCCGCACGGCGAATGGTGCCGGCTCAACGGCTTCCAGCCGGTCCGCAACATCCCGATTGACCATCCCGTCATCAGCCTCAAACCTCGGGAACGCATTCTGGCTCACACCCATGAGTTTTTTGGCATATTGCCGCCCGGGGCCTGTGAAGTCCGCTCCCGTTCGAGCTGGGGCCGTAACGGCATCGCCGTTTGCTTTGATGCCGGCTGGATCGATCCGGGCTATGTTAACCGGCTGACACTGGAGATTTACAACCTTAACGAGCGTGAAACGGTCTTGTTGCCGGTAGGTGAGCGCACGGCGCAAATCATTTTCCACGAGACCGGCCCGGTCGACGGTAATTACGGCAGCGGCCGCGACGGCGGCTTTAGTGGCAAGTACCAACAAGGTACCGATCTGGACACCATCATCCAGACCTGGTCTCCGGACATGATGCTGCCTAAGGCTTACAAAGACCACCGCGAAGTGCCGCAGAAGATTAAGGGACTGTCATATGACTAGAGGCAAATACATTGTCCTGGAGGGGCCGGAAGGCGTCGGCAAGACCACACAACTCACCGAACTCGCCCGCCGGCTGCAGGCTGCCGCCCTGCCGGTGCGCGTGTTCCGTGAGCCGGACAGCCAGAGTGACCTGACCGCCCGCGCTATCCGTCAGCTGACTCAGGATCCACGCTACCCCATGAATACTCGCACCGAGGTGCTGCTGTACAATGCCGCCCGCTCGCAGAGCTTACAAGTTATCAAACAGAGCGTTGAAAACGGGGTTGTTTGCCTGGTCGACCGCAACTACCTGACCACTTTGGCTGTCCAGTACTACGGCCGGGGCGACCTGCCCGACTACGCCACGATCAACAACATCATCGGCTTTGCGGTGGCCGGTGTGGAACCCGACCTGTGCATCGTCATGGATGCTCCCGTGACCACCCTGCGAGAGCGTCTTGGCCATCGTGCCAGCGGTGAGCGGTTTGATAACCTGGACGATGCCTTTTTGGAGCGCGTCCGGGCCGGCTACCTCTGGGAAGCCCGACAGCGCAACCTGCCGGTAGTGTTTGCGACCGATGACGAACAGGCGGTAGCTGACAGTATCTGGAAGCTAGTGGCCGGCACGCTGGCAGTCCGCGATCAACAGCCGGCCGCTACCCAGCCCCCGGCTTCGGTCAAGGAAATTATCGAGCAAAAAACGATACCAGCCGAGGACACGCCCGCCGCCGTCCCGCCAGCAATTCCCGTTACTCCGGTCGCTGACCAGCCATTTGTCGACAAGTCAGCCGATGGCCGGTTCACGATCACCGATGCCGGCCAGGCCTACCTGTCGGAAGCCGTTACCAGCGTCGACGGCGATGTCTATGCCTTCACTAATAAGCTCAGTCCTATAACAATCGCCGCTGCCATGGCCCGTCTCAGCCGCCGCGGTGACGACATGCGTGTCACCATCCTCGATGAGTTTGCCGGCAAGGTCGACAAGGATGCCCAACTCCTGCAGCGGGTGATTACTGCCTACGGCGATGATTCCGTCCAGCAGCTCGGCGGCCTGCACTTTGTGGTGGAGAACGCCTCGAACCTACTGACTAAAAAGCTGGAATGGGGGCGCCTGGCTGCCTACCTCGAACAATCCACTCGTTACATTTACTTTGATAAAAAAGATGCCAATGGCAAATATCGCTACTACACGCCGCCGCAGTTCGACGACAGCGTCAAACGGCAATATAACAAGGCGATGGATACGATTTTCGACTTATACTCCAGCATGGTCCACCGCCTGACAGATTATATTGAGAGCACCTCCACGGTGCCCGAGAAGGACCGCGACATGGCCTGGAAAGGCGCCACACGTGCCCAGGCCTGCGATGCCGCCCGTGGCGTCCTGCCGGTGGCTGTCACCTCGACGGTCGGTATTTATGCCTCCGGGCAGGCCCTGGAAAGCTTGATTATGCATCTTTTGGCCGATGAGCTGCCGGAAGCCCGAATAACTGGTCAGAAACTGCTGGAGCATGGCCGGCAGATTGTGCCGATGTTCCTGGAGCGGGCCGACAAGCCGGAACGCGGTGGAGCTATGATCGCATATATGGCCAATACCAAGGCCGCCGTCAAACAACTGGCTCAAAAAGAGCTGCCGGATAATCACGCCGCCCACCCAACCCAACCGGTAAGTCTGGTTGATTTTTGGCCCAAAAACGAGCTCTTGCTGGTGCCTGACATGCTATATGAACACAGTAACCTGCCGGTCGATCAACTGCAGGCCGAAGTCAACGCTTGGCCCTATGCCAAAAAGGCCACCGTCATCAAAACTTATGTCGGCGACCGGCTTAACCGTCGCCACCGTCCCGGCCGGGCACTCGAAAAGGCCCACTACAGCTGGGATCTTGTGTGTGATTACGGGATCTTCCGCGATTTGCAGCGCCACCGGATGGTCGACGACCTGAATTGGCAACAGCTGACACCGCGCTACGGCTATGAGGTACCGGAACTCATAGAAGATGCCGGGTTGAGCGAGCAGTACGAAGCCTGTTTCGACATCAGCCTCAAGCTCCACAGCTTGCTGATGCAATCGGGACACGCGCTGGAAGCCCAGTACGCGACCCTTCTCGGCCACAAAATGCGCTGGAAAGTTACCTACAACGCCCGTGAAGCCTTCCATTTGCACGAACTCCGGACCAGCCCCCAGGGCCACCCCGGCTATCGCAAGCTGGTACTGGCGATGCACGAAAAGCTGGCCGAAGTCCACCCGCTGATCGCCGAAGGAATGAAATTCGTCAATACCGACGAAGATCCGGAATTAGCCCGGCTGGCCGCCGAACGCTACACCCAATTTAAACTGAGTCAGCTGGGTTAGGCTCAGCCAGAGGCTTGGTGCTAAGATATGGCACGGGGTGGCGCAGTACGGTATATACGATCGGCATAAGGTCTTCGTACATTGAGCCCGTGGGGGAATCGTCAAGGTTATCAATCGCACGTTCAAAGCCTTGGCCCTCCGAGTCGATTAAGTATTCGACTGTCTCGTCCTCTTCCGGACAACGCAATGTATAGCCCAGCTTCCCCATTTCAATAAGGAACTGCTCGTGCTCAGCGTGAGTATTGGGCACATTAAAATCGTTCGTTGAAGTTTTCAGGCCTAGAAAGAAAGTCAGGCGTCCGACCGGTGACCGAGGGCCGAGCTCTATCATTCCGACGGCGACCTGAGCAGTCCTCTTGCCATCCTCTATCCGCTGTTGTTCTTTTCGGCGTGCCAGTCGCGCAGCATGCCTACCGATCTCTTCGAACAAACGAGGGTTCTGGGCGCCCGACTCTCCATCTGATTCTGGAGTATCCTGGGTCGGGGGTGTGGATCCAAAGGGTCCAAAAGAGCCGCTAGTCTCAGACATAATGCATGCATTATATACTAATTATACATAAGCGTCAATATGTATGGGGATGATAACCCTTCCAGGAAGTTGACTTATCAGAGTAAGCCAGCTAAAATACAGTTAAGTTGCCAGAGACAGCGACGGCCGTAAGGCTTGATAATGTCGCCGAGGTACAAACATCTATTTTGATAGTTTGACGTCTTTGGA
>CAZXCS010000006.1:19204-23352 GCA_964639195.1 uncultured Candidatus Saccharibacteria bacterium | reverse complement strand
GGCACTGGGTTCTGGTCCCAGGATCGGGGGTTCGAATCCCTCATCCCCAGCCAAGCATAATAAAATCAAGGTAGCACTATTCTGAATATTTGCTACGATTTAGTTATCGTGAAAAAACGTAATCTTAAAGTAGCCCGTCAACGAACCAATAATTTAGCAAAATTCGCAGCTATAGTGACAGTAGCTGCAATACCAGTAACGATGTATGGTTACGCAGTTGAAAAATGGCAGGGAGGATCACAGACGGAAAGCGGAACTCGTTTCCATCTCCTAGTAATCATTAGTCTCGTGATACCCCTTTGCATATGGTTGCTTTGTCTGATCTCACGTATCGCAGAAGATGTAATCGCAGATAAGCATTAATTCTAGCCAAGAAGACATCCCCATCACCATCCCCTGCCAAGCACAAGCAGCATAAACACGCCCTCCCTTTGCTATAGTTATTGTATGCATAAGACACTGTCGAAAGTCCTGTCTTGTTTTGCCTTCCTGTGCTTACTGACAGTGAGTGTCTCTCCGGCCGCGGCAGCTCCCAACGTCAATAATTTTGTCATTCAAAATTACCACATAGAATATTTCTTATCACAGGACGGCCAGGGCCGCTCGTCACTTATTACCGTTGAGACAATCGATGCCGTGTTCCCGGAGATCGACCAGAATCATGGTATCGAACGGGCGGTTCCGGCGGTTTACGATGGTCACCCTACCGGCCTGCAATTCACCTCTGTCACCGACGCTAACGGCAACGCCCTCATGTACTCCACCCGGGATACGAACAACAATGAAATCCTGAGAATCGGCAGCGCCGACCGGTACGTCCATGGCTTGCAGTCTTATAAAATTGTCTATGCCCAGAGCGACGTTACGAAGTACTTTGGCAACACCAATGATGATGAATTCTATTGGGATACCAACGGCACGGAGTGGGCCGTACCCATCAAAGCGCTAAACGTCGATGTACATATTGATGACAAGCTGGCAAAAGCCCTGACTCACAAACAGCAGTGCTACATAGGGCAAGCCGGCTCGAGCAATACCTGCGTCATCACGCCCACTAAGGATGGCTTTAGCATTGGCGACACAAGCTTAAACCCTTATGAAAATATATCGATTGCTATCGGCTTCAACCCGCACACTTTTACGGTCTATAAAGTTCCACCGATTCAAAAGTTCATGGTTGTCTGGGTCACTCTAATAATTATTTCAGTGTTAAGTGCCTTCATAGTAATCATATGGCTGGTCTGGCAAGCCTCTCGCCGCTCAAACCGCTTGGCGGAAATAAAGACTATCATCCCGGAGTACTTACCGCCTAAGGATGTGAGCGTTTCCACGGCTGGCGGCATCTTAAATAAGACTAATAAAGTCTTCACGGCTCAACTTATCGACTTGGCGGTCCGGCACTATATTAAAATCTATCAAACTCGTGAAAAATCATTTTTCAGAAGGGCTAACTTCGAACTGGAGATTGTGCAGGACGTATCGACACTTAAAGCCGAGGAGCGGGAGATTCTGAATGATCTGTTTGGTGCGCCTTCGGTGGGTGCGCGTCTGGATATGGGTACTCTGAGACGCAATAGAGCCATCGGCCTCCTATTAAGCGATAATCAAACGAAGGTAGCCAGTTCCATACTCGGACAGTACGCACTACGCGCCCGAAACGATGTACAGTCAGCTTGGTTTAAACGAGTGGCGCGCAATCTATTCATACTGGGGATCGTAACGCTATCGCCGTGGTTCATATTTCCGGTTTTTGTCAGTCTGATCATAGCCTGGGTCTTAAAACCCCTGACTGATAAAGGCCTTGAGCTGGTCCGCTATTTGAAAGGGCTGGAAATGTATATCAAAGTCGCTGAGACGGACCGGCTCCGCATGCTACAAAGTCCGGAGGGAGCAGCTAAACTAGATGCGCCTGTTGATACCAATGACAAGCGCCAACTGATTAAGCTATACGAACGGGTTTTGCCATATGCCATTCTGTTCGGCCAGGAAAAGGATTGGAACAAGCAACTCGGCCAATATTACGAATCCGTCAATGAGTCGCCAAGCTGGTATAGCGGTAATAACGCCGTGTTCAATGCGGCCGTTTTCAGCTCGGCTATCAGCAATTTTAATCAAGTAGCGACCTATAGTGATCCGTCGAGTTCTTCGTCGGGCGGTAGTGGCGGCGGTGGCTCATCCGGCGGTGGCGGCGGCGGAGGCGGTGGCGGCGGCTGGTAAATTAACTATCCCGTACGACTACTTGCTGACAGAAACTTGGCTAACACCAATATTTCCGGCGGCGTCGTAGGCTTTGACTATAATCGTATGCACGCCTTTGTCGGCACGCTTGCTATCCCAGGTATAGTTCAGGCTGCTGCCGATGGTTGTAGTCTTTAGTTGGTTGTCGACGTATACCTCCATCTTTTTTACGCCCAGGTTGTCGGTGGCAGCCGCGGCAACAATGACGCTATTACGAATACTAGAACCATTTAACGGTGAGTTTATAGTGACTACAGGCTTAGTAGTGTCAGGTGGCGGAGCTACGTAATTATTAACTGTCACTGTAATAGCCGCCGAGCTGCCAACATTATTAGCGCTATCGTAAGCTTTGGTCTGGAGACTGTGGCTGGCATTAGCAAACTTAGTGGTGTCCCACGTAAAGCTGTAGGGTGCAGTAGTGTCGGTAGCATATAGAGCATTGTCTACATACAGCTCTGTTCTTGAAACTCCGATGTTATCAGTGCTCGTAGCCGTTACTGCTACTTGTCCCGAAAGGCTAGCACCAGCGGCAGGCGCTGTAATGGCCGTAGCTGGCGGCTGCTGATCGCCGATAGGTCCGGCATTTAGAAAACTCAGGAATGTAGGCCGGGAAGCACCTGAGCCTGTTCTTAAATCGGTAACAAATTCAGGACGCGAAATACCCGACAGTATTACTTGCCACGAGCGGTAAAGGTCTGTCTCGCTTACCGGCTTTAAATCACCCAGATAGACCGGTGGCTCCCAAACGCCATTACGATACAGGCTGGCATAGGCTTTTTCGAAGTGAACAAAACCGTTAGCTAAGCTGATTGGACGGTAGGCTAACCAGACTTCGCCCGGTCGTACCACTAGGCCGAGCGATGATATACGTTCGACATAGGTTGGTAATTGGTAAAAGGATTTGCTTTTGTCGGCCTTAATGCGCGCTATTGCCGGATAGCTACCGATGCCACTGCTTCCCCCTGCAGTGGCCGTAAATCGTTGTCTGTGAGCACTCTCGTAGGCCACGACAATTTCGCCGCTCGCCGGATCAGGAGCAACCTTAAGGTCTGGATTCTCAGGGTCAGCATCAAATTCACCATCGGCGCCGCTAATATATTGGGCATTCGTCCAGTCTACAGTTAGCCCATTGGCCGATTCAACCAGACGAGTAGCCTCAATGCTACCCCAGGCATCCGGATCACGGAAAAACCAGATGCTTTTATCGGCTGGGTGCTGGACGAGCATGGCTTTACTGGAATTGGTAATCATTGCCGTTAGCGATACGTTCTGCCAAGTTTGACTGCCCGCTGGCCGATACAATACTTTATCGCCTTGGGGACCAGTTTGCCCCTGCTGATGATACAGTGCCACGATGGCGCCACTTTCCAGCTGCAAGATGTCATCGGCCCGACTATCGGCGTCCCCAAAACTCTCCGTTGACAAGAGAGACATGCTAGTAGGAAGTGGTGCGCCAGTCAAAGAAAAATGGTAAATCTTGATGGGATTGCCGCCAATAGCCCACACCGTATTGTCCGTAGCCCAGATAGAGGCTTCCGAAGAAGCGCCGTTAGGCAATGGTACATTACTTACTTGACCAGTTGCAGTGTCATGAAAATGAATTGCCCAACGGCTTGTAAACTCTTCCCAGGTGAAGAAACCGGTCACTGAATCGCGCTCCAGCATCTTTTTGGACCCTATGGTCTGCAGATTATGCGTCGCCTGGCTGTCATAGACCGGATAAGTGTTTAGGTTGTAGGTGCCTGCAGCCCGGCTATAAACCAGCCAGGTAGCGCCTAAAATCGCAAACACTAAGACAAACAACAGGAATGGCAGACGCTTCATTACCCGTGGCAAGACCAATCTGCGACTTGACCGCGATCGACTGTTGGTTTTATTTTTCTTAGCCACTTTTTTTGTCCGAGCCGATC
>CAZXCS010000006.1:15567-19104 GCA_964639195.1 uncultured Candidatus Saccharibacteria bacterium | reverse complement strand
GCCATTCAACTCAAGCTCAACGAACTTATCGTAACCAACCAAAAAGCCCGCGACAGCTTCATCGGGCTCGAAACGCTTACCGATACTGAATTGACGGCCCTGGACGATGAGTTTAAGGTGCTCCTCGAAAAGCTCGATGTACACCCGGCGATGCATAAATTGCACGATACTATAAAGCAAGAGAAGGCCAAGCGTCCCGGGTTTTCGGAACAGGCCGAGCATTTTGTTGAGACTATCCTCAGCCCATTCAATGTCAATCACGACGACAAAGCCTAGAACTCATTTAGTACAATAAAAATGTAATAAGGAGGTGTATATGGCTAACAACGTTCCGCTAATCGTCTATCCCGTAAAAGATATAGATAAAGCTAAAAAATTCTTTAATACGTTCCTGGGAACGGAACCATATGCCGACAGCGCCTATTACGTCGGCTACAAGACAGGCAATCTGGAGTTCGGCTTGGATCCTAACGGCACAGCGGTTATTAGCTACACCGATACTGATGATATTGAAGCCAGTCTCAAAACTCTCACGAGCGCAGGTGCCGAAGTCACAATGGAACCCAAGGACGTTGGTGGCGGCTTACTGGTGGCGCAAGTTATGGTTGACGGCAACGTTTTAGGCCTTCGGCAGCCAGTTAAATAGAAGCCGTTCGGCGCAATCAGTGCTTACGTTTTATTAACGTAGGGTCTGCAAAATATGGTTTTCGTAACCAGTGTGTAAATAGATGATGAAGCCGATAGCAATTGCGAACATAACCAGCAGTATTATGGTGCGGTGCCATTCTTTCATGAGTGTCCCTTCAGTTCAGCGGTAATAACCAGCCGGTCTTTCAGTGACCACAGTGGCGTACAGGTATACAAGGTCAGCTGGCTATCACTGCTAGGTGCTTCGACCGACTCATCGGTGGGAGGCACGACTTTCATAGCCGTCGTTTCATATTTATAGGCTTTGGCGTGCCAATAGACCACTATAGGGTCACCAAGGTTAAGTTTGTCGAGATAGTAAAAGACGCCGCGCGGATTGGTGTAAGTAAACCGGTGGCCGACCATCACGGTGTTGCCGGCCCGGTCGGGCGTGCTGGCATTGGGCCGGATCCATACGCCTTTGTTAACCGTGTATATGCTTTGGCCTTCATAGATGGCCTCATCCAGCCCGAGGGCCGGTATGACCAGCCGGTTGTCTTTCGGGATGGGCTCCGAAAGGGACGGCGCGGCTGTATGGTTCGGTTTGGATATGAGCGGCGCAGAATGGTGCGCCCACCAGACGGCTTCCGGCAAAAACGGTAGCAAAAATATATAGAATGCCAGCAGGATCACCACTACACTTAACCCGTCGTTAACACGCCGAAGTGATGGCGGATGGAGATGCTGCGTGACGGCCATAGATCTCATTATATAGTGCGTTCGTCCAACTTGGCTGGGGAGACTTTTATCACATGTTTGGCAATATTACTTGCATATTAACAGTATTGGGTGTATTTTTAAGACAAATAAACAGGTGGATGAGCGGCTATGGGAAGCCTTGATCCAATACCTGTATTTCGAACTTTTGGAACCAGGCCAAGCGGGACAAATACACTTCCATGCCATATATAAAAGCGTTAGGTTGAGGAGAGTCTGTATGTTCCGTAAGCACATTGCAAGCTACACTACCCGTATCAAGCATTCACTTGTAGCTCTGCTGTTTGTCGGTACCCAGATCGCCTTTCCGGCCGCCATGAGCGGCCTTTTTGTTTCGCACGCTTCGGCCGCGCAGTCATGCGTGAATGATTCGGCCGGCGTAAATGATGAACCCGGACAAAAAGACTTGACCAAGATGTGCGTCGACTACAGCGGCACGCCAACCACCGTTGATACGACATGGAACTGGGATGATGCCGGTACTCAGGGCGCGAACTCTTTGGATGCCTGTAATTTATTCGATACTGATAACGACGGCAATGTTAATTACGCTGTCTGTGTCAGCACCGCCGGCAACCCGGCCGGCTTTGGAACCCTGACAACGTATTCGTGTAGTGACAAAGCGATTGACAGCTGTACTTCACCCAATTCCGTGGTATCCAACGGCACGACCACTTGCAATGTTAGCCAAGCCGCCAACGACGACCCATTCCCAGCTGACGATGATTATCCTAATGACACGCAGGGTGCTTGTACTATCCAGCTCTCCACTATCGGCGGCTCCTCAGCGACACTGCTGGACGTCTGCTCCTACCCTTCGGGTCAGCCCAACTCAAACCCTTCGGATTGTATCCTGGCGCGGCCGAATGCCGCTAAGCTCGAGGTAGTGAAATCACTCAGCCCGAGCGGCGACCCCGGCCTGTTCAACCTCAGCATAGACGGCACAATATATGCCACGGGAGTTGGTGACGGCGGGAATACCGGTGAGCAGGTGGTCGACGCCAGCAATAACAACAGCCACAGCGTAGCCGAGGCCGCCAATGCTAGCAGCCCGACCGCACTCGGCGCCTACAGTTCGTCCATATTATGTAAGGACCAGCACGGCAGCGGCAATACGGTTGCCAGCGGCAACGGCACATCACTTAGCGGCATATCGGTGGCTAACGGCAGCGACGTGGTCTGTACTATCACCAACACGCGCCTAACCGGCAGCATTACCCTCACAAAAAGCGTCACCAAAAATAACGGCGGCACGGCCGGGGTCAATGATTTCGGCCTTAGCATTGGCGGCACGTCGGTCACTTCCGGCCAGACTCTGACCCTCAACCCCGGCTCCTACGCCATTAATGAGACAGGCAAAACGGGCTACCAATTCGTCAGCATAACCGGTGACGCGGCGTGTCCGGCGGCTCTCGGCGGTAATGTGACGCTGGCCGCCAACCAGAATATCAGCTGCACGATTACCAACGACGACATCGCCCCCAGTCTCACCGTAGTCAAAAACGTTACCAATGACAATGGCGGCACGGCTCAGGCGAGCGACTTTGTGCTGCGGGTCAACGGCACCCAGTTGACCGGCGGCACCTTATCCAACAGCAACGCTACCGACACATACACGTTCGCTAATCCTACGGCCGGAACAGCCTACACCGTCAGCGAAGACACATTCGCCGGCTACACGCCCGGCACCTGGGCCTGTACCGACAACAGCACTCACCAGAATGTCGGTAACCCGGCTACTCTCAGCCTGGGCCAGAACGTAACCTGCAGCATTACTAATAACGACACGGCCCCCCAGCTTACGCTGGTCAAGCACGTCACCAACGACAATGGCGGTGGCAATACTGCCGACCAATGGACACTCAAAGCTCAGCACGCAAGTGATACGCCGCTCATCAATGCCACCGGCACCCCGAGTAACGGCGGCACGGTTGCCACGACCGGCACTGCCACTGCCACTGCTAACAGCTCCTACGCTTTGAGCGAAAATGGACCTACCGGCTACTCTCATAGCTCCTGGAGCTGTGACGGCGGCACGCTCAGCAGCAACTCAATAACGCTCCACCCGGGCGATAACGTAACATGCACCATCACCAATGACGACATCGCGCCGCAGCTGACCGTTACCAAAGT
>CAZXCS010000006.1:8150-15467 GCA_964639195.1 uncultured Candidatus Saccharibacteria bacterium | reverse complement strand
AACAACAACCACGGCGGTACTGCCGGTGCCGGCGACTTCAACCTGTATGTCGGCTCTACCCAGGTCACAAGCGGCGCAACCAATACCTTTAAGGCCAACGATCAATACACCGTATCGGAGTTAGCCCAAGTGAATGGCTACCACCAGGACAGCATAGTTTGCGTCGACCCGACAGACCATAGCCACACGAACCTCGGCGACACGTTCACGCCAGCTAACGGCCAAGAAATAGATTGCACCATTACCAACAGCGACATCGCGCCGCAGCTGACGGTTATCAAACATGTCATTATCGACGATGGCGGCATTGCCCAGGCCGGCGATTTCACGATGGATGTGACCGGCACTCACGTTTCACCCAACAGCTCGTTCCCGGGTGCGGAAAACCCCGGCACGACCGTGACCTTGGACGCCGGCAGCTATAGCGTCGACGAAAGCGGCGGTCCCAGCGGTTATGCCAAAACTATAGGCCAAAATTGTAGCGGCACCATTGCCCTCGGCGCCCAGGTGACCTGCGTGATCACCAATGATGATATCGCTCCGACCATTACCGTCAATAAAACCATCGATCCTTCGTCTGACAACGGCAAATTCGACCTCAGCATCATCGGACCTACCAGTTCGACCACCACTAACCAGGGCGACAACGGCACGACTGGCTCGAAAAGCGTCACCAACGGCACCTACACCGTCAGCGAAACGGCCACTGCCGGCAGCGGCACCGACCTCAGCAATTACTCGTCCAGCTACAGTTGTGACAACGGTGTCAAAGGTTCCGGCACAACTTCCGGCAGCTTCACTGTCGGCAGTGGCGAGAACGTGATCTGCGCCTTCACCAATGTCCGCCTGGGCAGTGTCACGATCATCAAAGATTCCCAGCCAAACGCCACCCAATCATTCGACTTCGTCGGTGACTTGGGCCAGTTCTCTCTTATAGACGACGGCCTGGGTGACGGCTTGAACAGCAAGCTCTTTGACAAGCTGGCAGCCGGCACCTACACGGTCACCGAACCGGGCGGCGTGAAAGGCTGGAGCCTGGACTCCGTAACCTGCACCGGCGGATCCGATGCCACGGGCAACCAGCGCAACGCGGTCATCAAGCTGAAGCCCGGCGAAAACGTCATCTGCACATTCGTGAACAAGGCCGTCCCGCCGACACTCACTGTTATCAAGCACGTGGTCAACGCCAACGGCAATAACGCTACGGCGGCCGACTTTACGATGCACCTGACCAACACTGCCTCACCAGGCGACGCCAGCTTCCCGGGCGCCGAAAGCCCGGGCACGACCGTGACTATGAACACCGGCGCCTACACCGTAACCGAGGACTCAGTGCCAGGCTACACGGCCACCCTGAGCCAGGACTGCGTCGGCACGCTGGACTTAGGCGACTCACCCACCTGTACCATAACCAATACATCTAACACACCGGCTCTGACCATCGACAAAACCAACAACCGCCCAGACTCGACCATAGTCGGCGATACGGTTACCTACGACATAGTTGTCACGGCTCCGGCCAGCGGCGGTACCGTATTCGGCACCACCGTAACCGACCTGCCGCCGGACAGCTTCACCTATGTCGCCGGCAGCTGGACTTCGGTGCTTACGGACACCGACAATTCAACCACCGACCTCAAGGCCAACAATACGACTAGCGAGCCCGCTTACGGGTCACCTGGCCTATGGAACCTGGGGACGCTCAAGCCCGGCCAGAAGGTAACTCTAAGCTACCAGGCCAAGATCGGCGGCAACGTATCCAACGGTACTTACCCAGATCTAGCCTTTACCAAGGGCTGTAGTGTGCCTAGCGTACTCGGTCTTTGCCTGGGCAGCAGAGTAATAGGCAGCAGCAGTCTGAACTCCGCCACTCCGTTTGTCGGCACTCAGGTCAGTATAACCTCGACCCTGACGCCGGCAATCTTCACGGCTGGACAAGTGCTTGGCGCCGAGACCCTGGTAAACACCGGTACTAACCTGCTGGCGGCACAATACGTGCTGCCCATGCTGATGCTAGTCGGTGTGTACATCACCCGCCGAGCGACCCATTACCAAGAGAAAGGCGGCAAATAATATGAAACGCCTGATATCAAGCCTTATCGGCATCTTGAGCTTAGTAAGTTTAGCGGTTACGCCTATGGCTTCTGCGGCTACAACCTGGGCAGCCACAATCTCCAAGCTGCCGGCGTACACCACTTCGCATAGCTTCAACGTGCAGTACACCATACTTTCCACTGAGAGCCAGTCATTCACGGTCCAGCTGCAGCAAAGCAATAACGGCGAGTCTTTCACTGATTGCGGGGCCGCGCAGCTCACAACTGACGATCCGAACCCTAACGCTGCTAATGGTAACTCCGGCAGCGTACCGGCCTGTGTGACTGCCGACGGCAGCTACAGCTTCCGATTTTTGGTCACGCCCAACGAGCAGGCTTCCGAGCCCACCGCCACCACCAGCACTACCGTAGATTCCGTCGGACCGGCCGCACCGACCTATAGTGGCAAGACTCAGTCGGGCAATACCTATGTCCTCAGCTTCAGTGCACCTTCTACGGCCGATGTCAGTACTATCCAAGTGTTCGCATCAACCGGCAAGACCTACCAGGCAGGTGAGAGTACCCGCGTTGGCAACCTGTCGGCTTCACCCAATCAGAGCTTCAGCTTCAGCTACACGGCTCCGGACAGCGCCACCCGCTTCTTCGCCATTGAAGCATTCGATGCTGCCGGCAATGGTTCACCGACAGTCGGTGACCCTGGTACCGTCGTCAACCCGGTCCGTTTCGTTAGCCAGGGCGGCCAAGGTGGCGGCACTGCCGGTACCGCCGGTGCTCAAACAGCATCTGCCGGCAGCGTGCTCGGCGCTACTACGACGGGAAATGGGAGCGGACATGTCAACGCTCCGGGAACAAGCCAGACCAAGAAAAATGGTAAAGTGTTGGGTGCCGCAACCACCACCGGTAACAGTACTACGGCTAAGTGGTTCGCCGGTATCGGCTCTGCCGTGATCATACTGGCCATACTCTACTATTGGCTCTATGGCCGCAGCGGCAGTTTCCCTTTCAAACCCGGTAAGTAAACGTACCTTTAAGCCGCGTGACTGCGGCCAGCAGACCAAAACTCCATCCCAGCTCCGAAACATATCGAACCGATGTAGGTAATTGGCTTTTGGGTGCTATGGCGCTGGTTGTCGATGGCTTGGCGCTTGTACTACCTTCTACGGCTGGTTGTTTCGCGGCTGTGGCTGCATATGTGGGTTGGGGTTGGGGAGCTTTAGAAGACTCCACTGCGCTCGCGACTGTTGTCTGCGGAGCTTGCGGGGCTGCCTGAGCCGTTACGGGAGCGCTAAGTGGAGTTCCGTAGTGGGCGACAACCAGTGTCGTCTCTTTGCCGAGCAGCGATCCTTCTACTACCGCGATGCCAATATCCTGATAATCCGGGTTGAGTATGTTAGCCCGGTGCTCCGGGCTATTCATCCAGGCGCTAACTACGGCATCATCACTATCGAAACTCATTGCCAGGTTCTCACCCGCCCGTTTGTAACTGTAGCCGCTTTGTTTGATAAAGAACCACGGTTCAACGCCGCTGGGTGAGTTGTGGCTCCAATAGTCATTTGCCAGCATATCGGCCGCTTTGGCTGCAGCCGAAGCCATAAGCTCCGAATTAGCACTCAGTGGTGCCAGACCCTGGGTTTGCCGTTGTTGGTTGGTAAGCGCCACCAGACTGTCCGAGCTGATTGCAAAGACCCTGACAGGTAGCATAACCCCCACTAGTGCTACAGCTAGCGATGATAAGACCAAGGTTTTGAGGTATTTGAGCTTCATATTTCCTCCTTTGGTTTGAGCAACCTGACGACGATTTTTGGCAACACTAAAGACACCGATACGCGAGTACTGGTTAGCGAGCCTGGGAAGCGTACGCCGTATTAGACGGCGTTTACGTCTAGTTGCTCAAACGGGACTGCTTGTGGTTGGTTGGAGAACCTGCCGAGAAGGCTTTTAATGTCACCTCCTGGTAACCCCTATTATCCGTATATACCTAGTTTGCTTCTGTTGCGGCCGTTACTTTTTTATAGTGATGATTATTACTATCAAGGGGCGCCTATTTGTAGGCTTCGCTCTGCAGCTTGTTTGGGTCTGGCAAGGTGATCCTTTTATCAGAGGCGACTAGCAAGCCCTTATCGCGCAGGTTGACAATGCTGTGGGTCACCGTCTCCCTGGCCAAACCTAATATTTCGGCAATGGTCTGCTGCGTTAACGGCAAGTTAATAATTATCCCGCCATCCTTAGTGGCCGTGCCGAACATATCAGCCAAATAAACGAGTAAATGGGCGACCCGGCGATGGCTGCCGGTTATGGATGCGTCCTCCAGGCGATGTATGAAAGAATTCAAGCGTACGCCAGCAGCGTAGAAGAGGTCTTTGTAAAGCGTCGGGTCCTTTTCAATCGCAACTACCAAAGTCTCATGGTTTATGGAATACAGAGCTACATCTGTTATCGTTTCGTAAAAATACGTCTCGGGGCCGCGATAGATTTTTAGGCCAAAAATCGCATTGTAGACCGGAGTAAGGGGCACGATATCGTCCGGGCCATATATGACTTGGATATTCCGGGAACCGTCATTCTGGATCATGTAGCGCTTGATGTAGCCGCTTTTTATAAGGTGGAGGAGCGTCCGGTCTTCAAACCCGTGTACGATTTCGCCTTTTGGCACAATCTGGCGCTTACCACTCAAAAATAACTGATATAAAGGTGTGTCTTGGCGTTCGTAAGACATGGGTATAATATACAAGATTTATTGCAAATAATCAACTGCCCTACCGAATATATAGCAACCGTTTAATGTAAACTTGCAAAAATCACTAATAGATTGTATTATGTACGCATGAGCGAAGTTGAGCCAGTAACTTTTGGCATTGTGCCAGGTAGGTATCACCAGAAGAGACACTTCGATTCTCTCCGCCGGGTACTTAGTGTAATAGGTTATGAGTCCGTAGTAGCTGACCTGCCACTAAAAGATCCCGACGCAACGTTTTACGACCAATCAGACGTAGTTGTAGGTGATATGAAAAATGAAAGCAACTTAGTCATGGTAGCGTTTTCTAGCGGTGTGAACCCGGCGCAAAGGGCCGCTGACCGTTTGGGGGCGAAGAAAATCATCAGCACCTGTGGTTCGTATGACCCTTCTACTACCGCCGCCATCAACCGGCCAACAGAAGTGGAGGCAGGTACAATGCCCCGAAAATATTTATTGCCAGACTACGAAGACCGAATGATTTCGCTAAATAATGGGCTTAAGAAGCCTAGCCCGGAGTTCTCGCGCGAGGTTTATTACAACCAATGCACTAGGGTGGTACAAAACAGGGCAATTGACTTACAAGTGCCACAAGGGCGCCCTGCTGATGAACCGCCTCTTTTAGTTTGGCCAAAAGCACACCAGGAAATTATCATCTGCGGGCAAGACCACGCTATTAATCCTGACTACTTAAGTTACATAGCCGTTAACTGGTTTCAGGTTAAGCCTGAATGGCTGTATGGCGCCGACCATTCGCCCTTTTTTTCCCAAGGCTATCAATTTGCTAAAAAAATAGTGGAGCTCGCTAGCAGGTAAGATTGGATTTATCATGACAGAATCTATCCATAGTCATTACGACAATCCGGAGAACCAAGAGGTAGTCGAGAAACGGTTTGCATATTACGACTACGCCGAGCCAAGGATAAACGTACACGACGAAGAGGTTAAGGCATTAAGCCGTTTAGGCCTGCTGAAAGGTGTTGAAGCTCGCGCCGTTTTAGATGTTGGTTCAGGAAAAGGCGACATGTTACCCAGGTTAAAAAAGGCAGGCTTTCAGGGTGCATACATAGGACTGGACTTCAGCGGCAACCAGCTTATACGAACCAGAGGGCAATCACTTTTTTCATCCTCAAACATTTTGATGGCACGGGCTCTGGCTGATAACTTACCGGTTCAAGATGAGTCAGTTGACAGCGCCCTTGTGAATTATATTCTTTATCACGAAAACGAGGCAGAACGCATACAAACTTATAGTGAACTACGGCGTGTCACCAAACCTCATGGGGTTGTTATTGCCGCTACGAGTGGCGCGATAAACAAGAGCACGCAGCGCACGCTTGAAGCATTTGTTGGCGAAGATGTTGGCTCCAAGGCACCCGACCCGATGAATGTTAACTTTACCAGCGAGAAGGCCGAAACAGAGCTACGAGAAAATTTCCGGAACTGGCACCTTACGTTCTTTGAGCAACACGGTATTGTGGTTCTCTTTAACGAGGCTAGGATTGACGCAAGTATCGATTCCATACGTACAGCCCGTGACCAATATGTGCCAGTGCCTAGCAAACAAGTGTTTGAAGAATCTCTAGCTAAAATTAAAAGAAGTCTCATGCAGGCTGCTACAGACGGTATGCCACGCGTGGATAACGTTCATCGCACCTTCGTACTTATGAGCCGGGAGCCGACCGGTTTGCCGGAGCGTGTAGTGCTTAGCTAGGCCAGTGATTGCGCCTTGCCTGCGTCGTCGTGTCCAGTGTCTGGACCGTTAACCGGCAGCTCAACTGTAAATGTAGAGCCCTGGCCTTCCAGGCTTTCAGCCGTTAGCTTGCCGCCGTGCTGCTCGACAATCAATTTGGCTACGTAGAGGCCGATGCCTGTACCTTCGTAGTTGTAGGTCATGACGTCGGTGCCGCGATGAAACTTCGTGAATAATTTAGGGATTTCCTCGGCTTTGATGCCGATACCGTTGTCTCGGACTTTGAAGCGGGCTTTATCACCGTCCAGCTTGGCTTGTAATTCCACCGTGCCATTTTCGGCGGTGAATTTGAGCGCATTATCAAGCAGATTGCGCAGCGCACCCACCAGCTGAATCTTGTTAGCCTTTATAGTTGAATCTTGGTTGAGCAGTTCGGTCGTGAAAGTCAGGTGCTTTTCGGCGGCAAGTTGCTGGAATTCTTCCACTAACGGAGCGGTGATCTCGCCGATTTTAATGTCGTTGAAATTGGTCAAGCGTTCACCGCCTTCGATGTTGGCAATGGTCAGCATCTGTTCGGAGAAGATATTGAGCCGGCGGGCGCTGACTTCGATGGCGTTGACCACATGTTTGGCCTGCTCGTCATTTTGCATATCTTTCAACAGCGTCACATTGCCTTCGATGATCATGAGCGGCGTGCGCAGGTTGTGGGAAGTAATCATAATGAATTCGTTCTTGAGCTTATCGGATTCCTGCAGCTTGGCAATGTCGTCTTTCAACGACTGCGCCATACGATTGACACTTTGCGCCAGATAGCCGATCTCATCTTTCCGTTTCAG
>CAZXCS010000006.1:5637-8050 GCA_964639195.1 uncultured Candidatus Saccharibacteria bacterium | reverse complement strand
TGGCATCAGTCTTAGCGGCATGGTTTGTGTCACGCGAGAATAGGGTGTTACCGGCAATGTCGACGACGGTTATATTGCTGACGTTAGGGTCAAGATCCAGGAATTTATCCATTTCCTGGCGGATCCTTTCAGTCCCGGAGTCCTGGTAGAGTGAATATGTATCACCTATTGGTTTAGTAGCCAGGGAGGCGAAGGCTTTGGATTCCTGGTTGATGTTGTTGTTCAGCGAAGTCCGGACATTGCGGATCAGGAAGTACGCGGTGAGCGCAAAGATGGCAAGCAGCACACTGCTAATGAGCAGTATGAACTTTAAGCGCAGCCCGCCGCGCCGCATTGCGGCTTATTCTCCGTAAACCTTGCTGAAAAGGATGCCGGACAGGCTGTAAAGGTTCTGCTGTTCAATGTGCAGGTCAGTACGTTGAGCGGTAGGGCGGCCGGTCAGCTCGTACATCGGGAATACGCCGTAGTCGGACATGAACGTACTGTTCATCTGCTGCAGCAGCTTCAGACGCTTGGCCGGGTCGATAGTGGTTGCTTGCTCGGTGTTGAGCTTATCTAAAGCAGTGTTGCTGTAGTTCTTCTGCTGGTAGACAAGCCCGTTATAGACATCGGCCGTGTCAATCAGATCGCTGCTAAGGCTGTAATAGTATGCATCGGTCTGACCGCCGAAGGCTTTCTTCTGCAGTGTCGGACCATCGGTTTGCGGGTCAAGGGTCAGGGTCACGCCTATGGCTCCCAGCTCCTTCTGGAGTTCTGTCGCTAAGTCACCGGCGTTCTTGAAGTAGGTGAACTTCATGGTAAAACCGTTCGGGTACCCGGCTTGGGCCAGCAGGGCCTTAGCTTGTGCGACATCCGTTTTCGGCCGTTTGACAGTCGGATTGTACCCGGGGATTGAAACCGGTACGGGTTGGGAGGCGGCTGTACCAATCAGGCCACGGGCTTTCAGTATGGCAACCGGATCGAGAGCGGTGTAGACAGCTTGGCGGACGGTCTTGTTAGCAAGCGGCGAACCCGGCTTGGAGGTATTAGGAACCATTAAGGCGACAAGCGTAGTTTCCGGGACATAGTCTTTGAACTTACTGCCGACTTTAGCCATTAATGCTTGGTCGTTCAAAAGCCCTATCTCCAGTTTGTTCTGCTGCAGAGCCGTAAGCACGTCCTTTTCCTCAGCGTAGTACACATAGTCAACTTCTTTGACATGCACCTTACTGCCGTAGTAACCGTTAAAGGCTACCAATTGGGTTAAATCGGCCGTGGCTTCAGTACCCGCCTTCAGTGTGTAAGGCCCGGTGCCGGTAGAAGCGTCGTTTGGTTTGCCCTTGGTGTCGAAAATGTTCAAGTAAGTCAGTTTGTTCAGCAGCAGCGGGTCAGGCCCGTCGGTAATTATTTTGACGGTTGAAGGATCGACAACCGTCACGGTCTTAATAGTGCTATTGAACTCGCCGAACACATCCTTGCCCGTCGTAGCATCAAGGCTATCCTTGACTGATTGGGCGGTCATCGTAACGCCATCATGGAATTTAACACCCTGCCGGAGCTTGAAGACCCACGTACTGTTATCCGGGTTCGTCCAGCTGGTCGCCAGCGCCGGGACAACCTTCGTTTTATCTTCGAATCTGGTCAAGCCTTCGAATACCTGACTGTTCACGTCGTAGTCGATAGTATTACCTTCTACGCCCGGGTAAAACGTGGAGAGCATAGGTTCCTGGATGCCCATCCGTATTAAAGCCACGTCTTTTTGTGTGACCGTGCTTACTGCCGGCTTGGAGGGCGTGTTCAGCCGGGTGGCGGCCCATACGGCTCCGCCTAGCAAGGCAAGAATTACGACGGTAAAGGCAATGCGGCGGCCCCAGCCGGATTTCTTGCCGGCACCACCGCTGACCGGGGAGGTCGCAACAGGGGCAGGAGCAGCTTCGGGGACGGAAGGTTTATCCGAAGATACGACGCTCGACTCGCTGTTGACGCCCATGGTCGTCGGGACGGTGTCCGACGCCGGTTTCCCTAGCTCGTCGGTTGATGATTCGTTAGTTGATGAAGAGGGTGTGATGTCTTTGCTCATGCGATTCGTTGTCCTTAATAATTAATTTCAAGGTGTCCTAACGTTATATTCTACCATAAGCGGAATTACCCAGCGCAAGTTATGCCATAATATGGACAATGGTTACGCTTCTTGTAAATGTGGCAGTCCTGGCTTTTTTTGTGGCGGTAACGGTTACAGTTATGCTCGCCGCCCGGCAGGCTGACAATGTCCAGCCGAAACGTATGACCAAGCGGCAATTCGTAGTCTTAGTGCTCGGCTTCGGTTTGCTGCTTATCAAGTTCGTCTTGCTGGGTGACCGGTTGCTGATAATAGGGCAGGCCGCGCTGCTGCTGGCGACACTGATGTACGGCTTGCAGGCCTTTTTCATGCCAA
>CAZXCS010000006.1:0-5537 GCA_964639195.1 uncultured Candidatus Saccharibacteria bacterium | reverse complement strand
TCGAGTCCTTACCGACCGGTAATCTGAGTGATGATGGCTCTTACCACTTCCGCACGGTCAGCCATGACCGTTATACGGACGAGCTTACCGACGTCAACGGCGCGATGGTCCACGTATTCACCGATAAAAAATCCGACTTTAACTTCGGCAAAACCCTCTTCTTGCAACATCAGGGCTTGCTGGCGATCATCTCCCTGAACGGCGGCTCCCCGAACGATCCCGATGCCATGCAAACCGCTCTGCTAGGCATCGCCAGCAGCTGGCAGTGGCTCTAGTACCCCTCCACGCCTAAAACTTCGGCAAGCTGGATAAGTAGGTACGGTGGGTACTCGTTTGCCGGCACGTCCATAACATTATAGTATTGTACTTATGTTCAAGGCGCTGGGATCTTTAGGAAGTATTACGCTCATGCTGTTTGCGACCTTTTCGCAGAGTAGTAACTACCAGTTGCAAAATTATAATCTCGGTTCGGGCGGCACCAACAGCGCTTCGTCGTCGACCTATCGGCTCAACGCCAGCACCGGTGAGGTGTCGAGTACTCCCGGCTCCGGCAGTAGCGACAAGGTGTTGCCAAGCTCCATCCAGGCCCAGCAGGCCAATGTACCGCTGGCGCCGACGCTCGACAACGGCGGTAGCACGTACTACAACAAATTGAATTGCACTATCAATAAGGGCGGCGCCGATGCCAGCGACTACACCTACGCCATCGCGGTGTCGACCGTTAGTAATTTTGCCACCATAAACTACGTGCAGTCCGATGGCACTCTAGGTGCCAACCAAGTCTACCGGTCGTATGCTGCCTGGGGTGGCGGCAGCGGTTCGTTCATCGTCGGTTTAGCCCCGAACACGACGTATTACGTTAAAGTGGCGGCCATGCAGGGTCTGTTCACCAACAGCGCCTTCGGGCCGTCAGCTAACGCCAGCACCGCCAACCCGTCGCTGACATTTAGTCTGAGCCCCAGCACCCTTAACCTCGGCAGCCTGCTGGCCGGTTCGGTCATAACCGGCGGCACCGACATAGCGGTCGGTTTTTCGACGAATGCCGGTACCGGCGGGAACGTCTACATTGCCGGTGCCAATGTCGGGCTTAGAAGTGTGACGACAGGCACGACCATTGCGGCGGTAAGCGCCGACCTGACCTCCCAGTCCCAAGGCTTCGGTGTCCGAGGCTTGACGGCCTCGCAATCGTCCGGCGGCCCGCTGACTATCGTCAGCCCTTATAATGGCTCCGGCAATGTCGTGGGGGCGCCGACACTGACCTTCTTGCCTATCTTTAGCACGAGCGCGGCTGTCAATGGCGGTTCGGCAACTGCCGCCGTCAAAGCGAAGGCCGCCGCGACTACTCCGGCGGCCAACGATTACCAGGAGATCCTGACCTTTGTGGCCTCAGCCAGTTTTTAGCTAAGAGTTATCCACAGGGTTTATAATTGACAATGTCCCTTAAAAAAGTTTATGCTTAAACAGAGTTACAGACATTAAAAACAAAGGCTCGTAAAACACCTTATGAAATTAAAGCTGTCGTCCCGATCCATAGCTTTGATACTGGCGACTATACTGGGAACAGCTGACCTGCTGGTTCTGGTTGCTGCCCCCGTTTCGGCCGCGACATTAACCAACACCTATCTCCGGCTTAACCGAATGTCGGCCGGCCAGACGACCAGCTTCCGCCTGGTCTTTCGGACAGTCAGTGCCGGCGCCACCTCTGTGGCGATTAACTTCAACGGCGCCGATGCTACGACGTGGACCGGCTCTAGCGGCGTGGTCAATGCTACGCAAACGGTATCATCGGCAAGCTGTGCCGCGGAAACGGGAGCCACCGCCCTGCCAGGCACGCTTACCGCGTCCGGATCCGGCAGTACGGTTACCGTTAGCGGCGTAACGGCATTGTCGGCTACTACGTCATACTGCGTCGACCTGACAAGCTCAACGGCGGTAACCAACCCAACCGCTGGTGAATACCACCCGACGGTGACGGCCGGTAGCGATTCGACGACTATAGCGCTGCGCACCGTATCGAATGACCAAATAGTCGTCAACGCGACCGTCTCGGCGACCTTCAACTTCGTCATTAGTGGCTGCACCAGTAACATTGACAACTTCACCACCGGCTTATCGGCCGGTTCCGTCTCGAGCACGACCGGTTGTACCATCACCGTCAATACTAACGCCACTAACGGTTGGATAGCCTGGGCCAGAGACAGCAACACCGGACTTAACTCGGCAGCGGCCAGCCATACTATTCCCTCTACGACGCCGGGGACCAACGCCACACTTAGTGCCGGTACTGAGGGTTATGTCACGGGCATCACCAGCATCACTCAAGGTTCGGGTGCCGGCACTACTACAGCTTCCAACGCCTACGGTAACGGTGCGGGCGGTACGGCCGGCGCCGGTCAGGGTTCCGGGCTGGATGCCAACATCCGGCAAATTATTTCCTCCAATGGCACAGCCAGTAACGCCTCATTCGTCCTAAGGGAAGCTGCCGCTATATCATCCCTTACACCCCCGGCTAACGATTACACCGACACCATCACCGTTATCGGCGCCGGCAACTTCTAGCCCCGAAATCAATATTGTAGAAAATACCTAGCTAACCTGTTAAACGGCGTTGATAGTGTATGCTAAATGCATGCTTATGTTTGAAGGGCTGCGGCGTGCCCGGCTGGTGGGTGCTGTATTTGCGCTGGGTTTGGTTTTTACTACGATTGCATCCCCCGCCCATGTTTCAGCCGTCGACTTCAATCTGACCGCCTCGCCCTTGCCGATTAACCTGTTCGTAAAACCCGGCAGAACGGTCAGCACACCGCTTAAAGTACAGAATACCGGCTCGCAAACGGTGCGGGTGAATGTAAGCCTGCTCAAATTCAAAGCCAACGGCACCAGCGGTAAACCGGAAATATTGGACCCCACACCGCTTGACACCTATATCAATTGGGTGAGCTTTTCCGAAACGTCATTCCAGGCCGAGCCGAATGTCTGGCACACCATCACCATGACCGTCCGGACGCCCGAGGCGGCCGCCTTCGGCTATTACTATGCGGTTGTCTTCAGTGAGAATAATGCTACCCAGGCCGTGACGTCGCGTCAGCACAACACCGTGCATGGTGCGGTTGCGTCGCTGGTACTGCTGGATGTGAATGCCCCGGGCGAAAAGCGGACACTCGGCGTCAAAAGCTACATCTCGGCCAAGAAAATCTATGAGTTCCTGCCGGCCGATTTCACCGTGGTGGTGCACAACAGCGGAAATGTTCACGCTGTCCCAGCCGGTGACATTTTCATAAGCCGCGACAAGAAAAACGATATTGCCCACCTCGCGATCAACTCTACAGGAGGCAACATTTTGCCGGGAACCGACCGCCTGTTCACGGCCAGCTGGTCAGACGGCTTCCCGGCGTACAAGACGAAACGGGTTAACAGCCAAATTATCTCCGACAAAAGCGGCAAGCCAGCGCGGGTGTTGAGTTGGGACGGCCTCAACTTGAGCAAACTGCGCTTCGGCCACTACCACGCCCACCTGTTACTCACCTACAACGACGGCACGCGCGATGTGCCGGTCGAGGGCGACGTGTCGTTTTGGGTTATACCCTGGCGACTTATTATTTTCGCCATACTTATCCCGACCTTACCGGCGGCCTCGGTATATCTGTTCATGCGCTGGCGGACGAAACGGGGCTCCAAGAAGCGGCGATGACACATAAACCTTTGTTTTTTACGGTTAATCGGCGGCGTCTGTCGGCGCTCATCATGGCCGTTGCCTGCCTGCTGCCGCTGTTACATCCGGCCGTGGTCGCGGCCGGGGCGGCTCCATCGGGCAAGCCAAACGGTGTCTCGGTGGCTCCGGTCCTGCAACAACTGAGCCTGGAGGCGGGCCAGGACAAGGCCGATTTTACCGTCAAGGTTACAAACAATACATCGTCGCCTGTCCAGATCAAGCTGGGGTTTGCCGACTTCAAGAGCTTGAATCAATCAGGCGGGATTGCTTTCTTAGGCGAAAATGCCAGCAGCCTCGAGCAAAGCCACGGCTTATCCAACTGGGTACGGCTCGATACCCAAGAGTTGGGCCTTGCGGACGGTGCTTCGGCCACGGCTACCATCCACCTGCACGACCTATTGGGACTCTCGCCCGGCGGTCATTACGGCGCGGTAACCTACCATTTGCTTAAGGCCGGACCCGGCGGTCTCAAGAACAGGGTGAATATCAACCAGGTGCTGACATCTTTGGTGTTCGTAACAACGGCCGGCGGCGGCACCCAGCATCTAAGCATGCCATCACCCCACCTGTCCGGTTTCCAGTACGCTATACCCTCCAGCCTCAACCTATACTTTACAAACGACGGTAACACCCAAACTACCCCGCGCGGTTCGGTAACGATTGATGGCGGAAAGGCTGCATCACCTATAGCCACAGGAGTGATAAACCCCGAATCGGCCTTGGTACTGCCGGGCAGCACCCGCCTGCTGCCGATCCAGCTGGTGACGCTCGGACGTCCCTGGTGGCCCCACCAGTACCATGCGCACATACGCTACCGTTCGGATAATTCAACTAAATACTCAACCTACAACGCTGCGTTCCTGTACATCAACCCCTGGCTTTTCGTTGTGCTGCCAATCGTCGTATTCGTGGCGTGGTACGCGCTCCGGTGGCTGCGGCGCAATCCTCGAAAAGCCGTGGCGGGGCTGCGGACGGCTTATAGCCATTCCGCCAAAGCCGCGCGGGCTGTACGTCGAAAAAACCGCACCAAATCACCTCAGTAACGGGAGCGGGTGTACGAGCCAGGCCGATTGACTTGCTATCTTGAAACGCTTATACTTACCACTGTAATCGTCTGAGCGGAAACCAAAAGACTTAAAATCAGAGATTAAAAACCTATGTGTGGCAAAAAAAAGGCTCTTCGGGGCATCGGATTATTAGTCGCGTGTTTGAGCGCAGCCTTCCTCAACCAAGCTGCGCCGGTTCAAGCTGCCACCGGTATCAACCAACAGCTGACATTCCAGGGTAAGGTGGTCAACAGCAGCGGCGTGAACCTGGCCGACGGCACCTACGACATGGAGTTCAAGATCTACCAGGACGGTAACAGCAGCGGTACCGGCAGCACACTGAAGTGGACCGAAGACTACCTGGTGTCGGGCAGCACCGGCATGCCGAGCACCGGCGGTGTCACCGTCAGCAGTGGTACCTTTAATGTCAATCTGGGCTCGATATGCGCGCTGTCCGGCGGCACCTGCGGTGCCAAGACCAACACCGGCGTAGATTTTAACCAAGATACCCTGTGGCTGTCATTCCAGGTGGGCAACACCAGCTCGTGTACCGTCACCTCCTCCACCACCAGTTTCAACAGTAACTGTGGCGGCGACGGCGAAATGACGCCATTCATCCGCCTGACGGCTGTCCCGCAAGCCATGAACTCCAACCGTGTCGGCGGCCTGACCGCCAGCCAGCTAGTGCAGCTCAGCCCGGGCAGTACCCAGACCGGTGCAATCGATGTTTCCGGCAACATCAAATCCGGCGGCCAAGTCCAGGCCAACACCCTCGACGC
>CAZXCS010000005.1:17622-26724 GCA_964639195.1 uncultured Candidatus Saccharibacteria bacterium | reverse complement strand
ACACTCAGAGCAAGAGCGTTGAAGCGTTTCCGAGGAATAATAATAAAGCTCATGCCTGTTTTACCTCTTTTGTTTTACAACAAATTAATAGATATAGAGGTCTATCTTAGCGAACGATATGGCCGCCGTCAAGGCCTTTTTGCACTCCTTTCAGCCAAGGCTAAGTTGGCCTGGAGTTGCCTAGGGGCTCAAACGGTTGATGTCCCGCGGGAAGAGGGTGGCTTCTTTGACGTTGCCAAGACCTATAGTCTTCTCCACCAAACGGTCGATGCCATAGCCGCAACCGCCGTGCTGCGGTAAGCCGTATTTGAATGCCTGCAAATAGTATTTATAGCCGGGGTGGTTCGGGTCGAGGCCGGCCTGTTTCATTTGCTCAACCAGTTTGTCGTGGTGATACTCACGCAACGGACAGGTGGCAATCTCCAAGCCGCGGAACAACAGATCGCCCCACATAACGACACCTTTTTCAGCATCAACCTGATGGTAGAACTTAGCGGCTTCCACTGGGAACTCAATAGCAAAAACCAAGTCACTGCCCAGTTCTTTGCGGGCATACTCGCAAATCCATTTCTCTTCGTCCGGAGTCAGGTCTTTTTCTTTGGTGGTGTCGGTGCCGGTGGCTTTGGTATATTTCTCGTGGATTTCGGCGACTGTCAGCTTCGGTACCTTATCGGCCAGCACCAAGTCCGGCGCATTCAGCGACTTCAGTGCGTCGCCATGTTCTTCGTAAACCTTTTTCAGGGCATAGCTTGTCATGTCGCCGACCATGTCCAGCACTTCATCATGGTTCTGCACAAAGCCCATCTCGATGTCGAGCATATATACCTCGCTCATGTGGCGGGTGGTGGCGGATAGTTCGGCCCTGAAGGCAGGGGCAATCTCAAACACGCGCTCAAAAGCACCGACCATCATCTGCTTATAGAGCTGCGGGCTCTGGGCCAGCGTGGCTTCCTGGCCGAAATAATCGAGCTTGAAGACTTCGGCACCGCCCTCGGTCGCGCCGGCCAGCAGCTTCGGGGTGTTGATTTCGACAAACTCGTGCTGGTAGAGAAAATTGCGCAGGTAGCGCAGCAGTTCGCTGCGAATTTTGAAAATCTTCTGCTCCTGCAGATTACGCAGGCCAATGGCGCGGTACTCAAACAGAGTGTCGAGGGTGTCCGGTTTGTGGCTGAGCGGTTTGTCGATCTCGATCGGCGGTTCGTCGGTCACCGGTACCAGTACTGTCAGCTTGGCATCATGCAGTTCGGTGCCGCCGGGTGCCCGCGGTTCATCCTTGACTAGGCCATCAACAGCCAGCACTGTGCCGATTTGCATGCCGCGCAGCTTTTCGACTTCGTCCTTGTCCTGGATGACGACCTGCGTCAGGCCGCGGCGATCGCGGACATTTATGAAAGTCAGCCCTCCCAGCAGGCGCTTTTTGTGCAGCCAGCCTTCGATGTGTACCGTCTGGCCGACGTGGTCTTTTACTTCGTTACTGAGGATTCGCATCCCCGTTATTCTATCACTTCTCTGTTACTTCGTCATCTGTTCCGGGCGGCTCGGTCTTGGGTTGGTCCGTTTCCTCGGTTGAGGCTTCAGCTGCCTCTTCTTCGGACATGTCGATCTCGGCGTCGATCTCCAGCGGTTTTTTGGTGTTGGTGTGGCGGGCGGCGACCGCGGCCATATCGGTGTACTGGTCGAAGTCATCGCCCGGCACGTGACCCAGCAGCTGGTGCAGGATATTCTCGACGGTTATGATGCCCAAATATTCCTCGAAGCTATTCACTACGACAAAGATTGAGTGATTGGTGGCAAAGAAAGCGTGCAACGCTTCGCCCAGCGCATCCTTTTCGTGCAGGTAGTAGACGATCGGATTCATGACGTCGCGGATGTGTCCTTTGCTGTGCAGGTCGAGCCGGCGGAACTCCAGTGACCCGACCACTGGGCCTTTTTTGCTCTCGCGTACCAGCACCAGGCTCTGGCCGCTCTGATGCAGCTCGTCGATCAGGATCGGCCCGACGACGTCATCAGCCAGCACAGTCTTGATCTGCTGGTAAGGGGTCAGCACGTCACCGACGGTATAATCACTGAATTGCAGCGCCCGTTTGACGATTTCCAGTTCTTCGACGCTCAGCCGGTTGTCGGCCTGGTTCTGCTGTTTTTCAATCAGTTCCATGACGTCGTCGCGTTCGAACAGGCCGGTGTGCTTGACGGCTGTGTAGCGCTTTTCGACGGCGTCGGCACCGCGGCTGAGTGCCGGGTGCAGCCAGTTGAGCAACCACACGATGGTCGGCGTTACACGCTTAGTCAGCCAGGCGCCGATCTTGGTGACCCGGCTGGCCGGCAGCCAGGAAAAAGCGATCCACAGCACAGGCCCGACAATCAGCAAGCCGGCCCAGACCGGCAAAATTCGCGCTAGCATTATGATGCTGGCAGCGCCGAGGAAGCCGATGGTCAGCCACAAAAGGCTGCGCAAGCTGTTACCGTAAGCCACGGCCGGATAAATGACTTTGGCCAGCGACTCATGCCGCTCAGCCCGTCGCTTCAATTCAGACAGCGGCAATGAATAGTAGGTTTTGCGAATTACGACGAAGGCCAGGGCCAGGACAAGCAGCAAGAGCGCGATTACAAAATTCATGTTCTTATCTTACCACTAGCGCCGCAGACTACTCGAGTACGCCGTGACAGGCGTCCAGAAATTGGTCGGTCAGCCGCATGAGCTCTTCCAGTGCTTCGGGGCGCGGGCCGAAATCATAGCTGTCGATCGAGCGAACCGGCATGACTTTGGACGAGGTGCTGGTCACGAATGCCGCCTCGCACCCGGGCAGGTCTTGCGGTTTGATGTGATGCTCTTCAACGCTGAAGCCGTTGTCGGCAGCGACCTTGAGCACGACCGTACGCATTACCCCCAGCAAGATGCCGGCTTCAGGCGGGCTAAGTAGCGTCCTGCCCTTCAGGCCAAAAAAGTTGGTCCGGGTGCCCTCGGTGATATTGCCTTTGTCATCAACCAGCAGCGCGTCATATGCCCCTGCGGCTACCGCGCGGCGATAGGCCAGATAGCTCGGCAGCATGTTCAGCGTTTTGGCGTGCGGATATTCTCGTTGATAGAGTTCGGTGACAAGTGTCGCGCCGTCCTTGTAGAGCTTACGATCGGGAAACAGGGGGTTGAGGCACTGCATGTACAGCTGCGCAGCGTCAGCCGTCGGGCCGCCTACCAACAGGATTTTGACATTACTGGCTTCGGCTTGATTTTTCTGTACCAGCTCTTGGATTGCTTGCTCGATAGTTTCGGTTGAAAAACCGTGCTCCAACCCGATCTCCCGAGCCGAGGCCAGCAACCGCGCAGCATGTTGCCTGGCAAAATAGACAATGCCCCCGCTCACTCTGATCGTCTCATAAACTCCGAAGCCGTAGGCATAGGCAATGTCGTCCAGCGGCACCACGGCTTGGTCGGCGGGCAGCAGCTGTCCGTTCTTGGAAAAAAAGCTGTATGGCATCAGATTACATTATATGTCAGTCATGTATACTTTAATTAAGTAAATCGAAGCGAGGAGCCACCATGTCCAAATCATTTTGGGGAATTATTATCGCCATTGTCGTAGTTTTCGGCGTTATTTTTGCGCTCAACGGCAATAAATCAAACTCCGGCAGCAAGGCTGGCACGCCGACCCAACACGTCCAAGGTAAGGGTTCGGGCGCTGTGACGCTCATCGAATATGGTGACTACCAGTGTCCGTTCTGCGGCCAATACTACCCGATCGTCAAGCAAGTCCAGACCGAGTACAATGACAAGATTTTCTTCCAATTCCGTAACTTCCCGCTGGTCAGCATCCACCAGAATGCCTTTGCCGGCGCCCGGGCGGCCGAAGCGGCCGGGCTGCAGAATAAATTCTGGGAAATGCATGACGCACTCTACGAAAGCCAGAGCCAATGGTCGTCAGCGACCGATCCGACGCCCTTTTTCAAGCAATATGCCCAGTCACTCGGTCTAAACGTCACACAGTTCCAGACCGACTATGCATCCAGCAAGGTCAATGACCTGATCAATGCCGATATCGCGGTCGCTAACGGGCTCAAGATCACCGGCACACCGGCCTTCTTCCTCGATGACAAGCAGGTGCAGATCGGCGGTTCGGTACAGGACTTTGAAAAGGTCATCAACGCCGAGCTCGCCAAAAAGGGTTCGGCGGCCGGCTCCGGCACGACCTCACAGACTCAAGGCACTTCAAACACCAGTCAGTAAACCAGTTTAATAGTACAAGAACTCGCGCCACTCAGGATGGTCAACGTATACGGGTACCTCGGTAGCGGGGCTGGTAACAATTTTTATTTTGACGGACATATCACACCTCTCGTGCGTGGCCGGAATTGCTCTCAATACAAAAAGCGGCCACTCATTTTATTTAGTTATATTTTTGTCTCTCACGGCGCTCTCTAGTCGCCAATGATAGCAAGTAGTGTAGCAAAATGCTTATGCCAGGTCAATCCCCTAACGAGACATACAGCCAATGCTTGTCGCTGTAGCGTTCGACGCTTTTGAGGACACCGGCGGTTTTGCGGCGGCGGCGCAAGGCGTCACGGATCCGGCCAGATGAGACTTCCGACGCGTAGCTGCGGAAGAGGGTCAGGGCCGGCGGGCGGATAGTCCAGCCGGCCAGGGCATTACGAAGTTTCGCTTCATCATCCTCGGCCCTCATGCCGACCACCACTTCAGCGTCGGCCAGCAGCCGGTCACTGTGCGGCCAGGCCGGGAGCCGGGTCACGATATCGGAGCCGAACAGGAACACCAGCTGGCTGCTCTTAAAACGCTTCTGAAGTTCCGGCAAGGTCCGTTGCACACTGAAGCTGATATCAACCAGCTCCAGTACGTCAAACTGCCCGTACGGCTCCAACGCCTGCCGCAGCATGGCGACACGGTGCCCGAAGTGCGACACCCCCTTCTTGCCTCGCGGCCGCCTCTCCGGCAGGAAATAAATCTTATCCAGCCGGGCAGCCTGCATCGCCTGCAGCGCGAAACTCACATGCCCGGCATGCACCGGATCAAATGTTCCAGCATAGATTCCAACCCTCATGACGGTTCCCTCGTGCCTACAGAAACATGCCGCAGGCATGTTCTGGGATCAAACGTGCCGGCGTAGATACCTATCCTCATGAGACTAATTATAGCGTCTAGCAAGCGACTTGGGCTTTACAGCCTTTGTGTTGGCAGGCATCGATAGTTTCCTCGCGCGGACGGATGTTGAGGTGACCATTAGGGCAGCGAAACGCTAGGGAACCCTTGCTATCACTGCCAGCGATTGACTCGAGGTCTTCGGCTTCACCACCACTTGTTTCTTTTTTGCTGCCGCTGGAGCCACCGGAACCGCCGCCACAGCCGGTAATAATGGCGTGTTCAAGCGCCTTATTTACAGAAAGGTCGGATTCGTAAGTATTTCCGACAGCCGAATAAGCGCGGGCTTGTCGAATATGCGGAGCAGCCTCTGGACCAAAAACCTTGGGGTCAATGTAGAGGTTACCAACCGCAGCCTCGACGCTGTATTCACGAACCAGTTTCCAGAGCAGATTAACGGCCTGTATCGGTTCGTCCAGGTACGGACTTACTTCGATCATGTGTTCCAAGATTTTTTCACGCACCCCGCTCATGCTAGCTTCGCGTTTGCGGGACTCGTCGAGGATCACCTGAAAATCCTCGGCTGTTCGCTCGACACTGCGATCAAGTACTTCGTCAATCGATTCATAGATAGTGGGCATCAGGTCCACAAGTCCGTTTGGCATGACCGACTTCGAGATCAATAACGGGTTATCCAGCAGTTCAACGGCACTTTGCGGCGGTTTCTGACCGAATCGTGCATATAGCTTCTGCATTGCTTTTAAGTCGAAGCGCTTAGCCTGTTTGTCTGCGAAATTATCATCTGGCGTAGCTTCAACACCGGCGATGAAGGCCGTTTCCGTGGTAACAGTAGCATTTTCCGCCTTTTCAGTCGTCGCTTGAACGGCGAAAGTCAGGCTGTCCAGAAAGTAGCCATCGCCTTTGTGTCCCAAATCTTTCTCCGGCACACCAGCGGGCACTAGTGATATGGCTACGAAATAATTGTCAATGAGGTCGCCGGCATCCAGAGCGCTACCGATCAGAAAGTCGTTGGTCACCTCGACCTCGGTAATCGCCTCCAGGGTCGGATGGCGCTTCGGCCGATACAAGATAGCGTTGCGGTGCACACTCTTAGTACTCTGGCCGTGTTGCCGTAAGTTACCATTTGCGCCACGCCACAGCTCAACCGGCGATGTAATATGCCCGTCCTTGAAAAGACCCTCGCAGACTGCTTTATCAATATTAGTTCCGACCATCAGGCGTGCCTCGATTGATCCTTCGCGAGCGGCATTCAGACTATCCAAGAAAGTCGTAGCATCTTCAGTAGTTTCGGCGTTCGGGATGATCTCAGCTGTCCGGGACAGTACTAACGAGCCTTGCCACCGGGCAGCATGCAGGACCGCCTCATCAGCGTAATCAAGTTCATGTACTGCCCGTGCTGCGGTCAGCGCTTCAAGGGCTTGTTCAGCCATTCCAGTCCTTATTTATTTTTGAAGTTTGAGCTACGCGGCTCATAAAACTCCTCTGTCCGGATTGTACCAAGCAGAGGAGTTTAATCAACACCGCTCTTGCTCGAGAAACGATCCATTAGAAGCTGTATCGGGCTTACCTCTTCCGAGTATCACCGTAGCGGCACTGCCGCGGATTCACACCGCAGTTCCAGCTTTGTTTGTTAAGTACGTTGTAGTTTAGCATCGGCTCGACCGGCTAGATATGGTAGTAATTACTGCACTTAGGATGCTGGTGTCTGGCGTTGCTTGAGTTCAGTCAGCCGTGGCATAAAGCTCTGAGCTGCGCCCTCGAGACCTAGAACCTTGAGTGCGCCGATCAGGACATATAGATGATCCAGGCTGGCTTCGGCTAGTTCGCCGCCGATATTTTCGATCTGCGTGAAAGCGTGTTCGACTTTTTCAACCAGCCACTTTTCTTCGCTGGGGGCGACCTGGTTGGAAGTGACCTTGGCGGTTTTAGGCGCGGCGACGACTTCCAGCGAGCGGGCGGAATGGTCGCGCTTGTGCAAGTGGCCGCGCTTGATCAGGTTGTCGACGTGCAAGGCAACCGTGGCCACCGAGTTGTAGTTCAGGCCGGCCATGATTTCACGGTAGCTCGGGCTGTAGCCGTGCTCAGTGATGAAAGTCTCGATGAAAGTCAGCAATTCCTTTTGCTTTTTGGTCGGGCGCACCGCGCCGCCACCCGTTTGGTTTTCGTTCATGCTTTTATTATGACACAAGCACGATGCATACGACTAGGCGGCCGGTCTGCGTTGCCGGGATTTTTCGGGAAAAACCCAATATTTGTACCAGAAGAAACTCCAGACGGTGAAAAACCCGGCCGAGACGAAGAAACCGATATATGGTGTGATGCCGATCCACTTCAAACCGCCGATGATGGCATAATCCAGGACGAACCCGACAGTTTCAATAAACAGGTAGCGGCCGACGTGCTGCATTTCGCTAAGGTGATGCTGCTCGGCAAAGGCCCAGTAGCGTTGGGCAATGTAGTTCAGTGTCCAACCAACGGCATCGGCCAAAACCTTCGCCGGCAACCAATCCCAGCCAAGCCCGGAATAGCAGATAGCAAATATTGCGTAGCCGCTCCAGAAGTAGAGGCTGCCGCCGGCCATGTATTTGACAAACTGCTTAGCTGCTTTCTGCCGTCCGGGTGAATTACTAAACATTGGCCGGATGATAGCGCCAACCATTACTTTTTCGACTTGGCCGGCTGCGGTTTGGACTCAGCGGGCAGCTGCACCATGGCAATGCCGGCCAGCCCCCACCAGATGTAAGCCAGCGTGTCATCAGCCCAGGCATGTGAAAACATATTGACTAATGTCAGGCCGATGAGGCTGGCAAACAGGCTGAGCGCCAGCGAGTCGGCCCGCCGCGACCAAAGCAAGTAGCCTACGCCGCCATTGATGAGCAGGAAGAGCGCCAGGCCTAGCCAGCCGATTTCCTGGCCGATTTGGACAAAGTAGTTCTCGGCAATCCGCTCCGGATGGCCGGTATTATAATAACTGGCCGGTCCGGCCGTACCCGGCCCCCGCCCCAGGCCGTGCTCCCACAAATCTTGAATACCGGTTTGCACGGCCGTCAGGTGGTCTTTATCCGATGTTGTTCGAACCGCCGAATGCGTTTGGGTATGAAAAACGAAGTTCTCGAAATGAGTATTATGCCTCAGCGCGAGGGCTAGGCTGCCGGCAATAACCGTCAGCGCCACGAAGATGGCGACAGTCAGACGCTGAGCCTGGTGCGACAACCGGCTCATAAGTAGCAGGACAACGATGCTCAAAACGGTACCGACCAGGGCGCTTCGGGAATACGTAAAGAACAGTACGATGCCTGCCGCAGTCAAAAAGGCCGCATAGCGCCAATTGCGCGTCTTGCGCAACATCAGTACCGTAACCAGACTGATGGGGATAATCAGATAGGCACCGAGCGGGTTGGCGCCGCGTAACGTCGAAGCGATCCGCACGTAATGCGGATTATTATTGACGGTCTCAACGGCCGGAATGGTGTCAGAGCCGTAGCCGAAATGCCGAAGGAAGTCGTGCGGCAGCACAAGAATTTGCAGTAGGCCGATCGTGACAACCACCACGGCCGGCGCCAGCACCAGCCACTGCCAGTGACTGCGCAGGCGGGTCAGGCGCAGGGTGGCCGCCCAGGTAACCAGGAAAAAGATCAAAAACCGCAAGTTGATAATCAGCCCATAGCCCAGCGCTTTGCTGGTCACATCATGTTGGTTAAGCGCCAGCAGCCCCCAGGCCATGTTGAGCGTAATGTAGATGATGATCAGCCAAACTAATCGCCGGGTCACTGTGTGACTGCGGATCTTGTGGTCAAACGCCAGCAGGAACAGCACTCCCAGGCTGCACAGCAGCAGCAGGGCTTCTTTCCAGAGCCGCAGGGCCGTGTAGTGCCCGAGCAGGCTGCTACCCCAAACCGTCAGAAAAGCGTGGAACGGCAAGAGCAGCAGAATGATCATGCTCAACTTGCTCACCCAGGCCAAAACGGCGTATTTCAGCGTCGCTGCTTTCA
>CAZXCS010000005.1:0-17522 GCA_964639195.1 uncultured Candidatus Saccharibacteria bacterium | reverse complement strand
ATGCTCAACTTGCTCACCCAGGCCAAAACGGCGTATTTCAGCGTCGCTGCTTTCATAGACTGGCTTTCATTATATATCGGCAGGTGTTACATGTAGAATATTAGATGTACTATTGACCCTGTACGATAGATGTACCATTGTCAGTGGAACATGATTCATGAAAAATAACGCCTCGCTCGTCTACAATTTCTGCCTCTTGGTTAGCGATGCCGTGGCCATCACCGTGGCATTCACAATTGCCTACATCTTGCGGGTGACCCTCAACCACCAGGCCCTCAGCGCCAACGTCCACGCCCACACCTACCTGACAATCCTGGTCAGCCTGTTGCCTTTCTGGCTGTTGATCTTTGCCCTGCTGGGCCTATACAACAGCCGGGTGTACGATAACCGCTTCAGCGAACTTGGCCGGCTGATTATCGGCTCGTTCATAGGCATCCTGTTTGTAATCAGTTACAGCTACATCACGGACACTACGATTTTCCCCGCCCGGTTAGTGACACTCTACGGCTTTGGCCTGGCCTTTTTCGTGGCACTGTTTTTCCGGACGGTGGCCAGAGGTATCCGGCGTGAGCTATTCCGCTATGGCATCGGCATCAACAATCTGCTCCTGGTCGGCGATACCAAAACCACCCACCGGCTGCTTGAAGCCTTGGCTAATACCGAGGTGACCGGCTATAAAATTCTGGGCATCGTCGGCGGCATCAAGCACCCGCTCCGCGACGACACACCGCACCGCGCGTTCAAAAACTTCGCGGAGGCAGTGGCTAAGCTCTCTCATCAACAGCTGCACACCATTATCCAGACTGAGCTGTACGCGGACACGGCCGGCAACGACGCCATCCTGACTTATGCCCAGCAACACCATGTCGCCTATCGTTTCGTACCGGGCAACAGTGAGCTTTTCGTCGGCAATATAGAAGTCGATTTGTTTAAAACCGTGCCGATCATCGCCGTCCACCAGACCGCTCTGACCGGCTGGGGCCGGGTGGTCAAGCGGTTGAGTGATGTCGTCATCGGCGGTTTGAGCCTGATTGTCGCCTTGCCCTTCATGTCGTTGATCGCCCTAGGGGTGAAGCTGAGTGACGGCGGCCGGGTCTTTTTCCGGCAGCAGCGCCTGACCCGGTTCGACACTACCGTCAGAATCTTCAAGTTCCGCACTTCCAGGAAGCCATATACGGGCCTAACGCCCGAGGAAGCATTCGAGAAAATGGGCCGGCCGGAACTTATAGAAGACTACCGCGCGCATGGCGACCAGCTGCCGCGTGATCCGCGCTTCACCAGTCTCGGACGCTGGCTGCGCCGCAACAGCTTGGATGAATTGCCGCAGCTGATCAATGTCGTCCGCGGCGACATCAGCCTGGTCGGGCCTCGGGCGTTAGTGGCCAGCGAACTCGACAAATCAGCCGAAAAGAACCTTATTCTAAGCGTCAAATCCGGTATGACCGGCCTGGCACAGATTTCCGGTGTGGCCGACCTGAGCTTCGAAGAGCGCCGCAAACTCGACCTTTACTACGTACAGAACTGGAGTTTCTGGGGAGACATCGTCATTCTGGTGAAAACCGTTTGGGTTGTTCTATTCCATAAAGGCACACGGACGTGAATGACACCAAAAAACTCAAGGTTGCCATCGTTTGCGACTGGCTAACCGGCATTGGCGGCGCCGAGCGCGTGGTCTGGGAGCTGCACCGGATGTATCCCGACGCGCCGATTTACACCTCTCAGTACGACCCGGCCAAAATCGATTGGTTCGCTGAAGCCGACATCCGGACCACCTGGCTACAACGCCTGCCGACAAGCCTGAAAAAGTTCCTGCCGCTGCTGCGGGCCTGGACCTTTATGCGTTTAGACCTCACCGAGTACGACCTGGTGCTGTCCAGCAGCGGCGCCGAGGCCAAGGGTGTCAAAACCGGCCCGCAGACAATCCACATCTGCTATTGCCACTCACCGACCCAGTACTACTGGATCCGGCATGACGAATATATCAAGCAACCGGGCTTCCCGCTAGGCCTGAACTGGCTGGCCCGTCTTGGACTGAGGCTGCTCACCGGACCGCTCAAACGCCAAGACCGCCGGGCGGCACAGCAGCCGGATTATATGATCGCCAACTCGTCGCACACCCAGGCGATGATCAAGCGTTACTACGGCCGCGATGTGGAAGTTATTCACCCGCCGGTGGAAATCGAGCGGTTCAAGGCCGAGGGCAAGGCTGAGCTAAGGCATGGCTTCGTCGTCGCCGGGCGGCAGACTCCGTACAAACGGTTCGACCTGGCTATCGAGGCTTGCAATGAGCTGAAAGTACCGTTGATCGTCATCGGTGACGGCCCGGATCACAAACGGCTGGAAAAGCTGGCCGGACGCAGCACTACATTCCTGACCAACGTCAATGACGCCGAGATTGCCGACCATTTCCAGTCGGCGCTGGCTTTCATCATGCCCAACATGGATGATTTCGGTATCGTCGCCGTGGAAGCCATGGCCGCCGGCACGCCGGTTGTGGCCTACAGCAAGGGTGGCTCGCTGGACTATCTGGTGCCCGGAACCGGGCTGTTTTTCGATAAGCAGACCGTCAAGAGCCTGGCCAGCGTGTTGGAGACGGCGATGACTAAAACTTTCGACCACGAGGCGATTGCCAAGCAGGCCGACCAGTTCTCGGTTGGGGCTTTCAGCAAAAATATGCAAACATATATAGACAACTGCTTAACAGAAAGGAACCCTACCTAACATGTGCGGAATCGTCGGCTTCATCGGCAAACGTTCGGGTGTTGAGGTAGTGATGGATGGCTTGGTGGCGCTCGAGTACCGCGGCTATGACTCGGCCGGGGTGGCGACCGTCAGCGATGGCGAGAGTAAGGTACTCAAACAAGTCGGCCGGGTTGAAGGCTTGGTTAAAGAGGTTAAGGGGGCCGGGCTGAGCGCCCCGCTGGTGATCGGCCATACCCGCTGGGCCACCCACGGCGGCGTTACCGTGCCAAATGCCCACCCCCAGGCCAACAACGACCAGACGATTTTTGTGGTACACAACGGGATTATCGAGAACTTCGCCGAACTCCGCAGCAAGCTGCAAGCAGCCGGCTACAAATTTACATCTGAGACAGATACCGAGGTCATCCCGAATCTAATCGATTATTACACCAAGCAACTGCCGTCATTCGAGGAGGCCTTCCGAGCCATGCTGCGCGATGTACGCGGGGCCTACTCCATTGCCATGGTCAGTACCAACCAGCCCGAGACGTTGTACGCCGCCCGGTTGTCCAGCCCGCTGGTCATCGGCGTCGGCGAGGGCGAGCATATCTTGGCGTCCGACCCGACGGCCATCATGGAACACACCAAAAAAGTTATCTACATGGAAGACTACGACATGGCGGTCATCACCGCCGACAAGGTGCGTATCCACAACCTCAAGGAAGGCACGCCGATTGAACCCAAGGAAGAACTGCTGGATTATGACAACGAGGAAGCGCTACTCGGCGACTTCCCGAACTTCATGCTCAAAGAAATTTTCGAGATCCCGGCCACCATCCGCTCGGCGACGCTAGGCCGGGCCATCATCGACAAAGGCTTCGTCAAACTAGGCGGTTTGGAGAGCGTTCTAGGCCAGCTGAAATACATTGACCGTATCGTCATCGTCGCCTGCGGCACTTCATACTACGCCGGGCTGGTCGGCGAATATTTGATCGAAGGCCTGGCCGGCATACCGGTCGAGGTACATCTGGCCAGCGAGTTCAAGTACCGTGACGAGCCGTTCTCGCGCAGCACCGTGCTGATGGCTATTTCGCAGTCCGGTGAAACGGCCGACACCATCGCCGCCCTCAAAAAAGTCGACGATTCCGGCGTGCTTCGCCTGGGCATTGTCAATGTCGTCGGCAGCACGATTGCCCGCATGACCGATGCCGGTGTCTACTGCCACGCCGGGCCGGAACGGGCCGTTGCCAGTACCAAAGCGTTTGTTGCCCAGGTCACGGTGCTGCTGCTGATCGCCTTGCACCTCAGTGACGGCAAGCACAAGAAACACCGGGCACTTCTGGAAGAGTTGAATGCCCTGCCCGCCAAGGCCCAAGCGGTCCTCGATTCGGCGCCTGAGATCAAGCGGGTTGCCGAAAAGTACGCCGACTACAGCGACTTCCTATACATCGGCCGGCACCATTCATACCCGTCGGCGCTGGAAGGCGCTATGAAGCTGAAGGAAACGTCTTACATCCATGCCGAAGGCTTTGCGGCCGGCGAGATGAAGCACGGCCCGCTGGCCATGATCGATGAAGACTTCCCGACCATGGCGTTTGCCACCAATTCACCTCTACTGGAAAAAACCTACTCCAACATCCAGGAGATCCGCGCACGCAAAGGCCCGGTGGTCGCCATCGCCACCATCGGCAACGAGTCGATCAAAGACCTGGTCGACGATGTCATATACATACCGGATACCTTGGACGAAACCCAGCCGATCTTGCAACAGGTCGCGGCAGAACTGTTTGCCTACTACATTGCCGCCAAGCTTGGCCGGAATGTCGACCGCCCTCGCAACCTGGCCAAATCGGTCACGGTCGAATAAAACCTTAGCTAACGTGTAAGATGCCCTCGACGGCAGCAGCAGTTTCCTGCCAGCGGCCGATCTCCAGGCTGTCGATGCCCATGGCTTTGACCGGATAATCATTACCACCCTCTTGCAGGCGGTCACCGACAAACAGGATTTCATCCTGGCTGATACTCAGCATCTCGACCAGTTTCTTCATGCCATAGGCCTTGTCGATGCCCTTTTTAGTGACGTCAATTGAGGTGACACCGCCGACCCGAACTTCGAACTCCGGTATAAGCGGCTCGATGTAGTCGCGCAGCTGCAGCTTCTTCTTATTGTCCGGATCCCACTCTTCCTTGATGCGGACACCTTCACGGCCTAGGGCGTCGACGATGTCCTGGCCGAGTACTGAGAAGGTGATCTGGCTTTCGCGGTCCTCTATACATTCGCCGTAAACCTTCTTTTCGCGGTATCCAAGGTCGTCGAAGCCTTTGTTCAGGGCGGCGATAATTTTACGCTTCTGCGGTTCGGTGAAATTTTCGGCGTAGACCTCGCGCCAGGCTTTAGCGACAAGATCATAGCGATAGTAGCGCGTACCGCAGGTCGGCATGATGTGCAGGTGCTCCAGCTGCAGCGGCGAGGCCTTGAGGTTGGACAGCAGCTGCTTCTCAAACTGGCCGAATTTACCGCCGGAGATGACGCAGACTTCATACTTCTCGAGCAACTGGGCCAGCAGTTCGGTCATCCGGTCTTCGGCCGGCGATTTGCTGTCAGCCAGCGTGCCATCTAAGTCAAAGGCAATCAATTTCTTCATTCAAGTCCCTCAGTCTTTCTTAAACCGCTTACTGACATCCCCCACCTTCTGGGCATAGTTCTTGTTGGTGACCAGCAGCCCGTCCTTGGTGGCAATCACGGCCACGTTGTCCAGGCCGATGACCGCGACCGGCAGGTTGTGTTCGTTGCGGACGTAGCTGTTAGTGACCTGCTCCAGCTCAATATTATCGCCGTGTTGGTAGTTGCCCTCGTCATCCTGGTCGCTCACGCCGTGTAGGTCAAGGAACGAACCGATGTCCAACCAGTCGAAGCTGCCCGGTACTACCAATCCGTCGGTCACGTGTTCGGACAGGGCCTTATCGATAGCTTCCGGCTTGAAATCCAGATATGTCTTGGTCGGATCGCTGCTGGTTTGCAGCGCCTGGTATTCGTCCCACATCCAGCTGGCGCGCTGTTTCAGTTCACGCTCCAGGGCTTCAGCCGTGACCACCATATAGCCGGTGTTCCAGAGGTAATTGCCACTTTGGTAATAATGGTTGGCGGTTTTGTGGTCGGGTTTCTCGATGAATTGCTTGAGCTCAAAAGCGTTCTTGAAGCCGTTCTGCAGCCGATCGCCCTTTTCCATGTAACCGAGGCCGGTCGAGGGATAAGACGGCTCAATGCCTACGAACACCACTTTCTGGGTCTTTTCGGTCAGCTCGGCGGCCAGCTTGGCGGTGCTGGAGAAGCCGCGCTGGTCGCGGACGGTGTGGTCGGCCCATAGGAAGAAAATGGCTTGGTTGGGCAACTGGCGCTTACGTATCTCGTCCAATGCCAGCAGGAAGCATGACGCCGTGCCCCGGCGAGCCGGCTCGACCAGGATGTTGTCCTTTGGGATTTCCGGCAATTGCTCGATGACGTGATCGGAGTGCGAAGCTTCCGACACAATGAAAATCTGGTCGGCCGGCGCCAGCTGGCTGACCCGGCCAAAGGTGTTTTGCAGCAGGCTGCGGTCATTGGTGAGGCGCAACAGGTGTTTGGGGTAGTTATGCGTCGATAGCGGCCAGAGGCGCGTCCCGGACCCCCCGGCGATAATGACTACAATCATTCGCTCTATAATACCAAACCTGCCCGTCCCTATCTAGACTGGGCAGCCAGATTGACTGTTGGACGGCCGATACTCTCGTAGTAGAAGCCTTCCTCCCGCATCAGCGGCAGGCTGTAGATGTTGCGGCCATCCAGGATCACCGGCTGCTTCAACAGTTCGGCCATTTTGGCAAAATCCGGCTCCCGGAAGACCGCCCACTCGGTCACGATCAGAAGGGCGTCGGCCGCCTCCAGCGCCTGGTAGGGCCCGTCGGCGAAGACCAAACCGTCCTGTTTACTGAAGTGTTGCCGGACATTGTCCATCGCCTCCGGATCATAGGCATGGACACGGGCGCCGGCCGTCAGCAGGTCTTCAATCAGGTACAACGATGGTGCCTCGCGGATGTCGTCGGTTTCCGGTTTGTAGGCCAGCCCCCAAAGTGCAATGGTTTTGCCTTTGAGCTTACCGTCAAAATAAGTCTGCAAACGGCCGAACAGCAGCCGTTTTTGCCTTTCATTAACTTCGATCAACGCTTCAATGGTCCGGAAGTCATACCCGTTGTCGGCTGCCGTCTTTTGCAAGGCCTGGACATCTTTGGGGAAGCAGCTGCCGCCGTAACCGATGCCCGGGAACAGGAAGCGGTTACCGATCCGCTCATCACTGCCTATACCCTGGCGGACGTTATCAACATCGGCGCCGACCAAGTTGCAGAGGTTAGCGACCTCGTTGATGAAGCTGATTTTGGCGGCCAGAAAAGAGTTGGCGGCGTACTTGGTCATCTCGGCCGATCGTTCATCCATAAACAACAGGGGGGCGCCATCACGGGTAAACGGTTCGTAGAGCCGTTCAAGGACTTTGCGGGCCTTGTCGGAATTGGAGCCGACGACGATGCGGTTAGGCCGCATGAAGTCTTCTACGGCAGCGCCTTCACGCAGAAATTCCGGGTTGGAGACGACATCTAATTCGCTTGTCGTCTTACCGATTGCCGCCCGGACTTGTTCGGCGGTACCTACAGGCACTGTGCTCTTATTAACCACCACGGTGTAGCTTTTGAGCCGCGGTCCGAGACGACTGGCTACGCCGAGTATATACGATAGATCCGCCGAACCATCTTCGTTCGGAGGAGTCGGCAAAGCCAGGAAAATTACTTCGGCGCCTTTAATGCCTTCATCCAGCTCGGTCGTAAAACTCAACCGCCCCTGCTTGATATTGCGCCGGAACAGCTCTTCCAGCCCGGGCTCATAAATCGGCACCTCGCCGCGGTGCATCTGTGCCACCTTGGCAGCATCAGTGTCGACACATACCACCTCGTTTCCCACTTCAGCGAAGCACGTGCCGGTCACCAGCCCAACGTACCCGGTACCGACGATGGCAATCTTCATATGCTCAGCTCTCTCCGATCCCAGAAATCATGTCCATACAGGATAGCATTTTCAACCTGAGTATGCACTGTGGCCGCAAGTTTTTGGCCATCATCGCGCCCCGGGCGTTCTGCTGTGCTCGGAGCAGACTTTAGTAGTAGCTTTGGGTGGCAATGTTATTAATCGGCTGACCGATGTTACGGCCCCCTGCGCCGCCATAGTATGGCACGTTGAAGGTGAAAATCCCGCCGTCATTGGTAGTGATCCAATAACCGCCGGTGGCGCCGCGTGCCATGCCGACAATTGGTGTGGTCGGATGGTAGACATTGGCCCCGCCGTAGTAGGGAGCATCACCGAAGGTGAAAATACCGCCATCACTGCTTAACATCCAGTAGCCGTTGCCCGAAGCGGTCCGGAGCGCACTAACGATGGGGTTGGTCGGATGGTAGACATTGGCCCCGCCGCGATATTGAGCATCACCAAAGCTGAAGAGCCCGCCGTCTTGGGTCACCAGCCAATAGCCGTGACCGGAGGCTGTTTCGACAGCAGACACTATCGGTTGGTTCGGGTGATAGACATTGGCGCCTCCGTAGTAAACGGCGTCACCAAAAGTGAACATACCGCCGTCTTGGGTCACCAGCCAATAGCCGTGACCCGTCGGCGTAGCCATAGCTGCTACTACCGGTGTGCTCGGGTGATAGATGTTGGCTGAGCCGTAGAATTGAGCATCACCAAAGCTAAATACGCCGCCATCCTGGGTCACTTGCCAGTATCCGTGGCCGGGGGTCGACATAGTGGCAACTACCGGTGTGCTCGGGTGATAGATGTTGGCTGAGCCGTAATATTGCGCTTCACCAAAGGTGAAGATAGCTCCGTCCCGGGTCATTAGCCGGTAGCCTTGGCCGGGGGTACCATTAGGCGGTGTGAGCTCTAGTGGTGGGTTTGTCCAGGAGCCGGTCAGGCGCTGGTTGAGCCGGAACATCGGCCAGCCCTTAGTGCCGAGTGTGGCTGGGTCACCATTCGGGAACTGGTAGCGATCAACCACTTGGGTACCATCAGGCTTGGCACCGGCGATGACAATATCAAGTTGACCATTGCCGTCAAGGTCGCGAATCAACGGACTGCTCTGATACGAAGCGAAGCCTTGGCGAATCCCCCATAGATTGGTGCCGTTGTTCCCGTCGAAAGCATACACGCCGCCACCCGTGGGAACGACGAGGTCTTGCTTGCCATCACCGTTAAGGTCAGCTGTCGTTAGTTGGCCTATAACTGCTCCACCGATCGTACTGCGGGGGTAGCCGGGCATATCGGCACCATTAGTACCATTCATAACATGGATCTTGACTGTGCTGCTGTCTCCCCACGTACCCATCGCAACATCGAGCCGCCCATCGCCATTGAAGTCAGCTAGGGTCGGTGAAGCCAGGGTTTGACCACTGAGGTCTCTTATCCATTCCAGAGCACCGGTGACGCCATTCACTACAAAGAGCCTGATGGAATCGCTGGCGCCGTAGAAATTACCGCCCCCGAACACGACATCGGGGACGCCATCACCAGTGACATCACCAATCGATGGCGAGGAGCGCACAATTTCGTTGATTTTGACCTCCCATATTTGAGAGCCGTCGCCCCGCAATGCTCGGACAAAGCCACCACGCCAATCAATCGGCGGTCCGGGTGATGAATCACCACCCAGGACAGCGTCAGTGATGCCGTCACCATCCAGATCTGCGAGAGCCGGGGAAGCAAACTGCGTATCATCCCAGTAGTACGGCCAGCCGGCATTATCACCACCGGTCTGCGAGTTGATCGAAAAGGATCGCAGGCCAAGGGCGCCAAACGTAGCATCGGCTACCCCATCGCGGGTGATATCACCCAGTGCGGCAGAGGGATGGACAGCAGCGTTTTGGCAGGCGGGGGGAACATCAGCGGCATTGTAGCGGTAGATCTGAGTACCGTCATACTTGAAGCGGAACATACCGCCGCCGGCACATTGGCTAGAAGCATTGCCGCTACCGATAAAGATATCGGGGTGTCCGTCATGGTCAATATCGGCGCTGCTGGCTGATGATTCAATGGGGTGGCCGGTGGCTTTTGGCCAACCGCTCACATCATTGCCGGTTGCCCCATCGATCATATAGGCGTTACCATTGAGTGACCCTACGACAATATTATCGGTACCACCGCCAAGATTGATCGGCATCGGCGATGATTCACTGATCCCGCTCGAGGCTATAGTCCGCGACCAGACGAGTGTCGGAGTCGCCGCTAGCACCTGACCGCTTGGCAAAAGGAGCACCGTAACAAAAGCTAGTGTCAAACCTGCAAATTTTAAACGGTTGTAGTGCTTCATCATAACTAAGGCGCATTCTACTCCCCTATTTTCCAACTAGCTATTAGAAAACCGACTTAGTGCGTTGGCTGGCGCTTAGGTTTCGCGGCAATGGTGTCTCCCTCAGCGTCAGTATCAGGGTTCTTGAACACCACGAAGTGATATATCGAAAAGTTCCAGGCCATAGCCGTGGCCACGGCTGACAGCTTGGCTATATTCAAATCTATTAGACGCCCGGTGATATGTCGGAAGCCAAGCTGGCGGAATAGATGCGTCAGCGACGTGTCATAAGGTGACAACAAATGACTAACGGTATAGATGACAAGTGTTTGAATCCCTAGGATACCGATGCCGGTCACCGCGAAAAAGTGCAGGAAGCGTTTCACTTCGTGCTGCTCCGGACTGCGAAACACAATGTGATGATTCAAAAAATACGAGGTACTGATACTTATAGAAGCCGACATCAAGTTAGCTACCAGCAGTGGAATGTGCAATAAAAAGACAAAGGCATTCAGAAGGCTCAGATCGAAGATCGTGTTAAACACCCCGACCGCCAAGAAGCGTGTCAGTTTCACCTCCCAGATCTTTTTTAGCATGGTATTTAGTATACTGTATGCGATGACTAGAGAAGCGACCATGAAGCTGGCTATAGCTGTACCTACGTACAACGAGCTGGACAATATCAAGAAGCTGCTGCCAAAGCTCAAGAAGTACCTCAAAGACTACCCCGGCCTGATTACGACAATCTATGTGATCGACGATGGCTCACCGGATGGCACGGCCAATGCTGCCGAAACAATAGGTAAAAGGCTCTCCTCCAAAACTTTCAAGGTGCGGGTCATGCGTCGCCGCAAAAAAGAAGGTCTCGGTAAAGCCTATGTCTACGCTTTTAAGAAACTGCTCAAAGAGGGTTATGACTATATCCTGCAGATGGATGCCGATCTGTCGCACGACCCTAAATATATCCCGCAGTTCTTGGACTCCACCAAGGACTTTAACTTTGTTATTGGTTCTCGTTATGTGAACGGTGGTGCCACGCCTGACTGGCAATGGCACCGCAAGCTACTGAGTCGTGGTGGCAACCTGTACACTCGCACCCTCCTAAGTTCGAAAATCAGTGACTACACCGGAGGGTTTAACTTGTTCTCGAGCGATCTGTTGAGACAACTAGACCTTAATAATCTGCAGGCCGCCGGCTACGGCTTTTTGATCGAGCTGAAATACCGCGCCCTACAACAAGCCGGCGATGTACATCAGGTACCGATTGTCTTCATGGACCGTACGCACGGCGAATCGAAGCTGCCGAAGGGCATTATCTTTAATAACCTAGCGCTCGTAGCACGTATACGTTTGTCGAAATGAACGCGAAGCAATTTACAAAATCAGTCATGAAGTCTGGCCTAACAAACAGAGTCGGCCAGGAGCTATGCGCAATTTTAGCGATCGTGTTTGGCTTTGTAATCGAGTTCCACCATATTGTCTTTTCGAGCTGGAAACAGTTTTTCTTCAATAATTCTGATGTGCTTACGCTGCCGTTGGTTGGGCAGTCGATCGCGCTTCACGAACCTTTTCACTGGGTTTTTTCTTCACAAATTTTCTTATTCCCCGAAGGCTTGCTGTATGCAATTTCCCGGCTATTCACGCCCAATTTCCAAGATGCACTTGTACTGAATGCCCTGATCAACTGCTTGGCACTCTACGGACTGTGGCGCCTGCTTGTGCATCAAGTGATTCGGAACGTGTCGGTTGAACGACTTTTCTCAGTTGTCGCCACGCTGTTTCTCTTGCTCGTAGCGTTGCTTGAGGTACGAGAAAAAGCCCAGATTGCTACCTACTTTCTGGCAACGACCATTTATTACGGCGTTATTCTAGCCTCGTTGGCAGCTCTTGCCCTGCAGATAAGATATCTCGACAAACCTACATCCGGCAAAGGCTTGTTCGGCCGTCGTTATCTGCTCGCTTCGTTGTTCGGTTTAGCTTTTTTGGTGTGCGTTTCCAATCCGCTTTATTTGTTGCAGTTCGTCATCCCGCTAGTTATTGTTGCGGCTATTGGGCTGTTGGTAAATCTTCTGCCGCCGAAGGAAACCAGCGTCCTTATTGCGACACAGCTCGTTGCCTGTGGCCTAGCCCTCGAGGTGCGTAAACATTTCCTGCAAGCCTACTTCTCAAAGCTCGGCGGACTTGGAGACTATCTCCACTTCAATCAAATAGGTGAAACCTTCCGCACCTATAAGTTCCTGCTCCTCCAATTGCTGCAAGGCGGCTGGCAGCAGAAGTTACAGGTCTTCCTGACATTTTTCAATCTGCTGGCTGCATTGATTTTATTCATTATCTGGCTGCATGCCGGTACCAAGCGCAAGCCCGGTAAGGTATGGCGGGCCGTAGCTTCGCCTGGGGCCTTTATCGCTGTAGGGTTAGCTGGAGTTGCTCCTATACTGGCAATGACCGGAACAATTTTAACCGGCAACTCGCAGACTCGTTATTTGATCCCGGCAATCGTTTTTCCGCTGTTTGCCTGGATACCCTTATTACGTCTCGCCTGGTTTGATTCTCAAAAAGTCAAAGCTCTAGCCAGCAAAGTCGTGCTGGGGCTAGCAGCCGCATTACTGTTAGGGCTGCCTCTTGCCACCCCCCTAAAAAGTGTGAGTTCTGTACACAACTATTACACAGGCGACGAGCGCTGTCTCGACGTTAGTCTGGCTAACCAGGCGTATTCGGCAGGTGTTGCCCAGTACTGGCGCGCCAGGGTGTTGCAGCTTTACAGCAAGCATCATCTCAAAGTCATCCAGGTAATGGGCAATCTTGATAAGTTCACCTGGCTTTACAATAGTGCTGATTATCAAATTTATCACCCCAGTTTTGTGATTGTCGACAAGTCGCCTGCTCCATTCCCCGAGCAAGAGCTCTCTTTAGCGCCTAATTTCGCTATCCTGCCGGATCGTACCCAAAACCTGCTCGGCTCACCAAGTGGTATTTATAATTGCCCGTCCTTTTACATCTACCTATATCCGCCGGATAGTCCAGGTTACACTAAACTAAATGCAATGATCCGCGATCCTAATACCGGCCTGTAGCAGCTTCCAAACCTGCCTGTCTTGTGGCATACTATTATGTACAAGCGTTAAAATAAATACATGGCTCGCAAAAAATCCAACCGGTCGAAACAGTGGCTCATCGTGGCAGCGGTCATCGTGCTGGCCGCTGTTATAGTCGCCGGACTAGAGCTCACGGACACCACACACTTCTTCCACAAATCCACCCCTGCCACCCAAGTCATTGTCTCCGCCGGCAAACGGCCGAGCAATCAGAACACCGTTACGAAAAGCGGCGGTCAGTCTGACAAAGCCACAAGCACTAGCAACGGCGTTAATAAAGGCACCGCTACAGATACTAACGGGCAAGCAACGTCAACTGATCCGAGCAAGTGGGTAGTATCAGCTTCCGGCAATATCACCGTCAAGCAACCCGTTGCCAATGATTCGATTAAAGATGGCAGCGTATTAAGCGGTTCGGCCAAGGTTGGCCAAGTCCAGTATCGCTTAATTGACGACAAGCTTGGCGTGATTTCCCAAGGCCAGCTCAGTGTTAAAAACGGTAATTTTTCTGGCCAGATGCATTTTCAACCAGCGGCAAGTACCGGCCGATTAGACGTATTTAGCTACGATTCAAATGGTACCGAAATAAACGAAGTTCAGATCGCAGTACGGTTTGGGTCATGAAACGGGTTCTCACTTTCGGGTTTGGGATTCTAGCATCAACCGTCTTTGCCAGCTTTTTGTACCCGATGTCCGCCGCAGCCGATTACAATTCGGCTAATCTGATCAGTGATGCCGTTTTTCAAGATTCCGGGTCGATGAGTCAGTCGGATATTCAAAACTTTTTATCAGCCCAGCGCAGCGGCTTGGCCGGTTTCCAAGACGTCGAAGACTGCGGCAGCCCCAGCGGCGCCCACTATAGTTACTACGCCACATATTATTCATGCGGGCAGAATGTTCCGGCTTCTAAGATTATTTACGACTCGGCTCAGGCGTACCACATCAGCCCGCGGGCGATTTTGGCAACCCTCCAGAAAGAACAATCGCTGGTGACTACCCCTAACCCGACTGCCAGCCAACTGCAGTGTGCAATGGGCTACAATTCTTGCGCCAACGATAACAGCTTCTTCCTACAAGTCGACAATGGCACTTGGCAATTCCGAACCTACATCGAACTGATGAATGGCAAAAATTGGTGGGGCATGACTCCTAACTATTATCCCTGCAATGATGGTGCTGCCGGCATCCCGGCCCATGACCCAAGCGGCAACAATCACAAGTTTTACTACCCGGGACTTTACCCGGGACGCAATGTCACGTTCTACGACTATTACGGTGACGCCTACGCCAATTTTACACTTGCGAACTCGGCAACTGCCGGTATGTACTGCTACACACCTCATGTCTATCCGGGTAGTTCCAATGTCTATTACTCAGGCAGCTACAACTTCGTCTACTGGTTCGAGCGCTGGTTTGGTTCAACCCAAAACATTGTGCCGCGCTACAATTGGACGCTCACTCAGCAAGCAGTATATAGCAACAGTAGCCGCACGGCGCTGTTGACAGGCGATGCGTTCAGTCTGGCTCCTGGTGCCAAAGCCTATGTAACCATTCAGGCCCGCAACAATACCAACCAGACCTGGACGCAAGGTTCACTACGGCTGGGTACCAATAATCCTCAAGACAGGGCCAGTATCTTCTATGACAGCAACACCTGGGCCAGCGCTTCCCGGGTTGATATGGTTGACTCGAGCGTCCTGCCTGGCGACATCGCCACCTTCAAATTCGCGCTCGCTGCGCCGGCAACGACCGGTAGCTACACCGAATATTTCAACCTCTTGATCGAGGGCACTTCATGGCTAAACGACATTGGCCTGTGCCTGCCGATCGATGTGGTCACAACTACCACCGCCAGCAACAACCAAAACACTGGCTTGACTTCTGGCCAGTCCATTACGCCGGGGCAATATCTGTTGTCACCAGACACCCAAACCACCCTCAACCTGCAGGGCGACGGTAACTTGGTCGATTACAGCGGTTCTGTGCCCGTATGGGCCAATCACGCCAGCAGCGATAAGATTACGATGCTGGCCATGCAGCCTGACGGCAACCTGGTCGAATATGGCCGCGACGGTTCAGGCAATTCGGTGCCTTACTGGGCCTCAAACACCGCCAACAATCCCGGCGCCCGACTGGTCTTGCAATCTGATGGCAACATCGTCATTTACAGTGTAGCCAACCAACCATTATGGTATACCAGCACGACTTCGAATCCTGACCACCTCAGCCGAGTTGATAAACGTCTATACAACTCGACCAATCTTTTCACTGGCCAGTCGCTAGATACGGCGGACCGCAAGTACCACCTTAAGCTGCAGGGCGATGGCAATCTGGTGCTGTACTCACCAACCCGCGCTATCTGGCAATCCGGCACTGCCGGCAAAGCAGCGGCTTTCTTGTCCACACAAAGCGATGGCAATCTGGTGCTGTACGATACGACCGGCAAACCGCTATGGAACTCAGGGACTTCCGGCCGAGGCGCCGCCAGTTTGCTCATCCAGCAGGATGGTAACCTCGTGCTTTACAACAGCAACGGTGGCGCCACCTGGTCGACCGCTACCGCCGGTGTCCAGTAGTGCCTCTCTCTGCTAAGATAACTTGGTGAAGAAGCTATTCATTGACGGGCTCGGGATTGTAGAACCGCATTTTAGCGGTGTCGGCCAGTACATCTTAGGGATTTTGCGCGGCATGGACCAATTACTCGAGCAGCACCGGACGGCTGGGCGAAAGACCCGGGATATCGTTGTCATTATTCCTCAAGATGCTGTGGAACGCTTTGAGAGTTTTGGCTTCAAACATCTGACGTACAAAACCTTCCCGGCTTCCACCGGCAAAATGGCAGCGCTGTGGCACCACAACAAGCTGCCGCCGATGGATCTGCTGTACGGCCGCGGCATCTACTTATTCCCTCGTTTCGTCGGTATGCGCCTGGCTTTCAGTAAGTCGGTGCTGGTAATTTACGACCTGTCGTTTGAACTGCACAAAGAGTTCGTCGAGGACAACAACGTCCGCTTCCTATCCGGTGCCGTTGGACGCTCGGTTAAGAAAGCGTCTCAGATTGTTACCATCTCCGAGAGTTCGCGCCGCGAGGTTATGCAGGTCTACGGCGTGTCGGCTGACAGAATCAGTGTCGCTACGCCGGCTGTTGATCCAAGGCGAATCAACCGGCGGCCGGCCGGGGAAATCGCCGTCGCCAAGCAAAAGTACGGTGTTCAAGGTGAGTACATCCTGGCCCTATCGAACCTCGAGCCTCGCAAAAATCTGGAAGGCTTAGTAGAAGCTTACTTGAATCTCCCTGTGGCAGATCGTAAAAAATACTCCCTGCTTATCGTCGGTGCCGATGGTTGGAAAGCGGAAAGGTTGTTCGGCAAAATCGCTGCCAGCAACCGGCAGGCCGGACGCATCATCCGGCCAAACGATTATGTGGATGACGCTGACAAAGCCGCTATCATTTCCGGTGCCAGCTTGCTGGTCTACCCAAGTCATTACGAAGGCTTCGGCATGCCGCCGCTGGAAGCCCTTGCTTGCGGTGTCCCTGTCATTACTGCCGATAATTCGTCATTGCCTGAAGTGGTCGGTGACGCCGCTACGATGATTGACAGTCACGATCAAACACAGCTTTCGCAAACCCTGGCTGATCATCTTAAAAATATTGACGTCATCACCAAGCTGGCGCGCAAAGCCGGTCCGGCTCAGGCAGCCAAATTTTCTTGGGAACGAAGTGCTGAAGTCTTTTTCAGGGTTATCGATAAGTTAGACTAGTCGGCTCTGACGACAGTAATACCGCGCACCCGCGCCATGTCCTCGAAGAAGCGAGTCGTAGTCTCCCTCGGGTCCTGATAGGAGTAATAGGTATCAATCTGCTGCATAAACAGGTCCAGCCCGTGGTCGGTGCTGCTAAGGTGCGGCACAAAGTTTGGATATTCCAGCCCAAGCTCTTCATAATATGTTTCTTCTTTCAGCCCATCGAGAAAGACTTTGTAGCCAACACTGGTGCCCCACTTGGCAAGCACATTATCAAAGACATCGCGGACTCCATGGACATCGCGGCCAACGAGGAGCCCGACACAATGGTCAACATTCAGTTTGCCGGCCGGTTTATACGGCAGTGTTAGCGAAGGAAAAGTCTTGAGCTCAAGCTCAGCAGCATGCGGCAAATTCTTGGCAAGTTTCTGCAGTTGATCGTGAATACTTTGATCGTACGTTACCACTTTCTCGGAATTGGCCAGAAGCGAAACAAACCATGAATCGTCATTATAGTGTCGGGCCAGCTGGGCTTCAGCTTCATAACGACCAGTTGATATATACCCATACTGGTAAGCCAGCTCGAAAACCCAGCCAAGCTCGGGACTGTGCAGATACACTGTGGCCGGCATGGCCA
>CAZXCS010000004.1:0-27606 GCA_964639195.1 uncultured Candidatus Saccharibacteria bacterium | reverse complement strand
CGAATTAAGAAGTGAATGAGCTAGAATCAGGTAGCAGTATTGTTCTAGCCTGTTTAATGATGTTGCGCCAGTTTCTATTGCTTGCTTTGTAAAGAAAAGGTAAATTCGGCAGCTTGGCCGGCGGTGGCAGAAGAGCTCAGGACGGCACCGGCCGTCTGATCGCTTGCCGAATTATCCATTCGGACGTGTGCCAGGCCGTTAGTAGCCGGCCGGACGTGCACCACTTGTGTGACCAAAGCCCGGCTCAGTCTGAGTCCGGTGTTCAGACCTGACTGCCGGTAATAGCCAATACAGACGGCAGAGACAACGGTTAGCACCAGCAGTAATGCCGCCAGCGGCATAGCGTGGATATGCAATTGCTTGCTGCGAGCCTCTAGTTCCACTGCCATTGGGACTCCAAATTATCCAAATTCGTCGTACTGCCGCTGGTCGCGTGCACCAGGATAAACACATTATCGCCAGTGCTAACCGGGTGGTAGACGGCGGCCTCGATCACCGTGATATTTTTCGAGGCCGACGAAGCCTCGACAATGTAGGCGGTGCTGCCGGAGAAGCGGCCGGCCGCTTCGGAATCGATCGTGAAGCCCGGTAAGGTGGTCTGGACATCTTTTTCAATCGCGGCCTTGGCCATGGCGGTAAAGCCGGCTTCGGAAGTCAGGCCTGTTTTGTTGGCATAGACTTTGTACAGCTCGCTGGAGGTGTCCATAGAATCGCCATTGAAGGCCGCCATGTCACAGCTGTCCTGAGCATTGCTGACATTCAGCTTATCGGCAAACCCGGTTGAATAACACGGCGTTGACAGCGTGGTGGTGGCAACGGATGTACCGGGCAATTCATGGCTGGCAGTCTTAGGATCGTGCACCATGACGTAGGCCCAGACGGCCAGTCCGACAAGCACCGCCAGGCAGGAAACGATGATGCCGACAGTACTGAGCGTCCGTTTACTGTGGCGGGACAGCGTGCCCATGACAATGCCGGTAATACCAAGACCCAGCCCTAGGATGGCGATGAACAAGCCGCCGATGATGCCGAGAACGCCGAAAATTACCGACAGCAGGGCTTTGGTTTCGCCGGCATGCTGAGCCGGCGTCGTGTGCGCGTACGCCGGCATGGCGGCTACACCTGCGGGTAACGCATTGCCTGCAGCCGGCAGAGTTTGCCCGGGAGGTGGCGGCAAAGTTGTCGGTGGCGGGAGCCCGGCTGGCCCGCTTGCCGCCTGCAACGGCTGGCCGCAATTACCGCAAAAAGCGGCGCCGGCTTCAACCGGTTGATGACAGTTCGGACAATTCATGTCGACGGATTTTTTTCTTTTTAGTTTATAAAACGCTTCTGCTTAAGCTATATTTAAGCATTTTTGCCGCAGTGAACGCAATAGAGATGATGCCGAGGGTTGGGAAACCCGCACGACCGGCAAAAATTATTGTTGCCGACCACGCTCAGGCCGCGGTCCTGATCGTGCTCAACCGCATGTAGAAACAGCACGAAAAGTGCCGCGCTTAAGCCAAATGTAATCACCAGCGAACCGACGATGTAAGCCGTCACGCCGCTGACCAGGCCAAAATCGTACAGACCGTGCAATACCATAGCCGCCAGCAAGGCCGGCCAAATGCTGACCAGCGGGCGGTTAGCCAGTTTACGCCCGGCCAAATAATAGCCAACCATACCGGTGATCGCAGCATGGAAAAAAGGTGTCAGCAGTACCCGACCCACGCCTGTTTGCGAGCCGAATTGCAGAGTGTAGAGCAGGTTTTCGGGCAGCCCGAAACCCAGGCCAGCCAGGGCAAAGTAGATGATGCCGTCGGTGCGTTCATTGAAATACGGCTTGCGATATATGTACAGAGCTAGCGGCAGGAATTTGCAGGCTTCTTCTATCCCGCCGACGCCCAGTGCGGCCAACAGCATCGTCGACAATCCGGCGCCCGGCTGCAAATTCTTGTCCGGGACCAACGCTACTTCAATGACACTGCCCGCAATTGCCCCGGCGAAACCCAGGCCAACAGCCAGCCACAAGGCACTGACCGGCTCTCTTTGACCACGGTCCCGGCTGATCAGAAACCACGCCAGGCCGACGGCAATGGCTATAAAAACCAGAAGCAGGATGAACACAGGCATGTTTGTATTTCAATTACCCCTGGTAGTATACAGTAGCTTTCGGAATATTAATAAGACTGTCTTGTCAGATGTTTCGCCATCTCTGCAAATTATCCCAACGGGATAATAGCAACATCAAAAGTTGTATATTCGTGATTGTTTCTGTGACGACGCTTCGCTCGTATAAACATAAATGCCCACTGGGCATTTATGGGGCGAAAGACGGGGCTCGAACCCGCGACATTCGGGACCACAACCCGACGCTCTACCTGCTGAGCTACTTCCGCCAAAACAGGGGTGATTATACGTGAAAGCCGTGTGCTTTACAAGTAAGTGGCACATAGTTGCGTTCAAAGATAGGACTGGATTAAGCTACTTTTTCCAAAAAATTTGATAGAGGGACCATAAAAATACAATCAAAGTAATGCTAGCGATGATTATCGTGAATTCCAGGTCAGGTTTGCCTGTGGTATCAATATTTCCCACCGCCGCTATAGAATAAGGCAGATAAAAAATCACTCCACACACGAGCATGGCAACTAAAACTTTTTTAGCCTTCAGCATGATTTAGACTGTAACAAACGCAGATGTGTATATCAATGACGCTTATGCTTGGTACCCCGGAGTGGATTCGAACCACTGACCTTAGGCTTAGAAGTCCTCTGCTCTATCCAGCTGAGCTACCGGGGCTTACGTCCATTAAGTATAGTATAGTGCTCCTGTAGAAACAGAGAAGCCTTTGCTAAGTCCCGATAATTATTCTTTGATTTGGACGACGACTTTGCCTTTGGGGTGGCCGGACTTGAGGTGCTCCAAGGCCTCGGCGGCTTGGTCGAGCGGGAAGACTTTGTCGATATTGGCTTTGAGTTTGCCGGTTGAGGCTAGTTCGGCGACGGCTAATAAGCGCTCCGGCGTGGCTTTGCTGGACTGCTGGGTGTAACGGACATCGTATTTGCTGACGAGCTCATCGTTCGGCGGGACGAGCATAGACACCAGGCTGCCGCCCGGCTTCAGTACACTGTAGGACTTGGTGTTTGTCTCGCCGCCGACCGTGTCAAAGACGGCGTCATAATCTGAAATGAGGGTTGAGAAATCCTGGCTCTGGTAATCAATGACTTCGTCGGCACCAAGTCCTCTAACAAACTCCGCGTCGATGGCACTGGCGGTGGTTGCTATATAGGCGCCGATGTCTTTGGCAATCTGGACCGCCAGTGAACCGATGCCTCCCGCCCCGCCGTGGATCAGTACCTTCTGGCCGGACTGTAGCGCCATGTGGTCAACCAACGCCTGGTAGGCACTAATGCCGGCCAGCGGTAATGCCGCGGCCGTAATAAAATTGACATTAGCCGGCTTCGGCACCAGTTGTGCGGCTTTAACTGCAGTAAACTCGGCCAATGATCCCTGCCCGCCGGCGCCGTTGGCCATGCCGAGTACGGTTTGGCCAACTTCAAATCCGCTCACACCTTCACCGATTTCCACGACAACGCCGGCAACATCGCTGCCCGGTGTAAATGGGAACTCCACTTCCATGCCGTTTTTGTAAAACCCGTCACGCAGCTTGTAGTCGAAAGGGTTGACTGCCGCCGCGCGGACCTCTACCAAAACCTGTCCGGCCATCGGCACCGGCCTGGGAGCATCCGTCGTGAACGTAATGGCGTCCGGGCCGCCGTAGTGTGTGAGTTGTGCCGCTTTCATCAAACCTCCTCGAGTTTCATTGATAAATATAGCTTTAAGTATAGACCGCCGAGCTGCCGGTAATCCTGGTATTGTTATACTAGACAGTAGATTAATTGAAACTCAGGAGTTCGTGATGAAGCGGGTGCTGCGCTTTTTTGTCAGATACAAGTTATTTAGCGCCGCTATCCTAGCCGCCGTCGCCGGCCTGGCGTTGGAGCTGACCGGGCAACACGGTGCTGCCCGGATCCTAATCGACGCTGTTGCCATCGTTGAAGTCGTTCCGTTGCTGTGGGGCATGTGGCAGGACGTCCGGTTGGGCAAATATGGCATTGATATTCTGGCGGCGACTGCCATCGTTGTGTCGGTCTTGCTTAATGAATACTGGGCGGGGCTGGTGGTGGTGCTGATGCTGACCGGAGGTAAGTCGCTGGAAGACTACGCTGAACACCGGGCCAAGAGTGAGCTGGACGCGTTGCTGGACAAGGCACCCCGTACGGCACACGTTATCCGCAAGGGTAAAACTCTCGAGATTAAAGTCGCCGATATCCACATTGGCGACCGCTTAGTTATTAAGGCCGGCGATGTGGTGCCAGCCGATGCTATGGTCATGGAAGGTATTGCCAACTTCGATGAAAGTTCACTGACCGGCGAAAGCCTGCCACAGTCTAAGGACGTCGGTGACCAACTTCTAAGTGGTTCCATAAATCTCGACGGACCGGTCACTGCCAAAGCCACGGCCACGGCTGACGACAGCCAGTACCAGCAGATCATCAAACTCGTCCGCAGTGCGGCCGCCAGCCAGGCGCCATTCGTGAGGTTGGCCGACCGCTACAGTCTGCCCTTTACGGTGGCAGCCTACGCCATCGCCATCGCCGTCTGGGTACTCAGCGGCCAAGCGGTGCGGTTTTTGGAAGTCATCATCGTTGCGACGCCCTGCCCCTTGCTCTTGGCGGCACCAATCGCCTTGATCAGCGGTATGTCCCGGGCCAGCCGTTACGGGATCATCGTCAAGACCGGGAGCGCTCTGGAACGACTGGCCGAGGTTAAATCAATCGCCTTTGATAAGACCGGCACGCTGACGCGCGGTGAACTAAGCGTGCACCGCGTCAAGGCCTTCCCTGGATTCACGGCTGATGAAGTGTTGCGCCTGGCAGCCAGTCTAGAGCAAAATTCCAACCATGTAGTCGCGCAGGCGATATTGGCTGAAGGCCGGTCGAAACAGATTAAACCTGTCAAAGCCAAGCAGGTGCAGGAAATTGCCGGCCAGGGCATGCAAGCCAGTCTCAAAGGCCGCAGGGTCATCATCGGCCGTTTGAGTCTGCTGCAGGCGCAGGGTATTACGGTCCCCAAACAATCCAAAACTGACGATGTCACGCAGACGGTCGTGTACATAGCCGCCGATGATGAGCTGGCCGGTCTTATCACCTTCACAGACAACATCCGGGACGAGACCAAAACCACACTGGCCAGCTTAAAGGCGCTGGGGATCAAAGAAACCGTTATGGTGACCGGTGACAACAAGGCGACGGCCGTGGCGATTGCTAAACAACTGGGCATCAACCATGTGCATGCCGAAGCCTTGCCAGCCGAAAAATTGCGAATCCTGACTGAAGCCAAGCACCGGCCGATGGCGTTTGTCGGCGACGGCGTAAATGACGCCCCAATCCTGACCGCCTCCGACGTTGGTATTGCCCTCGGCGCCCGCGGTTCGACCGCCGCCAGCGAATCCGCCGACGTGGTCGTAATGCTCGATGACCTCAGCCGGGTGGCAGCCGCTCTGGAAATCGCCAAGCAGACATTCAAAATCGCCCGTCAGAGCATCCTGGTGGGCATCGGCCTCAGCCTGGGTATGATGGCAGTTTTCGCGACCGGCAAGTTCCCACCACTAACCGGTGCGATTCTGCAAGAAGTAGTCGATGTCGTGGTGATTTTCAACGCCCTGCGCGCCCACACCATTACCGTCAAAACGCTAGACTAAACGCTGCAAAATTGCTGCCACCACCACCGGCACCAGTAGATTATCGAGCCCGAGAAACGCCAGGTTTTCAACCAGCGTTGCTAGCAGCACGATGCCGAGTAAGGGCAAGGTAGCCAGGTGGTTGCTGCCGCTGGCTGTCGTGTAGCCGAGAAGGATAACAACCGACACGACCGCGAACGTCAGCGTACCCGCAAGGCTTTTTTGGCGACCAAAAACGCTGTACTGTCGGCGCCGACCATAATGCACACCAAGCACGGCGGCCAATCCATCTGCCAAGCCCATTTCCAAAATCGCTGCGGCGTACACCCATTTATTATGTGTAATTAACGGCGTGATAGCGACAGCTGCCGCGAATGATAATTCGCCGTACGTCGTGCGCTGCACGCTATGGATCATGCGTAACACACCGAAGTATTTGGAGGCAACGACCCCAACGCAGGCGGCAACGCCGAGCCACTGGATCTGTCCCCACGACACAAAGAACGGCCCGCAGGCAGCGCCGCTGCCGATAATTATGTGTGCGAATTTACGGCTGAACTCACTGTGTGTTTTATGAGCCCGCCACCACCATTCATTCAGCAAGAGTACCGAAAATGTCGCGACAATTGCCAATAAGACGGCCATGACCGTATTGTACGCTGCCCGAGGGCCAATGGCATAAGCGTAAAAAATCTGACTGCGAGCCAGCGGGCCACTCGCTAGAGTATTGAGCATTGATATTTAATATGGAGGATACAACAATGGGCGGACTTATCGACGACATGGAGCGACGAATCGATCAGGAGCGTATCCTAGCTCAGCAGAAGAAGATCGCAGAGGCCGCGAAAGAACGGGCCAAGCAGGCCGAGAAGGCTGCTAAGGAACAGAAGAAGGCCAACGACACTTCCATCCTCTGGTAGGCTTGGGCAGAAGCGAGACTCGATACGAAAGCTGGAGCTAACGAATAAGCTGGTCGGGGATAGAGGACTCGAACCTCCGACCTCCGCGTCCCAAACGCGGCGCGCTAGCCAACTGCGCCAATCCCCGATATTCTACAGGGGTTGATTATAGCTAAGACACCCGCAAATTACTACTGGTACTCCGTCATTAGTATTTGCGCTTGGCTGCCGATTGCCGGACCAACGTTGCCAATCGATCGTCAACCGGCTCCGGCCGGTATTCGCCGTGAGCATTGCGAGCCGCGGTTTCGATAAGCCAGTCGCAGAGAAGCGGATTGGCCGGCAGCAACGGGCCGTGCAGATAGCTGCCCAGCACGTTATTGGTCCTTGCGCCCTCGGTTTTGTCCTGGCCGTTATTGCCGCTTCCCCGGCTTACCCGGCCAAGCGCCGCCTGGCCGGTGTGCAGATGTGTCCGGCCGCTATGGTTTTCAAAGCCGTACAACGTGCCGAAATCGGTATCGACCGCCACGTTACCGATCAGACGTTTGTCGCCGCCGATGGTTTCGGCGTTAAAAATGCCTATGCCTTTGACCTCGTCGCCGCTGATAGTCAGGAAATGATGGGCGAATAACTGATAAGTACCGCAGATCAACAGCATGGGAACGTCGGCACTGGTTAACTCGGCCAGCCGGCTGCGAATGCGCTGAATGTCTGCCTGGATTTCGGTCTGTGCCGCATCCTGACCACCGCCACCGAGCACGATGTCGACTTGCTTCGGCAGCTCACCGCCGATGTGGTAGTAATGGATGACCGGATTGTAACCGCGCCAGGCTATGCGTTGGCTCAGGCACAGCAAATTGCCGCGGTCGCCGTAGGTATTCATTTCGTTGATATACAGTTGGGCAACGTGGAGATCTTTAGCCACGGGCGGCCTCCTTTTGCAAACGGGTCAAGCGGTCGTGCAGTGCCAGCATGGCCGTATAGGTAGCAAAGATTACCTTGTCACCGGACTTTCTGCAGAAAATTGACAAGGCATTCATAATGTCCGGATCGGTTGCCAGCACGTTGGCGCGGCTATAGCTCAGCCTGAGCGCGATGTCATAGGCCCGGCTGCCGCTTGCCAGAGCGATCTCTGCCCCGCTGAAAATATCAAAATCAACGTCCCACAGCCAGGAAACGTCGCGGCTATCGGCGTAGTTGTCGTTTATGACGATCATCGTCCGCGGGCCGGCTGTCGGGTAGGAAGCCAGTGCCTGCCGAAAGCTTGGCGGGTTTTTGACGAGCACCAGCTGGACGGTTCCGGTCGGCAGTCTATAGATCTCGCCGCGGCCGAAAGCAATTGTGACTTTGCTCAAATCATGCGCCAGTTGATCGAGCGGCCGGCCGGGCAGCAGGCAGTGGACTAATTCCAAAGCCGCTGCCGCATTCTGGAAGTTATGTTGGCCGGTCACCTGCAGCTCAGTCTTTAGTAGCGTATCGCCCACACGGTAGGTGGCTGACTTACCTTCGAAATGAGTTAGTTCAATGTCCGGGTGTTCGAGCTGTGATTCCGGCAAATCTACACTGGCATCGGCTGCTACAGAAACGAGTTCGTTGTCGGTCGGGAAAAAGTGCCGTAGGCTCGGCGCGACCGCAAAGTATCGAGTTGTGACTTCCAGTCCGCGGGCTATAGCACTGAGTCTCGGGTCGTTGGCGTTAGTAACGACACCGACCTCAGCGGACCGCATCACGGTACCAAGCAGAGACGCCACGCTGTCGACTTCACCGAAGCGGTCCAGTTGGTCGCGGCTGACATTAAGCGCCAGTACCCATTGCGGCTTGACTTGCCCAATGAGCTGTACGGCAAAAGCCTCGTCGACTTCGAATACGGCGAGGTCGCCGCGCAACCGCCCACTCCAATTGGCGCGACCGGCAAAGCTGGCCACCAGACCGCGAGTCAAATTACTGCCCGTGCGGTTGGTGATGACGTTTTTGCCGGCGGCTTGCAGCAGCTCGACGACCATTTTGGTAGTGGTGGTTTTGCCATTAGTGCCGGTTATCAGTACGATGCCATCCGGCAGCTGGCCCGCCATGATCCTCAAATAGTCGGGGCAAAGCTTCTCGACGACCAAGCCGGGCAAGGCCTGGCCGCTCGTGCGGCCGAGCCGCAAGAGCGCCTGCAGTAGCTTCCCTATGACGGTACCGATGACACGTTGCATTAGTTTATTGTACCGTCTCTGCCCGAAAAGCTACTAGATCTGGTATAATTAACCCCTGTTAGCAAACGTCGGGGTGTGGCGCAGCTTGGTAGCGCGCAGCGTTCGGGACGCTGAGGTCGCTGGTTCAAATCCAGTCACCCCGACCATAGTAGAATTTTCAGTTAACTATTCGAATTGGCTCGATGGAATCGGCCAGGCCGGATTTGTTCGACTCAATTAAAACGGCGTTGAATTGTTTCGGGCCGACTGTTTCGAGGATGTTGCGGGTTGGCTTGCCATCACGCCAGCGAGGGATGATGCTCGAGTACTTCACGCCCAGGCTGGCATCCAGCGCGCCGCACATGCCGACGTCGGTAATATGGGCTGTTCCGCTGGGCAGCACACGGGCATCGGCCGTCGGAACATGCCAATGGTCTCCGACCACGGCCGTAACTCGGCCGTCCAAGTAGTGGCCTACAACGACCTTTTCGCTGCTGTAATCACCGTGGAAATCAACGACTGTAGCTACCCGCTCGACCTTTTCTTCAGCCGCTAAAATTTTGTCGATAACTTGCAAAGGGTTGTCGAGCTGCTCGCCTGCCTGCTTGCCGACAATACTACCCAGCAAGCTGACAATCAAAACTTTACCGTGCGCCGTATCGATATATTTGTAACCGAGTCCCGGAACATCTGACGGGTAGTTCGCTGGGCGGATGACCATTTTGGTCGGGTCGTTAAGTTCCGGGAAAATACTGTCGTTGTCGAGGATGTGGTTGCCGCCGGTGAAGAAATCAATACCTGCCTGCTGCAAACGCCGGAAATCGAGCAACGTCATTCCCTTGCCATCCGACACGTTTTCACCCTGGGCAATGACCAGGTCGATCGCGTGCTTTTGGCGCAAGCCAGGCAAAACCTGTTCGACTATCTCGATCCCCGTGTCGCCCATGATGTCACCGACGTATAGAATCTTCATACGTATTCCACTGTAACGCTAGGCAGGATTGTCAACCAGGCTACTTCGCAAATTCTACAGCTCGAGTTTCGCGGATGACATTGACCTTAATGGTTCCGGGATACTGCATGGTCGATTCAATCTTGTTGGCAATATCACGGGCCAGTTTGATTGCGCTGAGGTCATCGATTTGTTCCGGCTTTACAAATATCCGGACTTCACGGCCGGCGCTGATGGCGTAGGATTTCTCAATGCCCGGGAACCCATTGGCCACGTTTTCGAGATCACGCATGCGCTCGCCGAAGTTTTCGGCCGAGATGTTACGGGCACCCGGCCGCGAGGCGCTGATGGCATCAACGACCCGGACGATTAAGGCCTCGACGCTGGTGGCTTCGACATCGTCATGGTGCTGCTCGGCAGCCAGGGCGACTTCCTCCGGTGCGCCGTATTTTCGCAGCATCTCACCGCTAATGTGGTGGTGCTTGCCTTCCATTTTGTGAGTCAGTGCCTTGCCCAGGTCATGAACCAGTGCGGCGTACTTGGCGATCTTAATGTCGGCACCAACTTCTTCGGCAATAATGCCGGCGATGTGCGCCATTTCTGTCGAGTGCTTCAGTACGTTCTGACCATAGCTGGTACGGTACTTCAGCTCACCGAGGAGTTGCAGAATTTCCTTAGGGATGCCGATGACGCCGACTTCGCGGGCGGCATCTTCACCAGCCCGGATGACGTCTTTTTCGACATTTTTCTGGGCTTTTTCGACGACTTCTTCAATGCGTCCCGGGTGGATGCGGCCGTCCTTCATTAACATTTCCATCGCCTGACGAGCGACTTCGCGGCGGACCGGATCGAAGCTGCTAAGCACGACGTAGCCGGGCGTGTCATCGACCATAATGTCGACACCGGTTGCGCGCTGCAGGGCTTGAATATTACGGCCTTCTTTGCCGATAATCCGCCCTTTCATTTCTTCGTCTTCCAGCTTCAGGCTGGTAATGGTTCGCTCGGCGGTTACTTCACTGGCCATGCGTTCCATAGCAGTAGTAATGATCAGTGCTGCTTGTTCCTCGGCGTTCTCACGCGCTTCATTCTGCAGCTTGCTGACCAGTCCGAGTAGATCGTTCTTGATGTCACGCTCGGTCATCTGCATCAATTTGTCGGCAGCTTCCTGTTTGCTCAGCTTGGCGATTTTCTCCAGCTTGTCCTGCTGTTTGCTGCGGATGTCGCGAATCTCGACCTTGAGCTGTTCGACTTCATCTTCATTTTTGCGGACCGTTTCAGCGCGCTTGTCGAGTTCATCAAGCTTTTTATCAAGTGATTCCTCGCGGCTCACCAGGCGCTTCTCCAACTCTTTGATTTCGTGGCGGCGCGACTGTTCCTCTTTGCGGGTTTCTTCAACAGCCTTACTGGCCTCTTCGCGGGCTTGCTCAACCAGCCGGTGCGCTTCCTTTTTAGCTTTTTCCAATTCTTTCTGGGCTTTTTCTTCGGCGGAGCCCATCCGCTGTTTAGTAACGACGACACTGGCGCCAAAGCCAGCAAATACGCCTACAATAGCGAGTACTACAGCTAACATAATCTTCCTTTCTATTCCGGCAGACGCGTCAACTAGGCGATCGCTATCACTTCACTAGCCCTTTATGAAACGTCTGAAAATCGAATGCTTTACGGTTTTACGGATTTGAATCACTATTTCGGAATGTCTCTCAATGGTGGCAATTCCTACTATCAAATATACGCTTCCGTAGTAGCATGGGTCAAATAGTGGCGTAAATCAGCCTATTTCTTCTGACGGGTAATGTGCGGTTCGGCGCCGTACTCGGGCAGGGTTATCCGCTCATTTAGGCCCTTCACCAGTTTGGCAATGCCGGTCAGCAACCAGTCTTCATCAGTGCCGGCAACAATCGGGATTTTCAGGGCATATGCCAAAGCATTAGCCACGGTCAGGCCGATCCTTAGGCCCGTGAAGCTGCCTGGGCCTTTGAAGACGACGATCGCCTGGAGGTTGGACAGCTGTTTGCCTTGCTGGCGAAGCATCATGTCAATCCGCTGCTGGATCGTCTCGGCCAGTTCGCGGTGGGCCTGCCACGTGTCATACGCCAGCTGCCGATGATCGTCGTACAACCCGATCTCAGCCTCCGGTTTGTCAGTGCGAATGGTCATAATCAGCATGTCATGTTCCGTTGGCTATAAGGTAGCTCAGCGCTTCCGGATATTCAAATAATAATTGGCGTGTCGTTTCATCCGTTACCTTGAAGTAAATTGTCAGCCGGCCGGCGGGCAAAATATTTTCAACCAGCCCGGCCCATTCCACGGCAACCACGGCCTGCGGATTAGCCAATATTTCCGCCAGCTCCCAGCTCAGAATCCCGGCGCTGTCCAGGCGATGGAGATCAAAGTGATACAGTGTTAGCTTTTCCGACCGATATTCATTGCTGAGTGTGAAGCTTGGGCTGTGTACGACGTCTTCACTGCCCATGCCCGCCGCCAGGCCGCGGACGAATGCGGTTTTGCCGCCACCGAGGTCACTGACCAGCTCTAAGACTTCGCCACCGCGCAGTCTATGCCCGATCCGCTTGGCGACTTCTAAGGTATTTTCTAAACCTGTAGAGGTGGTTTCCCAGGTCTGCACGGTACTCATATGCCCCGTATAGTAGCGCGAGGCCGGCGATCAGAGCAAGCGTCCGAAAGTGAACCGGGGTTCTAGGTGCTGTAGTCGGTGTAGTATCACTGGCAAGCTTGGCCGTTTTGGCCGTTTTGGCAGTTTTGGCGGCTTTGACTTTGCCTTTTGCCTTAGTAGCGGCGGTATTTTTAGCGACCGTCTTGGTTTTAGCTTTTGAGGCTGGCGGTTGATTGATGATATTAGCCGCGTTCGGCGTCGGCGTCGTCGTCCAATACCATTTGCCATTGGCCCGGCCCCAGGACCGACCATCAGCCGCGGCGCCATAGACATCGGTAGCTGAAAGGCTGTTGTCGGCCGGGTCAAGCAATTTGACCTGGCCGCCGCTATTGCTCAGGCTCAGGCCAGTCGTAGTGGCGTAGAAAGCGGTGAAGCTTTGAGCTGGGAGGCTGGCACCAACTGGGAAGGCGTACATATGCTGTACTGTAGTGCCAGCCTGCAGCTCGAAGCCGCTCAAGTCAAAAGCGGTGTCATTAGGGTTATAAATCTCAACGAACTCATCTGTATCATCATTGCCCGTCCCGTTTGGATTGGGTAAGACTTCAGACAATTGCGGCGCCATGAGGCCGATGTCGGCCGGCGGCAGGCTGGCAGCCGGAATGGTTCCGGCGGCTTCAGTTACAGAAATGATCGTAGCTGGCGGTTCGGTCGATGGTAAGAGCTGGCTCAGACCGGTCGGAACACTGGTGTCCGGACTGGCCGGAGCGGCACTGACCAAATTACAGGCATCCTCGGCATCCGGCTGTACACTCTGCCAAGTGCCGCCGCCCGGACTGGTAATGTCCGGGTTGTTTTGGTCGTCCACCGGCAACCGCTGTAAAAAGGCGTTCGGGTTACCCGGCAGGGTCTGGGCGCCGGCGGCGGCCGTCTTAGACCAAGCAACATAATCCAACAACTCCGGGGCAACTGATTTGCCAGGTGTCGCCTGGTTGAAAGCCAGGACTTCCACCATGCCTGCCGTGCTTGATAATCCGAGCGATACCGAATCAACTGTCAGTTGGTAGCACAGCAGCAAACTGTCGTCATTAACCATATAATAACTATGCGGTGCCAATGTGCCGGAAAGGGCGATCAAGCGGCTGCTTGTCGCCTTGGCTAGGTCATAATTATTAAAGTATTCGAGCTGGTACTTGCTCATGTCCAGAGTCGTTGGCCCGGCGTTGTAGAGCGTTATAAACTGACCGTTACTGCTGGTAATTTTGAGCTGGCTGATGACCAGCTGCGGCGGATCGGCAGCGTGGGCCGGGACAGGCCGGCCGACAGACAGGATGAGGCTAACGATCAGCAGCGTACCGGCTAGGTAGATCAGGTGTTGTATCCTCCGCATAATGAGTCGGATTGTACTGAGCCGCGTTCAGCCGAGGCAAGCATGAGCGCTTAGAAAATGCCATAAACATTAAATCGTTTAATAATTCCGGCACAAAACTTCACAGACCCGGCATGGCGGGCGCGCTATACTAGACCCATGTTAAAACTGAGCGCCAGCCTGCTCAATAAACCGGTCCTGTCACTGCGCACCGGTGGGCCGGTTGCTACCGTACTTGGGCCAATCATCAAGCCGGACAACCTCAAAATCGAAGGCTTTTACTGTCAGGACCGGTTTGAAAAACGGCAATTGGTGCTGTTGTACCAGGACATCCGCGATCTGTTGCCGCAGGGTTTTGTCGTCAATGATCACGATGTACTGACCGAACCGGACGAGCTGGTCCGGCTCCGGAAAGTCTTCGATGCCGACTTCGACATTATGGGCAAAGAGGTCATCACCAGCGACAAGCAAAAGGTCGGCAAGGTCAATGACTACGCGGTAGAAACCGAGACGATGTTTATCCAGAAAATCTATGTCAGCCAGTCAATCCTCAAAAGCCTGACCGGCGGCAGTTTAAGCATCGACCGTAGTCAGGTTATCGAAGTTACGCCGAAGCAGATCATTATCAATGAACTGCTTAAGGCCTCCCCGGCCGCCGCGCCGGCAACCGTAGCATAAACTACCCTGTGTCTTCCGACAGGGCAGCTTTGATGTCGCCGTAGTTAAAGCCCTGCCGGGCTAGGTACTGCATGAGCTTCGTATCGTCCTGGTACTTCGCCTGGCGGCGTTTGCGGACGATAACGGCCTGCAGGGCAGTCGCCTCATCATTGGAGTCATGGCCTACCACTTCCTCGATGATGTCCTCTGCAATCCGCTTCTTTTTAAGTTCCAGAATTATTTTGCGACGCGGGGCAGGGCGGAGCAGTCGACGGTCATTGACATAGGTTTGGGCAAAGGTACGGTCATCAAGCAAATGGATATTACTTAGCTTGTTAAGTATATTTTCGATGAGAGCAGGGGAGGCGTCTTTCCGCTCCAGATAAAATCTGACCTCCCAACGACTACGCGGGCGCAGTGCGGCGTAACGCAGCGCCCTGATGTACAGCTTATCGTCAGCCGATAGCTGCTTGTACTCTCTCAGCTGTTCTTTCGTCAGCTCCTGGCCGGTTGCCAAGCCCCGCTCCAGCAGCGCAGCCTCGCTAAGCGAAAAGACGTACTTGCCGTCAACGAAAATCGAGTAACGGTCGGTTTGCTTAAGCTGCTGTTTGACGCTGGTAATCTTCATAACTTTTCATAGTATCTACCAAACCGTTGGCGACCTCGTCCGGATGGTCTTTGATCAATTGCGTAATCCCCCGCTTGGTCAGCCAGCGGGTGGCAGTTACCTCGATGGGATCGGGCTGAAGCTCCGGGTTGGGCTGAACCACCACCCGATAGACCTTATTAAACCGCTTCAGAAGCTGCCGGTTAACGGTGATCTCGTGATAGAAACTAGCCACTTCCTGCAACGTATCGGCCTCCAGTCCCAGCTCTTCCTTCAGCTCCCGCCGCGCTGCCTGTTCGTAGGTTTCTCCGACGTCGACATGTCCGGCGGCTGAAACATCCCAGCAATCGGGGAATGTCGCCATGCCCGGGCCACGCTTTTGTATCAAAATTTTGCCGTCCGTGTCTTCTACCCAAATAAACGCGACGCGGTGGATCAGACCTTTTTCGTAGGCTTCGTAAATTGATGCTCCGCCAACCGGCCGGTCGTGTTCGTCGACGATTTGGATCGGCGGGTGATCGGTCATAATCTAACCTATCGAACCGTCTGTCATGGCCGCTGTGACGCCTTGCACGTCAGCTTGCATGACTACGTCAGTACGATTGGGGTATTGTTTGTGGCCTGTGATTTGGAAGCTGAATGATTTGTAGAGCTCGCGAACCGGTTCATTCCATTCAGCACTGTTTGTCTGGACGCTGAACCGAATTGCGCCGTCTAATTCAGCAAAGCCTCGGTTAAGCGTATCCTTGAGCTGCCGTGCAAGTAATTCTCGAGCATAGCCATGGTGTTGGTATGCCGGATCAACAGCTAATTCACTAATGTACAAGCTGTTACTCGGGTACAATGCGTTAGCTTCAGCCTTCCGTTCATAGCCCATAACAAGTCCGACAGGTGTCTGATCGTCAACAATTACATAAGAATGCTGCCATTTTGCATGCATAATGCGGCCGTCCGGCTTGGTGGTAGCCAACACGTCTTCAGGTTCATAGTGGACACCCGGAATGAGCTTTACTAATTCATAAAGTCTGTCGACGTGTTCTGTGGCAAATCCTTTATCAAGTGCCTGTACTGCCAGCGATGGGCTCGGAGCTTCTTCTCCCACTGCCGATTATTCCTTGGCGACTTCGGCAGCGCGGACTTTATCGGCAATTTCGCTCAGGACTTTAGGATTGTCCTCAAGGTACTTCTTGGTGGCTTCACGGCCTTGGCCGATCTTCTGGCCGTTGTAGGCGTACCAAGCGCCGGTTTTTTCAACGATGTCGGCGGCCGCCGCCAGGTCCAATATGTCGCCGGAAGCGCTGATGCCTTCGTTATACATGATGTCGAACTCCGCCTGACGGAACGGCGGCGCGATCTTGTTCTTGACGACTTTGACGCGGGTGCGGTTGCCTATAATTTCCTCGCCCTGCTTGATTTGGCCGATGCGCCGGATGTCCATGCGTATGCTGCAATAAAATTTGAGCGCGTTGCCGCCGGTGGTCGTTTCGGGGTTGCCAAACATGATGCCGATTTTCATACGGATCTGGTTGATGAAAATGACGCTGCCTTTGCTGCGGCTGATGACACTGGTGAGTTTACGCAAGGCCTGGCTCATCAGCCGGGCTTGCAGACCGGGCAGTGAATCGCCCATCTCGCCTTCGATTTCGGCACGCGGGACCAGAGCAGCCACCGAGTCGACAACAATCAAATCCACGGCGTTGGAGCGCACCAGGGTTTCGACAATTTCCAGGGCTTGTTCGCCGTTGTCCGGCTGGCTGAGCAACAGGTTTTCGATGTCGACCCCGATGCGTTTGGCATAAGCCGGGTCGAGCGCGTGTTCGGCGTCAATGAAGGCTGCGGTGCCACCGGCTTTCTGCACTTGCGCAATAGCATGCAAGGTAACGGTGGTTTTGCCGGAGGATTCCGGGCCATAGATTTCGATTACCCTGCCCTTCGGGATACCGCCGCCGAGGGCGATGTCCAGGCTCAAGGCGCCGCTGGGTGTGGTTTCCACCTTGGTGTGAGTAGATTCGCCGAGCTTCATAATTGAGCCCTTGCCGAACTGCTTCTCAATGCTTTCCAGCGCCAACCCCAAGGCTTTCGATTTGCCGCTGCCGGTGTCGGCCGCCACAGCTATCTCCTTAGGCTCTTTTGTCGATTTAGTTGCCACGAACACCTCCTCTTATCTAGGTCAAGCTACTACCACCACTTGCTACTAGTGTAGCACTATAGGCAGTCGCCTCCTGCCTGAAAATTGCTAGCGTTTAGATCGGCCGACTTTTCCCGGAAATTTAAGGGCGATTTAATGTTTTCGGCCTGTGGAAGCTGCTTACGTTTTTAGAGACAAGCTGGTATCATGAAACCCAGGATGGGTGGACTTATCACAACACAAAAACAAGGCTCCTGGCTATGCGCATAGCCGATTCGCTGGTTGAGAAACTGCTCACCAAAAGCAAGCAGTTGACCAAGCAACAGTTGGCGGATTTACGCCAGCAGGAAACGACCGAGAAAAAACCGCTGCAGGACCTGGTGATCAAAAACAACCTGCTCAGCGAGAAAGACCTGACCAAGCTCTACGCCGACGAGATCGAGGTGCCATTTGTCGAGCTGAACGCCAAAGAGATCAAGCACGAGGTGCTGAAGCTCCTGCCCGAGCGCATCGCCCGGCAGTACAACGCCGTGGTATTCGACGTCGACCAGCTGAGCATCAAGCAGGTGGCGATGGAAGACCCGGACGATATCCAGGCTTTAAACTTCCTACACAAACAGCTCGGCACGGACATCAAGGTCCACATCACCACCAGCAGCTTGTTGAAAGCGGCCCTGGACCAGTACCGCGGCAACATCAGCAGCGAGCTGACCAAGGTTATAGCCGACGAAGCGGCGCCTGAGGAGAGCGAGGAAGTCGACGAGAGTGACCTGGCAGAAGATTCGCCGGTGGCACAGACGGTCAACATTATCATCGAGTATGGCGTCAAAGCCGGCGCCAGCGACATCCACATCGAACCGCGTGAAGATTACATCGTCGTGCGCTACCGTATCGACGGTTTGCTGCGCGAAGCCAACAAATTACCACGCAAGCTGCTAGGCGCCCTGGTCAGCCGTATCAAAATCCTCAGCAACCTGAAAATCGACGAGCACCGCGCCCCGCAAGACGGGCGATTCAAAGTGGAGGTGAGCGGACTGATGTACGCCCTGCGTGTCTCCACCCTGCCAATCCTCGACGGCGAGAAAGTCGTCATGCGTATCCTGAACGAATCAAGCAAGCCGGCCGATTTCACCGAGCTGGGCTTCTGGGGCGCCGCCCTGCACGATTTGCAGCACGCCATCATCCAGCCCCATGGCATGGTGCTGGTGACCGGGCCAACCGGTAGCGGCAAATCAACCACTCTGTTCAGTGTGCTCAGTTCGCTCAACACCCCGAACGTCAACATTTCGACAGTTGAAGATCCGGTGGAATACCACGTCGTCGGCGCCAATCAGACCCAGGTCAACCCGGTTGCCGGTATGACCTTCGAGGGCGGGCTGCGCGCCCTGCTGCGGCAAGACCCTAACATCATCATGGTCGGTGAGGTCCGCGACGGCCAGACGGCCGACCTGGCTGTCCAGGCGGCACTGACCGGGCACCTGGTGTTCAGCACGCTGCACACCAACAACGCCGCCACCTGTCTGCCGCGTTTGCTGGAAATGGGCGTCGAACCGTTCCTGATCGCCAGCACGGTGCGGGTGGTGGTCGCCCAGCGGCTCGTACGACGGTTATGTGTTGATTGCCGTGAAGCTTACACCCCCGATGCCGCGGTTATCAAGCAACTGGATAAATCGTTCAATCTGGACGCCAACGGTGGTGTCAAAGAAATGCACGAACTCGAAACACTGGCGCTGCAGGATGGCATCGGTAAATCGAGCGGTGGCAAAGGCGCTGATACCGACGAGCTGAGCACCACGGCGAGCAGCGTCACCCGCCTCTGGAAAGCCCATGATGGCGGCTGCGACAGTTGCGGCCACAACGGCTATAAAGGCCGAATCGGCATCTATGAAGTCCTCAGCAACACGTCGGCAATCCAACAAATGATCGTTGCCAACAAGAGCTCGGAGGATATCGAAAAGGCGGCGATCGGCGAGCACATGCTCACCATGCAGCTTGACGGTTTGGTTAAATCACTCCGGGGGCAGACCACCATCGAAGAAGTCCTAAGGGTTACGACTCAGGAATGATTATCATGGACTTTTACTTCTTACTAACACAACCGCCCGGAGCGTTTGATGCAGTATAGCTACAAAGCCACCTCTAAAGACGGCAAGACCATTTCCGGTAAAGCCAAGGCTGCTAACAAGCAGGCTCTACTGGCCTTACTCCACAGACAAGATATACACCCGTTGCTGATAGAGGAGATTAAAGAAAAATCAATTATATCGTTCGGGTCTAAAAAGAAGGTCAAACTTCAAGATCTGGTCATCTTTACACGCCAGCTGTCGACCATGATTTCGGCGGGCGTGCCGCTGGCCCGTTCACTGTCAGCCTTGCAAAGCGACTCGCCCAACCCCTACATGCGTGAGGTTCTGGGCGGCATCACCAAAGAAATCGAAGGCGGCCAGCCGCTCGGTGACGCATTCGCCAAGTACCCCAACGTATTTTCGGAAGTCTATGTCAACATGGTCCGGGCCGGTGAAGAAGGCGGCATCCTTGACGACATCCTGAAACGACTGGCGACACAGGTAGAGCAAGACGCTTCGATCCGCAAAAAAATCAAGAGCGCCATGATGTACCCGATGGTTATCCTCGGTATCACCGTGCTGGCCTTTTTTGGCATTATGTTGTTTATCGTGCCGAAGCTCGGTACGATCCTGCTCAGCCTCGGCGGTCCGAATGCCAAATTGCCGGTTTACACCCAAGCCTTGCTCAATGTCAGCCACTTCTGTACCGCCTCAACCTTCATCGGCTGGCTGCCGATCCCAGTGCTTAATAAATTGCCCAACTTGATTGTCATATTAATTGCGCTGGCGATTGCCAGCATTTACGCCCGCCGCTACATAAAAACCGATGTCGGTAAGTATAAGTTCCACTCCCTGCTGCTGAGGATCCCGATCGTTAAAGTAGTGATCTTGAAGGTGGCCATTGCACGTTTTTCGCGCACTTTTGCATCACTAATGAGTTCCGGCGTCACTGTGCTCGATGCCCTTGAGGTCACTGGCGCTGCACTGGGCAATAAAGTTATCGAGAAGGAGCTGAATGACGCCGCGGAGCAGGTCAGGAACGGCAAACAGTTGAGCGAGCCGATTGCCAACAGCCCGCATTTTCCGCCGATTGTGGCCCAGATGATGGCCGTGGGCGAAGAGACCGGCCAGATCGACACCGTATTGGTGAAGATCGCCGACTTTTACGAAGAAGAAGTAACAGTATTGATCGACGGACTGGCGGCCATTATTGAACCGATCATGATCGTTTTCCTCGGCGCCGGCGTCGGCTTGATTGCCGCCAGCGTGATGGGCCCGATCGCTAATCTATCCAAAAATATCGGCAACAGCTAAGGAGAAGTAGACTGTAGCAGGTAGGCCGTAGAAGTGCAGAAATCGCAAATCAACTCCATGCTACGGTCTACTTTTTCCACAAGGTGCTTGACCTGATAGCACTTATGGTTATAATCATTCTCAGATAGTTGCCTCTGCAGCCAGGTTGCAGTTGGTAAAGATCAGTAAGTCAAACAATTAACAAAGGAGGGTGGGCTCCATGATCTCACTTAAGAAACGTAATCAAGGCTTCACGATCGTCGAACTTTTGATCGTCATCGTGGTCATCGGTATTTTGGCCCTGTTGGTCATTACCACATACGCAGGTATTCAAGCGAAAGCACGCGACTCGAAGCGTTCGAGCGACGTCAAATCATTACAAACCCAGATTGAAGCGTTCTTCAGTCAAAAAGGTTACTACCCCAGCCGGGCTGACATGAACAATGCCACGTGGCGCAAGACAAACATGCCAAGTCTGGACGCCAATGCTATCAAGGATCCAAAGTCCACATCTTCGGACTGTGACCCGACTTCTGATAGCAGCACCTGCTTCGGTGCAACTGCGACGACTGGCAAGCACTACCAGTACGCGCCAACCCAATCGGATGGTTCCACCGCCTGTGAAACCGACGATACCGGTTGTGCCGCCTACAACCTCGTAGCCAATTACGAGAACACGGTCAACGGCCAATCAACGGCCACCGCCAAGAACCTTGACTAATTACGCTTAGTCAACCAAAGAAAACCCCGGGGCAACTCGGGGTTTTCATTATCCATACTGGGGAGCCGCTCCCAACCGTGTCCGGCAGAAAACGTACCCGGGATTTCCGGGCTCCTTTAAGGACTGAGAACTAGGATATAATTAGCATAAGCATGAAAACGCACAAGCTAACATCGGCCGGACTAACGATTGTGGAATTGTTGGTCGCCATTGCCGTGGCCGCCGTAGTCACCGGCACGTTGAGTGAAGTCGTGACCAGTTACGTGCATGTTGCTCAAAGTGGCCGATACCTCAACATAGCCAATTCATATGTCGAAGCCAAGGTTGAAGCCTTACGCAACAAGGGCTATAACGGCCTAACGAGCGGTACGACCAGCTTGACCTCCGAATTACCCAATCAATTGCCACCGAAAAGTACTGCTAGTCTGACCATTAGCACCCCTTTACCTGGAATTAAACAGGCTGATATCACTGTTACCTACTTTGACCAGGGAACCAAATCGTACGCGTATACCACCTACATAGGAGAACTCGGTGTCGGGCAATAAACATAGCGAGGCCGGGTTTACCCTGGTGGAATTGGTGGTAGTGGTCAGTGTGATGGCTATTATCGGCTCTGTATTCTTGGGTATGGTGTCCAATTACTTCGTGGTCATAACGCGAAACAACGAATTATCCGAGATGACGGTCAGCTCACAAAACCTGTTACGATCAACTGTGGAGAATCTTCGTTTCGGTGATGGGGTCCGCCAGACCAACCAGATCTCTGATCCAAACGCGCCATCTGGTGGCTGGAGTACTAACAACAGCACCTTTGTGATCATTATTGCCGTACCGGCCCTTACCTCAGCACGTAGTTACATTATTGATCCCAGCACCGGCAGCCCGTATATGAATGAGCTCGTCTATTACAAGAATGGTACCACGCTGATGGAGCGTAAACTGGCTAACCCTAGCGCCGCCGGCAATACTTTACACACCAGCTGTCCGACAGCAACCCCCTCGTGCCAATCTGACACAAAGTTAGCTGAATACGTTAACACTATGACCTTCACCCTCTACGACCAGGACGCCGATCTGACGACGATACCCGCTGAGGGCCGATCGGTAAGTATAACTCTTACTATGCAGCGTAACGCGCCGGGCAATCCGATCAACTTGACGACAAACATTCGTGTAACATTGAGGAATAGGTTCTAAGATGAAAAAATGGAATCATAAATTTGGAATTAGGAAAGAGCACGCAGAGATCAACCAGCGCGGTTCGATTTTGCTGGTGTTTATCATCACACTGCCGTTTCTGATCACCATAGCGTTGTACTACATGAGCTTGTCGTTGACGAGTTTCCAGGTAGCCCGCTTCGACCAGTTTCACAGTATGGCGCAACTGGCGGCCGATGCCGGTGCCGATTACTCGATTGAACAACTTAACCTAGACAATAACTGGAGCACGACTGGCGGCGAGGTTACACTACACACTGACAGTCAAGTAAGAACTACCTACAATGCTCACGTTGTCAGTACCACCAAAAGCATCAAAACTGTGGCCGTGACTGGCAAAACGTATCGGCCGGCCAACGCCAGCGTGGCCAACCGGTCAGTTTCGATTTATATAGATATCAGGCCCGTGACAACGGGCCTATTTGGCATCATCGGCGGCGAGGGCGGTCTTTACATGAGCAATAGCTCAAAGATTGTGGGTGGTGATGTCTTCATTAACGGCGATGTACACTTGCAGAACACTTCGCAAATTGGCCTCAGCACCAAGCCCTTGGTGCTAAAGGTAGCCGACCAGATTTGCCCGGTTCCACCAGATGCGACATACCCTCAGGTTTGCGCACCCAACGCCGGGCCACAGCCGATAACGGTCAGTACCAACGGTAATATTTATGCCACCGTCAAGGCCACCAATCAAACTAATGGAACCAACATGTACAGCCCCGGCTTGGTGGCCGGTAGCACTGTCGCTCCTGAGCCGCTGCCGACATACGACCGAGATGCCCAAAAGAGTGCCATAACTGTCACCAAGACTCCGAGCCAAGCTACCTGTAGCGGTAATAACGGTACTCTGACGTGGCCAGCTAACCTTAAGATTACTGGTGATGTGGTGCTAAGTAACGGTTGTGTGGTTACTATCATGGGCAACGTTTGGATTACAGGTAAGCTGTTGCTGACCCAGTCGTCGCAGATAGTGGTGCCCGACAGTCTGGGAACTAACCGGCCGGTTATTATGGTTGACGGCTCGGCTGGAGCCGGTTTTAACAATACCTCTCAGCTGATAGCCAACAGCAGTGACACGGGGGTTGAGGTCATAACCTTTTGGGCCAATGCCGGCTGTTCACCGGATTGTAGCAGCGTGACAGGCCTAAACTTGTACAATTCACGTAATGTATCAACGATTAGCCTTAATAACAGCGGCGACGCGCCCAATTCTATTTTTTACGCCTACTGGTCTCAAGTTACTGTCGGCCAGAGCGGGGCTATCGGTGCCATCATTGGTCAAACAATTAACCTGAGTAACAACGGTACCATCTCGTTTGGCGCACCCCAGTCGACCGGTGATATAACCTGGGTATTTAAGGGTTACCGGCGGCAATAAAATTTACGCCTAAAGTACCGTTTAACAGAGATATTTGCTATACTTACGTTAACTACAAATGCCTGGGTGGGCTACAAGCGCATGAAAAATCCCAAAGTCCCAAATTTTTTCCACGACAAGCCTCTGTTCGGGCTGGATATCGGCCATGGCTCGCTCAAGGTGATGCAGGTCGAAGAGAAACCGTCCAAAACGCCGCTCAACCATCATATCCCGCGCGTTATCGGCTATGGCACTACCAGTTTCGACAAAGCCGCCCAAGCGGACGGAGTGATTCTGAAACCGGAGGTTATTGCCAAGGCGATGATGGATTTGTTCGACCACCACCTGATCGGCGACATTACCACCCGCCGCGCCACCATTGCCCTGCCGGCCTACCGGACATTCACCCGCTCCCTGCAGCTGCCAAAGCTCAAAGTCGGTGAACTGCAAGAGGCTGTAGAGCTGGAAGCCGAGCAGTACATCTCCTTGCCGCTGGAAGAGCTCTACCTCGATTACACCCCCATACGGCAAACCGCCGACGGGATCGAGCTGCTGGTGGTGGCCGTACCCCGGAATATCGTCGATTCCTACCTGGAGCTAACCCAAATAGTGGGTCTGGAGGTTGTGCTCGTCGAACCGACATTGAGCTCATCCGGCCGGTTGTTTGCAGTCGATGAAAACAGTGACGAAGCCAGCTTCATCATCGATTTCGGATCGCAGTCGTGTGATATCAGCATTTTCGACCGGCATGTGCTGGTGACCGGTACCGTCCAGGGCGGCGGCGAAGACTTTACCAATTCCATCAAAAGTAATCTCGGTGTCAGCCTTGAAGAAGCCGGTCTGATCAAAACCCGCTATGGTCTCGGCGCCAGCAAGCGCCAGACCGAGATTCTCGCAGCGCTCAAGCCGACCCTCGATCAAATCGTCAAAGAGATCCACCGCATGATGCGCTACTACGAGGAACGCTACGGCACAGACCGGCCAATCCAGCAAATCATTACCTTGGGTGGTGGTGCCAATATGCCCGGCCTCAGCGACCATCTGACCCAGGCGCTCCGCCTGGCCGTCCGCCACACCGACCCGTGGGATCTGCTGAATTACAAAGGCTTACAACCGCCCACACAAGCTGATCGACCGATGTACGCCACGGTGGCCGGACTGAGCCTGGTTCAGCCGACGGAGGTTTTCCTGCCATGATCAACTTATTGCCGCCGGAAATAAAGGGCAGTTACCATTACGCCCGGCGCAACGTCGAGTTACGGCGCTGGGTGGCGATTTTCCTGCTGGCTTTGATCGGGCTTGGCGGTCTGTCGACATACGGCATGCTCAACCTGCACCAATCGACGCTCAAGTACAACCGGCAGATCGCCGATACCCAGGAGCTGTTCCGCAAGGAGAACTTCGACGGGATCCAGAAAGAAGTCAAAGATATCAGCGACAGCTTTAAGCTGGTGGTTAAAGTCCTCAGCCAGGAAGTGTTGTTTTCCGAACTGTTGAAGCAGATTACCACTACGATTCCGAACAATGCCAACTTGACGGGCCTGAATATTAGTAAGGTTAGCGGCGGTATCGACATTTCGGCTATCGCCACCGATTATCAGACAGCAACGCAAGTGCAAGTCAACCTGGCCGACCCGGCTAACAAAATCTTCAGCAAGGCCGATATCGTCAATGTTGCTTGCGGCGGCGCCAATTCCACCAATCCGTTGTACCCATGTACGGTCAACATCCGCGCCCTCTTCGCTCCCAACAACCCTTTCCTATTCATTAGTAATAACACGAAGGTCAAAAAGCCATGACCAGCAAGCGTCTATACCTGTTGCTGCTGGGCTGTATCGGCCTGCTGGCGGTGGCCTTGATTGCCGGCACGTACGGCGCTCACTCGTTGCTGGCCACGCAAGCCCGGGCTTTGACGAAATTGAAAGCCCAAAGCGCCGCGCTGGACCAGGAACAGTTGAGTCTTAAAAAAGCCGAGAGAGACATCAAGACCCACGCCGACCTGGTGAAAATTACCAAAGCCGTCGTGCCCGAAGACAAGGACCAGGCCGAGGCGGTACGCGAAATTGTCAATATCGCCGCCGCCAACGGCATCGACCTGGCTAGTGTCACCTTCCCGGCCTCATCGCTGGGCGGTACGGCCTCAGGCGGTACGTCTGCCAGCCCTAGCCCCGCCGGCGCTGCACAGGGGCCTTCATCAGGCAGTAGTAAAAGCGGCGGCCTGTCGCAGCTGACACCCGTTAAAAGCATCTCCGGGGTATACAGCCTGCAGATCACCGTCACCAGCAGTATCGCCAAGCCGGTGCCGTACTCGAAATTCATAACTTTCCTGAGCAACCTCGAGCATAACCGCCGGACGGCCCAGGTCAATACCATCTCCATCCAGCCCGACAAAAACAATTCCGCCCTGCTATCATTCACTCTGGGCTTAAACGAGTACATCAAACCATGAACGGCAAAAAACTGAACCTAACCTCCTTGCGCGAACTGCTGGGCACCGTCCTGCAAAAACTGCAGCGCTACAGCCTCCTGCTGTTCCTGGTGTTTATCGGTGTTCTCTACGGCGTCATCATCATGCAGATAAACAGCCTGAGCAATATGCAGCCGTCAAGTCTGGACGTTAGCAACCAGGTTAAGGCCGCTCAATTGCCGCATATCGATCAGTCGGTCATCAATCAATTGGAGTCACTTCAGGACAATAGCGTCAATGTGCAGACGCTGTTCAACGAAGCCCGCAACAACCCGTTCCAGTAATCATCAACGCGGCAACTACTGGCTGTTTTCGGATGGCGGGTACGGCTGGGATGGGGGCGGCATCGGAGCAGGAACACCGGGGTTTACCGGTTGTTGTGGATAAGGTGCAGTCGGGGGCTGAGGCGGAGGTGGGCCGGCTTGCTGCAGAGGGTCCTGAGGATAAGGTGTGGGTGGCGGCAGGACGGCGGCAGGGCGTTCGGCGGCAGCAATGCTCTGCTCGAACGCCTCGCGGGCTGTCAGGACTTGCTGGGCATAGTAATTAGGGTTCGGGCAATAGGCAAACGAGAATTTGCTGCGCTCGCCGGCGGTTTCGACTTTCAGCAGGCCATAATTGAACATATGTGTCAGGATACCGTTCTGTTCGGCCGTCACGTCCTCCAGGTTGCCCAGCGACAGTTGGCTGGATTGACGGCTGAACAGGCTGGACTGGATAACCTGGGTAATGCTATCGGTGGTCAATATCCACTGGTTGCCCCAATAGACTTTGGTTGAAATGAGCAGAAACACTGCGGTGACCAAGGCAATGACCAGAAAGGCCAGGCCGCCGATTTCCACAGACCGGCTCCCGGATGATGTGCTCAAATGCTGCGGCACAATGAAGCACAGCACGGCGGCTGCGATCAGCAGAACCCCGGCCGAAACATAGATACCCAGGATACCTATCGGATGGCGGCGGATATTGAAGATGACGCGCTCGCCGCTTTGAGTGACTGCCAGGGTATTATTGACACGGGTTGGTGGCGAGGGTGGTTGCGGATCCATATCCTATTATTATACCTGAGTAACGGACGGTAGCGGCACCCATTTAGTCATCCTGAACTAGTTTCAGGACCCATACGTCACCACTCAACTCTGGAGGCTAATGCCCATATTGCAGTCTCACTAAACTCTCCTTTCCTTCATTCTTTTTGTCCGCAAAAAGAACCAAAAACTCCCGGACTAACGGCCTATCTTGGGGCAGTGTTGTCAGAGCGGACAATGGTTCGACAACTCGGCAATCGATACCGATTGCCTCAAACAAGTCTCACACTCTAAATGTCCGTCCGACAACACTGCCGCCAGGACAGGCCTC
>CAZXCS010000003.1:0-32148 GCA_964639195.1 uncultured Candidatus Saccharibacteria bacterium | reverse complement strand
GCAAGTTCCGCCAGTTCCTCCAGGACAAGCACGGCGTCACCAAGGCCTACATGTTCATCGGCTACATGAGTGAAAACGAATCGCTGTATGAATACATGCACGAGCTCGGCTTCCTGGTGGTACTCAAGCCTACCGTCGACGTCAGCGCTCCGAAAGATGCCGAGTCCCGGGCCGACCCTTCGGCCAAAGAAAAAGAAGCCGACGCCACCGACCGGCCGGCCATCAAAGGCAATGTCGACGCCGAGCTGGTGCTTCACGCTATGAAAGAATTACCGCATTACAAGCAAGCCATCATCGTCAGCGGCGACGGCGATTTCTTCAGCCTGGCTGAGTACCTGCAGGAGCAGGGCAAACTGGCACACATCATGACGCCGAACTGGCAGTACTCCAGCCTGCTCAAAGTCTTTGAACCCAAGATCATCCGTCTTGACCAGCTGCGCCGCCAGCTCAGCTACTACGACCACAAGAAAAAGAAGAAGTAAGTGCTCGACTCGCATTTTGTGCTGCTCGGTGCAGCCTTTTCTATCGCCGGCGGCGGTAGTTACATTATCAGCACGCTGCGCGGCAAAACCCGGCCGAACCGCGTGACGTTTGCGCTTTGGGCACTGGCACCGCTGGTAGCTTTTGCGGCCGAGATTGGCAAAGGCGTCGGCCTGCAATCACTCATGACATTTATGGTCGGCTTTATGCCGCTGATGGTTTTGATTGCCTCGTTGGCCAATAATAAAGCGCGCTGGAAATTGACAACCTTCGATTATACCTGCGGTCTACTGTCGCTGGTCGGGCTGGCTTTGTGGCTGGTAACCCGGGAAGGTAATATGGCGATTTTGTTTAGCATAATAGCCGACGGCTTGGCGGCGCTGCCAACCATCGTCAAAGCCTACCGCCATCCGGAAACCGAAAATTGGTTGGGATTCGGAGGGGGCGCGGTCAACGCCGGCATTACGCTGCTGACGATCAAACACTGGACTTTCGCTAACTACGGTTTCCCGCTGTACATATTGATTGTGTGCCTTGCCATCTCCGGGCTGGTGTTATTTTCGCCCCGCCAGCAGCAAAGCCGACAATCGGCTTGAGCCAACTATAAAACCGACAGACAGGGCTGGACTGAGCGGTGTATAATGCGGCTGAAACCAAGACCCTTAAAACTATCAATCAATTCCAAGGAGGGTGCGATTATGTTAGGAAGCAATGATGTCTGCGCGTGTCTGGCCGTCAAAGATATGGACGCCGCAGCCAAATTTTACGAAGAAACTATTGGGCTCGAAAAGAGCATGAGCACGCCGGGCGGGACGTTCTACAAATCCGGAAATGGTGGAGTGTTCGTCTATCCGTCGAGCTTTGCCGGGACCAACAAGGCTACTGCTGCGGCATGGCAAGTTGACGATGTCGCGGGTGCCGTCGCCGAGCTGAAAGGCAAGGGCGTGACATTCGAGCATTATCCCGATATGCCCGATGTGATCATGGAGGGCGACGTCCACGTCATGGGCGACATGAAAGCTGCATGGTTCAAGGACCCGGACGGCAATATCCTTAATATAGTCAATCAGGTAGGTTAGAACGAGTGGCAGACAAGAAGTGGGATTTCTCGGGGCTGAAGGCGATTTTCTTCAACGGCACGCTGACTAAATCGCCCGAGCCGAGCCATACCGACCTGCTGATCAAAATCAGCACCGACATCATGGAAAAGCATGGTGTGGATGTGGAGGTCATCCGGACCATTGATCATCCGGATATTGCCACCGGTGTGTGGCCGGACATGAGTGAGCACGGAGCCAAAGTCGATGAGTGGCCAAAGATCTACAAGCGGGTCGAGAAGGCGAATATCCTGGTGTTGGCCGGCCCGATCTGGCTAGGTGATAACAGCTCCATGACCAAGAAAATCATCGAGCGGCTCTACGCTTGCTCAAGCCTCTTGAACGAGCAAGGCCAGTATGCCTATTATGGCAAGGTGGGTGGAAGTTTGATCACCGGCAATGAAGACGGTATCAAGCACTGCACCATGAACACGCTCTATAGTTTGCAACACCTCGGCTGTACCATTCCGCCGCAAGCCGACGCTGGCTGGATCGGCGAGGCCGGACCGGGTCCGAGCTACGGCGACAAGCGGAAAGACGGCACGCGTGAGGGTTTGGACAATGACTTCACCAACCGCAATACGACATTCATGACCTGGAACCTCATGCACATGGCCAAACTTTTGAAAGACAACGGCGGTATCCCGGCTTATGGCAACCAGCGCTCCAAATGGGACGCCGGCGCCCGCTTCGATTTCACCAACCCCGAGTACCGTTAAATATTTCTCCCAGAGTCAATTATCTTACTGTGACAGAACGCACTATCGCGGTACTATCGCATGTATAACAATTTTCTCTGAGCAGGGGGAGTGGAGCATAGTGAACATTACCAAGTTCGTACATTCTTGTTTGTTGGTGGAAACACCGGAGCGCGTTGCGCTGTTTGACCCAGGTGAGATGAGCGAAAAGGCGTTGGACGTTGGTAAATTGGGCCGGCTGGACGACATCTTCATTAGCCATATTCACCCCGACCATTGCAGCCCGGACCTCATGAAACAGCTGATTATTAAATTCCCGAGTGTCCGGGTGACCGGCCCATCAGAGGTAGTCGAGATGCTCGGCGAAATCGGGATCACCGCCAGCGATACCGCCCCCAAGGGGGTGGCTTTTTTTGATTCGCCCCATGAAAGCGTGCAGCCATTATGGCCGCAACCGGAGCAGCTCGGCATCCACTACCTCGATGTGCTGACCCATCCGGGTGACAGCCACAGTTTCCACGAGACCAAAGCCATCCTGGCGCTGCCGGTGACGGCGCCGTGGGGCAGCGCCATCCATGCCATCAACCTGGCGCTGGAACTCAAGCCGAGCAAGGTGCTGCCGATCCACGACTGGCACTGGAGCGACGAGGCCCGTTCTCAGTCGTATGACATGTTCGAGGAGGTCCTCGGCAAGGCCGGTATCCAATTCTTTAAGCTGCAGACCGGGCAGCCGGTACAGATTGAGCTGTCATGATAGGCCACAGCTCATTTATGTTTAATACCGGCCGTATGGTCCCGACTATCGGTTTCGGAACGTGGGATCTGGTACCCGATGCCGTCGCCAAAGAAGCCGTGCTGACGGCACTCGAAGCCGGCTACCGGGTGATCGATACGGCCCATATGTACGGCAATGAGCGGGGCATCGGCCAGGCCATCCGCGAATCCGGTATCCCGCGCGAGCAGATTACACTGATAACCAAGGTCTGGAACGCCGACCAGGGCTTCGACCGGACATTGCACGCCTGCAGCCGGTCGCTGGAAGCACTCGGCCTGGAATACATCGACCTCTACCTCATCCATTGGCCGGCCACTACCCGGCGTCACGACAGCTGGCGGGCGCTTGAGGCGCTGCATCTCAATGGTATTATCAAGGCTGCCGGCGTCAGCAATTACACGGTGCAACACCTGCAAGAGTTGGCGCACCGCAGCTCACTCGTGCCGGCGGTCAACCAAGTTGAATTTCACCCGTATATATATGAAGAGCAGCTCAGCCTGCTGGCCTACTGCCGGCGGCAGGGCATCCTGGTTCAGGCCTACAGTCCGCTCAGCCGGTTGGAACACAGGCCGTCGCCGACCGTCACTCAGATTGCCCGGCAGCTAGGCCGGACACCGCAGCAAATTTTCCTGCGGTGGTGCATCCAGCACGGTACGATGCCGTTGCCGCGGTCGGGTAACCCTGAGCACATCCGCAGCAACATCGACATTTTCGACTTTGAGCTCGATGATGACGACATGCACGAAATCGATTCCTTGACCGATGGCAGCCGCGTGACATGGGATCCGGCCGGCATGGGCTACCACCACGCCATCTAGAGCTTAAGCATAACCTTGACAAAAAGCATAATTTTTGCTAGAGTATTCTAGATGGCTCGTAAAACAAAAAACACTAAAACCGCTCTCGAACAGATCAACACCGTCGCCCAACAGGCCGGCTTGATTCTGATGACCGCTGCGGCGACCGTCGGCATGCTTGAACTGCCGGACCACTCGGCCGGCAAGATTATCGTACCGAACCAGCCGGCTTTAGCGCTGGCAGGTGAGAATGCCGAAGTCAATAACAACATCTTGCGCCGTGAAAAAGAAGAGGTCGAGCAGCACTACATTAGTTACAGTGTCAACCAGCGCACGCCGGCCAGGTCAGGGAAGCACTAAGCTTGACCTTTTTAACATAATATGATAGGATAAAACAATGATAAAAGACAATCTCCACCCTAACATTGTCGACGACATGGATCGACCTGTTAATCATACCCTCATACCGGTTCGGCGTGTAGGTAGTGCCGAGCCTGTCGAAGTCGAAACTTCCAGCGGTGGTATACATATAACTCGCCGGGGCAAGTTAGCTCGGGGCGCTGGCGTGCTGGCTGCTACAGGTATGGCCCTGACGCTGGGCGTTCAAGCTGGCGTTCATGAGTTCAATACGATGAAGCACAACAAGCAGGTAAGTGATGATTATGAGAAGGCTAATAAAGTCATTACCTATAATAGCCCGGATAATCCGAATGATGCTCCGTCCACTCGCTACAGTCACCGGCTGCCGGGATCAAGCCCTACCGATATCCCTGGCATGAAGCCAGCAGGGCATTAAAAGCCCGGCGATAAAACCCAGCTCCACCCCCTTCACACATCGTTAGCTAGTGTACAACCATAAGCGAGATGCGCTATATGTATGGTGGTTGTGCATATCTCTGGTAAATCTGTGGATAAGTGGTGTGATAAACACCACTTTTTAATAATTTGGGGCTTGTAGTGGGTTGAAGTGGGTTGTACACTCATGGCAGTGGGTAAACGTGGGTAGCGAGAGACCCCCGCCACTAACAAAAACATTCAAAATTTTATGGGATGGCTACAATAGATTACTTCCAGCGAAAGCTCGACGACAAGCGTCGGCTGACTATACCGACCGAACTACGGGCGGAGTTCGCGAGTGGGGTAGTCGTAACCAGAGGCTTCAAAAACTATCTTCATCTCTATCCAAAAACAGTATGGGATGAAGCCGTCGAGCCCGAGCTAAAGGGCAGCATTCTCGACGAGCAAGTAGCCGATCTCAACGTCCGCTTCCGGATGGGTAAAAGCGAAAGCGTCATTGACGCCAAGCAGGGGCGTTTCAGCCTCGAACAGCATTTGCTCGACCACGCCGGAATTACGCGTGAAGTCGTCGCCGTGCGTGCCGGCACCTACTGGCGTTTGATGGCCAAAGAGCATCAGGGCTAAGTCCGCACCTTAAAAACCAAAACCGAATAGTAGTCTCATTAACGAGGTCAACTATCCGACAATCAGCAAGTGGAACCGGAAAGAAAACCACTATAAAAAATCTAGTTCATTTCTCCAAAACACCTCCCAAAACTCCACCTCACACATAAGTCTCTCAAACTTGACTCGGCCGAATTGTATTCGTACGATAAAGCCTTGTCACACAAAAACAAAAACTCCAAAAAAACAAACAGTTGATTGTCGGATAGGTGACCTTGCAAAACAAAAACAGAATTGTAAGACAAGATGCACCAACACCAAAATAAAAACAAACAGCACGTTCCGGTACTACTCGAAGCCGTGTTGCACTACCTCGACCCGCAGGCAGGGGAATCATACCTTGACCTAACGGCCGGTTACGGTGGGCACGCGACGGCGATCCTGGAACGGACCGGAAGCCTCACACACACGACTCTCGTCGACCGCGACCAACGCGCCATCGACGAGCTAGGGAAGCTCTACGGCAACGCAGATATCGATCTGCGCCACCAGGACTTCTACACTGCGAGTCAACAACTGAGCGCAGAAGGTCGGCAGTTTGATCTTATTCTGGCGGATCTGGGTGTGTCGTCACCGCACCTTAACGAAGCAAACCGCGGCTTTTCGTTTGCCACGGACGGTCCGCTCGACATGCGCATGGACCAGAGCCAGGCGCTGACAGCCGGCGATATCGTCAACGGCTACACCGAGCAGCAATTGGCTGAGCTATTGGCCGACTACGGCGAAGAGCCCAAAGCCAAGAAAATCGCCCGCTTGATTGTCGCAGCCCGGCCGCTCAAAGACACGAAAGAGCTGGCGCGCATCGCCGCCCAGGCCTGGCCCGGGTACAGCCGGATCCATCCGGCGACACGGACGTTCCAAGCACTGCGCATTGCCGTCAATAACGAGCTCGAGCTGCTAGAGCGCAGCCTGCCGTTGTGGTTCCAACTGTTGGCACCCGGCGGCCGGATCGCCATCGTCAGCTTCCACAGCCTCGAAGACCGATTGGTCAAGCTTGCGCTGAAGGCCGTCAGCGGTGATCGCTACGACAGCGAGCTCCGCGAACTGACCAAACACCCGGTCACCGCTTCACCCCAGGAAATCGTCTTTAATCCGCGCGCCCGGAGTGCCAAACTCCGCGCCGCCGTGAAAATAAAAATAGAAAGGGAACACTGATGCCTATCCAAGTCAAAAGTAGCTCCCGAGCCTACAAGATCCACGTCAAAGTAGTCTAGTAGGCGAAGCGGATCCAGCTCCGCCCCCGCGGTGGGGCTGGATCTAAAATCAAACAATACAAACCTAAACCAAAAACAAAAACCAATGACATACTCAAGTTCGCTGGCCATGAGCCGCAGCCGCTATCAAAACCGCAATCAAAATTCAGTGTCGTTCCGTGTCCAGGCCCGCACGCTCGGTCCGGTCAGCAACAGCATCGTTGTAATCGTGCTGCTCTGTCTGCTCGGTCTGCTGTACCTGACGCAGGTAACCAAAACCAATGCCTACGGTTATCAGATCAATGCTCTGCAGACGTTGCAATCACAGCTCAAGAGCCAGCATGATGACCTGGAAGTCGCCTCGGCCCGTTTGCAGTCACTGAGCCGGGTCCAAAACAGCACAGTGGCTAAAAGCCTGGTATCGGTAGCCCCAAGCGGTACGGTCAAAAACTAGTTGCTAGGTTCTAAGTCCTAGGCACTAGGTGATAGCATCTAGAACCTAAAACCTAGAACCTAAGCGCCCGTTGTATACTGTAACTATGGCTCCGTCAAACAAACAAAGCCTCCAAAAAGCAATTGCCCGCGTCCAGCTGTGGTACGGTTTGCTGCTGCTGGTGATGGTCGTGTTCGGCCTGCGGCTGTTCGATTTGCAGGTCATTCATTACCAACACTACAAAACCGCGGCACTCCAGGACCAGTTGAAGCAGTATGAGATTCCGGCCCAACGCGGCATCATTAAAGCTTACGGCGGCGGCCAAGTATTGCCGATAGTGCTCAACCAGCAGCTCTACACGCTGTTCGCTGACCCGGTCTACATCAAACATGCCGACCAGACGGCTGCGAAGCTGGTGCAGATCACCGGCGGCAACCCGACTGATTACCAGCGCTTAATGACTACCAAGAAAATGCGCTACGTGGTCCTCGCCAAAAAGCTGACATCCGACCAGAACCGGAAGATCACCGCATTGAAGCTGCCCGGTGTCGGCACCCAGGCCCAAAATTACCGTACCTATCCGCAGGGTGAACTGGCCTCGCAGCTGTTGGGCTTCGTGAGCGATAACGGCAAAGGGAGTTATGGCATTGAGCAGGCGCTCGATAAGCAGCTGGAAGGCACACCGGGGCAACTGAAAGCCATCACCGACGTCAATGGTATACCGCTGGCGGCCAGCAAAGACAATACCCAAACACCGCCCAAAAACGGCGATGCGGTCGTCCTGACCATTGACCTGGCCATGCAGCAGCAGCTGGAGGTGATCCTGGCACAGGGCGCTAAAAATGCCAGGGCAACGTCAGCCAGCGCGCTTATCATGGATCCGGACACCGGGGCAATCAAGGCCATGGCCAATGTGCCGACCTATGACCCGGCGCACTATTTCGATGTGAACGACCCAGCCTTGTTCCAGAACGCTGCCGTGGCTCATCCAATTGAAGTCGGCTCGACCATGAAGACCCTGACGACAGCGTCGGCGCTTGACCAAGGCGTCGTCCGGCCTACCACTACGTTTTATGATCCGGCCCACTGGGTAATTGACCAATTTAACGTCACCGACATCGAAGAGGACGGTGGTCCCGGTAACCGCAGCATCGCTGACATCCTCAACCTGTCACTGAATACCGGCGCCACCTGGATGCTGATGCAGATGGGCGGCGGCCAAATCAATGAGAAGGCCCGCAACGCCTGGTACGACTACATGGTCAACCACTATCAATTAGGCAAAGCCACAGGCATCGAGCAGGGCTACGAAGCCAGCGGTTACGTGCCGAAGCCGGCTGACAACGGCGCAGGCATCAACCTCACTTACGCCAACACTTCCTTTGGCCAGGCCATGACAGCGACACCGGTGCAGATGGGCGCTGCGCTGTCGTCGGTGCTCAATGGCGGCACTTATTATCAACCGCATTTGGTTGACCAAACTATTGCGCCTGACGGACAAACGACCACCACCAAACCCAAAGTTGTGAAGCCGCATGCCGTCGCCGGCAGCGTGGGGCAGGCTATGGTGCCCCTGATGCAATACGTCGTCCAGCACCACAACTTTTCACCCGGTTTCGACCAGACCAACTACATGGTGGGCGGCAAAACCGGCACAGCGCAGATCGCCAAACCGGGGGGCGGCTACTATGACAATAAATTTAACGGCACTTACGTCGGCTTTGTCGGCGGTGACAAACCGCAGTACGTCATCGTCGTCTTCGTCTATCTTCCGACCGTGGGCGGCTATGCCGGCACGGCGGCGGCCCAACCGATTTTTGGCGGCCTGGCGCACATGTTGATTAACGACTCCTTCGTCGCGCCCAAATCCAATTAAAATGCTATAATAAAAAGAAAATTTCACCTATGACTACACTCCATATCGCGATTAGCGCTCACAACCTGATACGTATGCTGAGCCTCGGCTTTTTAGGCTTTGCGCTCAGCATGCTGATCACACCACTCTACACGACGATCGCCTACCGGCATGAGTGGTGGAAGCGTCAGCGAACCGATGCCTGGTCCGGTGGCAAGGCCACCGTGTACGCCAAACTGCACGCCGAAAAACATAAACGCCATATCCCGACAATGGCCGGCTTGATCTTCGTACTGGCGATTGCCATCGTCACATTTGTATTTAACTTGAGTCGTGGCCAAACCTGGTTGCCGCTAGCCGGCTTGCTCGGTTCGGCGGCCATCGGCTTAGTAGACGACGCCATGAATATCCGCGGCAGCGGCAGCGGCGTGGCCGGCATGAGCGCCAAGTTAAAATTCTCGCTCTACAGTCTGGCGGGATTGCTCGGCGGCTGGTGGTTCTACGCTAAATTGGGTGTACACTCTATCTACCTGCCATGGGTGCACCAGTGGCATATAGGCGTACTAATCATCGCCTTATTCTGGTTCGTGGTTATCGCCACTATCGTATCGGTCAACTTCAGTGACGGTTTGGATGGACTGGCCGGCGGTCTTTTGGCAACATCGTTCATGGCCTATGCAATTATCTGTATCGTCGAGCATAAGTTCGCGCTGGCCGGGTTCTGCTTGACCGTCGTTGGTAGCTTACTGAGCTATACATGGTTCAATATCTATCCGGCCCGCTTTTTTATGGGTGATGTCGGCGCCTGTGCCCTTGGAGCTGCCCTTGGTATTATTGCGCTGCAGACAGACACCATCTACGTACTGCCGGTTATTGGCGCCGTCTACGTGGCGGAAACCGGTTCTGTCATTATCAACCGCACCTCGCGCAAATTGCGCCATGGCAAAAAAGTCTTCCTATCGTCGCCGATCCATCACCATTTTGAAGCTATCGGCTGGCCGGAAACCAAAGTCACCATGCGATTTTGGATCCTTGGCCAAGTCGCCGCTGTACTGGGCTTGATCATCTTCCTGCTCGGGAGCCACTAGTGTATCCGCAAACGTCACGTCGCCCAGTACCGCCCGGTGCTGCGCGCCGCCGTTCGTCGGTTCATTTCGCCGAGCTGAACCTCGGCCGCAAGCACCATCCCGATTACTGGCTGTTAATCCTGTGTGCCGTGTTGCTGGCCATCGGTCTGGTGGTGGTCTATGCGATCGGCCCGGCACTGAGCGCTGCCAACCACGTCAGCACTAATTACTACGTTACGAAGCAGCTGCTGGCTGTAGGCCTCAGCGTGGTGGCTTTTGCCGTTACCGCCCGGATACCGCTGCAGTGGTGGCGCCAGGCCTATAAGCCGCTGCTTGTCCTGGCCGGTCTGACGACGCTGCTGGCGCTGCTGCTGCCTGTCAATCCGGCATATCCGGCCCATCGCTGGGTACGGCTGGGCAGTTTTTCATTCCAATCGGTCGAGGTCGTGAAGTTTGCCGTAATGCTGTGGCTGGCCGGCTTTCTGGGCGAGCGGCTGCGGCAGGGCCAGATCGGCAATTTTAAGCTAACGCTTCAACCGATTCTGATAGCTCTCGGCGCCATTGGCATGATGGTAGCCGTTGTTCAGAGTGATCTCGGCTCCACCGGTGTAATGGTGGTTATGATGGCCACCATGGCTTTTGTTGCCGGCCTGCCGTTGAAACGCATCATGCTGATCGGCGCCGTCATTGCGATTGGCTTGATCCTCACAGTATCGGCGTTTCCGTACCGCCGAGCCCGTTTGGCTACGTTTCTCCATCCCGAATCAAATTGTCAGACAACAGGTTACCAGGCCTGCCAAGCACTGATTTCGGTCGGTTCAGGCGGTCTGATCGGCTTGGGGCTCGGCAGCAGCGTCCAAGCTTATGGTTACCAGCCGGAAGCTGCCAATGACTCGATTTTTGCTATTTACGCCGAGAAGTTCGGTTTCATCGGCAGCATCGTCTTGCTGGGTATATTCGTGGCCTTTTTTGCGAGGCTGAAGACGATCGCTGAGCGTCTGTCAGACGATTTCAGCCGGTTGCTGGTTGTCGGGGTGCTGGCCTGGTTTAGCACCCAAGCTCTGATCAATATCGGCGGCATGATCGGCTTGTTGCCGCTGAAGGGGATTACCTTACCATTTATCAGTTACGGCGGCACGAGTGTGGTGTTCGCGGCGGCGGCCGTCGGTTTAGTGTTCCAGGCTTCGCAATATGCCGCCTTTACGACACCACGTTTGAAGCCGGAAGCCGGCGGTGCCAGCGGTGGTTATCGCGACAATACTCTTCGGAGAGCAGATTACACGTGAGCCGGCCGACAACGACACTTACAATCGTCTTGACCGGCGGCGGCTCCGGCGGCCATATTACACCCATCCAAGCTGTGGCAGCCGAACTGAAGCGGCAGCATCCCCTCGTCCATCTCGTTTACATTGGACAAAAAGGTGACCGTTTAGCCGACATTCCGGCCAAAGACCTGCATATCGATGAAGTCATGGCCGTCAGGGCGGGCAAGTTCCGGCGCTATCATGGCGAAGGCGTAAGGCAGCTGTTGGATGTCGTGACTCTATTTAAGAATGCGCGTGATGCCGTATATGTCCTGATCGGTATCCTGCAAAGCCGCAAGCTTTTGAAGCAGCTGCAACCGGATATTATTTTTATCAAGGGAGGCTTCGTCGGTGTACCGGTCGGCCTGGCCGCTGCCCAGCTGCACCTGCCTTACATCACACATGATTCGGATGCCATTCCGGGCTTGGCCAACCGGTTGATTGCGCGTTGGGCCAGCTACCACGCCGTTGCTTTGCCAGTCGATAGTTATCCTTATCCGAAGGACAAGACGGTTACGACCGGCATCCCATTGCAGGCAGCGTTCAAGCCGGTGAGTAAGCAACTTCAACAGAGGTATCGTGTAGAGCTCAAGCTGCCGGCCTCGGCTAAACTGTTGTTTGTCATCGGCGGCGGTCTCGGTGCCCAGCGGGTAAATGAGGCCGTGGCAGAAGCCGTACCGTATCTGTTGCAGGAATTTCCGGAGCTGTATGTGGTCCACGGCGTCGGCCGGGCGCACGAAGCGATTATGCGACAGTCTTACAATAAAAATTTAAAACCGGCAGAGCAGGGGAGGCTGCAAATCTTCGGTTACCTCAAGGATGTCTACCGCTACAGCGGGGCCGCCGATCTGGTCATTACCAGGGCAGGCGCGACCAACCTGGCGGAGTTTGCTTTGCAGGGCAAGGCCTGTATCGTTATACCGAGCGGCGTATTGGCCGGCGGCCACCAACTGAAGAACGCCCAATACTTGGCGTCACACCATGCGGCCGTGGTACTCGACGAAGCCGACTTGATGGCGGACCCTAACCGTTTAGCGCACCAAGCGAGCGACTTGTTGCATGATGCGACGGCGCGCGCCAAGCTGGGGGTGGCTCTCACCACCTTCGCCAAACCGGACGCTACCCGTGAACTGGCTCAGCTGCTTCTCAGAGAAGCCGAAGCTAAACGGGAGGCCTGAGGTATGGGCTTATTCAGGCGAACCCCGAAACGCTTTGGCCGCGAGCCCCGGCAGCGCCGTCCGTCCGCCGACCTGCAACCACCATCAAGCTTTAGCCTGCGTGATCCGAACTCCGAGCGTTCAGCCAACCCCGCCCGTTCGAGCCAGCCGTCCAGACCGGCGCCCGCCGTTCAAAGCTTCCGCAGCTTCTGGTTGCAACGTATTGGGCATCTCATTCTTCTCGTGGCCATAGTGGCCTCAGCCATCAATATTCTGACCCTTTCCAGCAATGCCAGAGTTCTGCCGCTCACGACAGGCGGCAGCATCCCGTTCCTGCACAGCCAGGCTGCCTACCAGCAAGCGGCCGACCGGCTGCTAGCCGGCTCAGTATGGAATCGTAACAAGGTTACAATCAATACCGAACAAATCAGGCTGCAAATGATCACTCAGTTTCCCGAGCTGGCCGATGTCAGCGTGACTTTACCGCTACTGGCGCACCGGCCGATCATCTATCTACAGCCCAGCCAGCCAGCACTGGTCCTGGAAGCCACCAACGGCTCGTTCGTGCTCGATACGACCGGCAAAGCGCTGCTGTCATCTAACCAATTACCAAACGCCGAGCAACTCAAGGTCCCGGTCGTTCGCGACCAAAGCGGCCTGCAGCCGACGCTCAACCGGCGGGCGCTCACCGGCAGCTACGTAAGTTTCATCCAAACCGTAGTCGCCCAACTAAATGCCCAACACCTCAACATCGCCGCATTGGTCCTGCCACCCCACAGCAGCGAGCTAGACGTATCGCTGACAGGCCAGCCGTACTTTATCAAATTTAATTTGGCCAATGATGATGCCCGGCAGCAGGTAGGGACTTTCATGGCGGTGATCGGTCAGTTGCAGACCCGCACAATCACCCCGGCGCACTATGTCGATGTCCGGGTCGGCGGCCGGGCTTATTATCAGTAGAGGCACTCTCCCGCTGCTCTACCAGTTCGCAAATTGTTCAGCCAATGCACGGTACACTGAAGTGCAGAAAAACATATAAACATATCGAGCAGGGGAAAAGTCAAATTTTGGTCATTTCGTCTGGAAAGGCAGGGGACTAAAATAGTTTGAGGCAACTGTTAAAAAAGGAATCATTTCACGACAGAACTGTGGAAAAGTCAAATAGTGTTGTAAATCACATCCGGACACTAGGGCTGTTTAGCGGCAGCGTAACTAGTAACGTAGAACTAGAACGAGTGCACACTGTGCAGTGCAGTCCATTGGATGTAATAACCTAATTTTGATTACTATCCGCTAAGTATCCCCTGTTAGGGGACATATCGATAATCATCTTATTTAGAAATATACGAGTCGTAAAATATACATTGTACGACGTCATGTCTATGAGCCTGGGTGCTGCACTACTGCCCGCTGACGCCCGCATAATTTCGCCCGGCCTGCCGGCTTACGCACCAAAATTATTGAAATCACCCGCCCTGGCATTAGCCTGAGGATTAAAGCCTAAGACTTTGCCTACGACCTCACCAGCAGCTAACGCTCCTGTTCGCAAAATGTTTAATTTGGGGCGCGGCAGGTATGGCAACCCAACCTCTTTAGGTTCTTTACTACCACGGCTTACCATCATTGGATTGTTTACATCGTATTCGATCAAGTCGTGCAATATGTGAACACTGTCGCGCAGGTACGCTTCAGCCGACTGTCCAGCCCTCGCACCGTCGGCCTCCAGTACTCTCCGAGGGGCTATGTTGCCTAAACACACTGTCAGAGCTAGCCAACCGCGGTTGGCAGTTCCTAGTGGCTCCGGCGGCTCGTATGGGTCATCGTCTATGTTGAATGGCTGACGCCGCGCGCGATCAATCCCGACTGTACGTTTAAGCTGCAGGCGTAGGAGCCGAGCGGCATATGCGTAATTCGAGGGAGTAATGTGCAACCGGAAACAATCTTCAGCCACGCCCCTATGTAATTCCGGAGGCAGCGCTATGGCAAAACTCGTCTCGGGGGCATTCGCAGGTGTCGGCATACGATTTGGTTTTAATTTATTCGGCTAGTTGGTAGGTCGCTTTGGCGACGCGCTTGAACTGTGGTTTACCCTGGAGATTTAACAGAATGGTGGTTTCTTTGACGAAGCGGCTTTTTAGCACGCGCTTAACGATTTCGTCACGGTGCAACGGCTCGCCGGCTTGCTTCAGGACGGCGGTAATAATGTCGGCGACCGTGCCCTTTTCATAGCCCCACTCTTTCAGGGCGTAAATGCCGCGGCCGATCAGGATGAAGCGCTTGTCTTTGATTAGTTCGTTGTGGATCGCCTGGGTGGTCACATCCTTGCGCTTAAAATCGCTGTCTTTGATGGCGGCGGCAATTTCGTTGAAGTGCATGTGCTTGCCATTTTCCTTGAGGATGACATAGATTTTATCGCGAATGTTCTTGGGGTTGACCATCGGCCATTTCACCAGCCCCCAGCGGCCATTGAGGCTGGCCAGCTGCTTGGACGTGCTGGCCAAAGCGGCGGTGCGCTCCGGCGAGTCGGTGCCGTTGGCAGCGGCTATCTCGTTGATTGTCTTGGGTTCGCCGAGCTGCTTGATGGTACCGATCAACTTGGTGACGGCGGCTTTCAGACTTTTCTCGTTGTAAGCCGACGCAGCGCCAACACTGTTGTAGAAGTTATCGTCCTCGGCAATGACTGCCAAGTTGGGTGACAGCTGGCTCAGGAAAGCTACCCGGGCCTGCTCTTCGCGGCTCGGCGTGTCCGTCAGCTGGGCGGCCAGTTCACTGACGCGGGCGATATCGCCACTGCCCTGCAGCAGCTCGAGTATTTTGACCTGAAAGTCGGCAATATGCGGCAAAGAGCCCTGCCCTGCCGTTGCCTGGAGACGGGTTACGACCGACTTTTCCAGCTGGCGTACCCGCTCACGGGTAATGCCGAGCATTTCACCTATCTGTTCGAGGGTTTCCTTGCGGTCAAACAGGCCAAACCGGCGCGCAACGATTTCGCGCTCACGCTCCCGGTCAATCGTGGCCAGGACATCAGTGACTAGTTTTTCGGTACTGAATTCGGAAGTGGTGGTTTGAGCCATACAAGCTGTAATCCCTGTTATACAATGAATTTAGTAACTATTATAAAACTATAATTTTTAAAAGTCAACACTTTCCCTATCTATGGCTTATTGTAGCACAAAACTGACAAGGCGGCCGATTGTATGTTGTAAAAATATTACTTGTCCACAGGTTTTACCAGGACGCAAGAAAACAGCTTAGGAAGCGGACTTCTTCGGGGTTTTCCGACGGAATGACCGCCTTTTGACCGGTGCTGCTGCCAGGATTGCCTTGGCTTCGGCCTTTGTCAGTTTGGCCGGATCCTGGCCTTTGGCGATCCGGGCGTTCTTCTTACCGTCGGTGATATACGGTCCGTAAGGACCGTTCAGCACCTTGAGACCGCCCGGGAACTCCTGTATGTGCTTGGCGGCATCTTTGGCCAGCTTGGCGGCGTACAGTTCGCGGGCCTCTGCCTCAGTGATCGTGAAGGGGTCCAGCGGCTTGATCGACACAAAGGTTTTGTCGACCTGGACGTAGGGTCCGAAACGACCGAGGTTAGCCCTGATCTCCTGTCCGTCCGCGGTTGTACCGACTTGGCGTGGTAATTTGAACATTTCCAGGGCTTGCTCCAAGGTTACGGTGTCGAGAGTTGTCCCCTTGGGCAGCGGTGCGAAGGCCGGTTTCTTGGTCTCGTCTTCGGTACTGCCCTTCTGCAGCATCGGGCCGTAGCGGCCGAAACGGGCGTAAATCGGCAGATTTGTCTTGGGGTCGGCCCCCAGCTCACGGGCTTGCGAGACCTCATAGCGGCTGATATCCTCCGACTGCATCACCAAGGGGTGGAACTCCTTATAAAAGTCGCCAATCATCTTCTCCCAGGTTTGCTTGCCGTCGGCAATATTGTCAAAATCCTGCTCGACAGTGGCCGTAAAATCGTAATCGACAATGCTCGGGAAATGTTTGACCAACAAGTCGGTTACGACTTCGGCGATGGGCGTCGGCACCAGCTTCGACTTGTCGGCACCGGTGATCGCACTGGTTTTACTGGCCGTCACAGTATTATTTTCCAGTTTCAGCTCGGTAATGGTACGCTCGGTGCCTTCAAGATCGGTTTTCTCGACGTAGCCGCGGGTTTGGATGGTGGAAATCGTCGGCGCGTAAGTACTCGGGCGGCCGATACCCAGTTCCTCCAGCTGCCGGACGAGCGTGGCCTCGCTGTAGCGGGCCGGCGGACGACTAAACGTCTCGGTCGCGGTTACCGATCGTGCCGTCAAGACCTGGCCGGTTTTAAGCGGCGGCAGCAGTATGTCATCCTTGGTACCGCCGTAGACTTTCATAAAGCCGTCAAAACGCAGGATTTCGCCTTTAGCAATGAACTGCTCAGGTTGGCTGCTGATCGCAATCGTCACTTCGGTCCGTTCCAGCTTGGCCGGGGCCATCTGGCTGGCTAAGGCGCGCTGCCAGATCAGTCTATATAGTTTCTTTTGCTGCTCGTCGCTGCCGGCGGAGTCGGTGCGAAAATCTGTCGGACGGATAGCCTCGTGGGCTTCCTGGGCGCTGGCATTTTTGGTCTTGTACTGCCGGACTTGGTGATAATCGGCACCGTATTTAGCGGTAATGTAATCTTTGGCGGCGGCAATCGCCTGGCCAGATAGCACCGTGCTATCGGTACGCATGTAGGTGATGTAACCCGACTCGTACAGACGCTGGGCCAGCGTCATGGTCTGGCGCACGCTGTAGCCTAAGCGGCGGCTGGCTTCCTGCTGCAGGGTGCTGGTGGTGAACGGCGCGCCGGGGCTGCGGCTGCCCGGTTTCTGCTTGATATCTCTCACGGTGTAGGTGGCGCCGGGCAGCTTGCTCAGCCAGGCTTTGGCCTTGGCCTCATCCGGCAACTTGTCACTCAATTCGGCCGGCACCTCGGCGCCCTCGGCGTCAAACATGGCAGTTACTCGGAAGCTGCTCTCAGCCTGAAAGGCTTTGATCTCCCGTTCACGCTCGACGATTAGACGGACGGCGACCGACTGCACGCGACCGGCACTCAAACCGGTGCGGACCTTTTTCCACAGCACAGGCGACAGTTCATAGCCGACCAGCCGGTCGAGTACTCGCCGTGCCTGCTGGGCATCGACCAGCTTGATGTCAACGGTGCGCGGGTTCTTGATGGCCGCCTCAATGGCCGTTTTGGTGATCTCGTGGAAGACGATCCGCTTAGTGGTCGCCGGGTCGAGGTTGAGCGCATGCGTCAAATGCCAGGCGATGGCTTCGCCTTCACGGTCTTCATCGCTGGCCAGCCAGACTTCGCTGCCGCTGGCGGCTTTCTTCAGCTCGGCTACGACCTTTCGCTTGTCGGCACTGATCTCGTACTTAGGGGCGAAGCCATGTTCGATATCGATGTTCAAGCCTTTTTTGGGCAAATCGCGGATGTGGCCGAAGCTGCTTTTTACCGCATAATCTTTACCGAGGAATTTCTCGATGGTTTTGGCTTTGGCCGGGCTCTCTACGATGACGAGGTTTTTTGGCATGTGATGTACTACATCTAAGCGCACAACGGCCCAGAATGCAATAATATAAATAAGACAAGCAGGTGTCGCGGTCTAAACGCCGATATTCTGGCCGACCTTATAGCCGGCCCAAATGCCGGCAAACGAGCCGACGGTTCCAAGCAGGATACTCCAGCCGCCGAACCAGTTGCCGTGGTCCATCGCCGCGCCGAGCCAGCCACCGACGGTACTGCCGATAGTGATGCCCACGAAAATCATAAACTTCATGCCTAAAGTGTAGCATGTGTCTCTAGACGATTCCCCAATGGTTAGCACCCAGCGGGCGGATTTTGCCGCCGATTTCCAGCATTGTCAGGACTTGGTTGAATTCGGCAGTGGCCAGACCGCTTTCAGCCAGCAGCTCATCACCGTCGTTGACACCTTGCAGCATCAGGTCCAGTACCGATTGTTCGTGGGCGTTCCGGCCGCGGACTTCACGGGCTGTCGTCTGGTGATCCTCCAATTTCAGCGCATGCAGCACGTCCCGGGAGCTCGTTACCAGTGTGGCACCGGCCTTGATCAGATTATTCGCGCCGACTGAAGTCGGGGTGTTGATATTGCCGGGCACGGCCAGGACATCCTTGCCCTGCTCCAGGGCGAACCGGGCGGTATGCAAGCTGCCGCTCTTCTCGGCGGCTTCAGTGATTAGTACTGCCTGACTTAATCCCGCCACCAGTCGGTTGCGGGCAATAAAGTTTGTCCTGAAATTCATTACGCCCGGCTCATATTCGCTCACTAGCACCCCGCCCTGCTCCACAATCTGCTGGCTCAAGCGCCGGTTGGTCGCCGGGTACGGCGTATCGACATCACTCGGCAGCACGGCAATCGTCAGACCGCCAGCTTCCAGCGCGGCCTGGTGAGCCAAAGCATCCACGCCGATGGCCAGGCCACTGATGATCACAATGCCCTGTTCGGCCAGCCGGCTTACGAGCTCGGTTGTCACCTGCCGGCCGTACGCCGTGACGCGGCGGCTGCCGACGACCGCCAACCTTGGCCGGGCCAGCAGCTCTTCCAGCTTCGCGCCTCTGCAAAACAACTGCTTCGGCGGGCCGGAGATGATTTTTAGACACTCCGGCAGTTGCCGTGCACTAATCCGTCTCATGGTGTTGTGGAGTATATGTGATATTCCGGGAGGCACACTTATTAATTAAGAAATAGTTAATCCCAATCCGGCAAAGCATGAGCTTCTTGCCGTAGAGGTAAAAATATTTTAAAGTATTGACATAATGCAATGTATTTGCTAGAATAGCAACTTATGAGTCCCGATATATTCGGGATTCTCGTACCTTTTACCCCATCTAACACCTGCAGCCTAACGGCTGCAGCTGATTTGTTAGATTGTTTTAGAGCGCGCCAGATAAGTTGTACCCTCCACTTCTCTTGAGCTGGTTCGGCCATTGGCCGGACACGCTCTAAAACATACTAACCCCTTTAAGAAACCCCCGACTCATGTACGAGCCTCAACGGTTTCACTTTACCGTGAAGACACACGCACCATTCATTTGAGCGATGATGTTTCGTCCGGGTGGGCTTGAAGGGATGACGGCCAGAACTTCGGTTGTGGCCTGAAATGGCCGTTGAGCGGTGCCCACCCCCTCTCAGCGGCCTTTTCATGACAATGACGCTTCGCTTGCATCGACAGAAAATGCCCACTGGGCATTTTCTGGGTGTTTGGAAGATAAATTACAGCTAGAAGAAAGCGACTAAGGCATACTCAACTTATGATCATTGACACGGAGGCGAAGCGGATCGAGCTGAACGATCACAGTGAGCTCGAAGCCGTCGGCCGGATTAAAACCGAATACTCTATGGACGAGGTCGTCGTATTGTATGGCGCGCTTAAATTCGCTCAAGTCTACACCTCTGCGGTCGAGGAGAAACTCAAACGTGAGCGGGAATCTGGCCGGGAGGCAGGCGAAGTTATGCTATTCGGCGATGAGGACATGCGCACCTGGAAACACCAGGGCTACCTGAATAATATGCTGTCCACTATTGCAGAGCATGTCCCTCCGGCCGATCGCAAAGCTGTCGAAGCGTTTTATGACGGCCCACCGGCTGCCCCACCCCGCGTACCCCGCCCCGCATCCAGACTACATCAGAAAATTGCGGGTCTCGTGCGGCAAGCCTGAGCCGTAGATAAACTCACTCAATACGGCTACTGCTTCTCGGGTGAGGTTGGGCAGCTGCGCCTGTTCCTCGGCGCTGAAGGGCTGCAGGACAAAGTCTTCGCTTTTGATGCGGGCCGGCCGTTTCGGTCCGACGCCGACTCGGACACGGCCGAACTCCTCGCCGATGTGTTCGGTAATGGATTTGATACCGTTGTGCCCAGCCGAGGTGCCGCCGACACGCAGCCGGAGTTGCCCGAAATCAATATCCAATTCGTCGTGGACGATCACCACGTTCTCCAGCGGCAATTTGTAGAAGTTCATAACTGCCTGCACGGCTTCGCCGCTGAGGTTCATGAAGGTCGCAGGCTTGATGGCGATCACCCGCGCGTCACCGACACGGCCGCCGCTCATCACGCATTTCAGGTTTTTCTTCTCCGCCCAAGAGTCCATGCCGTCGGTCTTGGCGACATAGGCGTCCAGGCACATAAAGCCGACGTTATGCCGGGTTAGTTCATACTGCTTGCCCGGGTTGCCGAGGCCTACCAGCAGCAAGGTCTTATTAAGACCAACGGTATAAAACATCGTCGGATTACTGACTTGTGGTCTTTTCTGGAGCCAGGCCATTTATCTTAGTATAGCCTAGTCTGGTTTTGTCGGGCTTGAACCGTGTTTGTGGGTCTGGTGTTTCTCGATGAACCACAGCTGCACCGGTGTGCCCTCGAAACCGTAGGCTTGGCGCAGGCGGGTTTCCAGGTAGCGGCGGTAACTCCAGTGGACAAAGCGGGTATGGCTGCCGAAAATTTTGAAGGCCGGGATCGGATTGTCGGTCTCCCGGACGATGTAGTTCAGCTTTGGCGTGCGGTTTTTCAGCCCCGCCGGCGGGTGGGCGTCGACGCTTGCGCGCAGCCAATTATTAAGCTCGCTGGTACTGATGCGCGTTTGGCGCTTAGCGTCGATCTCGAGTGCCAGGTCGAACAGCTTGGTAACGTTCTGGCCGGTGACGGCGCTGGTGAAAATCAGTGGCGCCCACGGCACGAAATCATAAGTGCCGGCGATTTGCGGCGCCAGCGCGTCCCGGGTAAAGGCATCTTTGCCTTCGGCAGCGTCCCATTTACTGACGACTAGAATAAGGCCCCTGCCGGCGTCCTTGATCATGCCGGCAATCTTCTGGTCGAGCTGGACATTCAATTCATTTACGTCCATCAGCAACAGGCAGACGTCGGCCTGCTCGATGGCGCTCAGGGCCCGGATGACGCTGAAACGTTCGACACCGACTTGGATTTTGCCGGAGCGCCGGATGCCGGCGGTGTCCAGCAGCTCGATCTCCCGGCCCTGGTATTTGACCACTGCCCGGTTGACGTCGCGCGTCGTCCCGGCTCGGTCAGCCACGATCGCCTGCTGCTTCTTGGCCAGGGCGTTGAACAGCTGTGATTTGCCAACGTTCGGCCGGCCGAGGATGGCCAAGTGGAACCGGTCGTCATCGGGTTGCTGGGTGGCTTTAGGGATGATTTTGACCAACTCGTTGAGCAGCAGTTCGATCCCCCTGCCCTGCGGCATGCTGGTACGGATTATCGGCTTGATACCGAGCCGCTCAAAGGCGTTCAGGTCGTGCCCTTTGGCTTTGTCGGTTTTGTTGATGACCAGGAACACCGGCTTGCGGCTCTTGAGTGCCATGGTGGCTACCCGGCGATCTTCTTCTGTAATCGGTATATCCGCCTCTACTACTACCCAGATGACATCGGCACTGTCGGCGGCCTGGATGATTTGCTCCTGGATAGTGAATTCAAAGTCATCAGCCGGGTCTTTGACGCCCGCAGTATCGACTAGCCAAAAGTGCTGCTCACCGTACTCGGCTTTGGCCATGATGCTATCACGCGTGGTGCCGGCTTCGCGGGCCACGATTGCTTCGCGCCGGTCCAGGATCGCATTGAACAGGCTGGACTTGCCCACATTCGCCCGGCCGACGATAGCTACGATCGGTAATTTGATTGCCACTTAGCTCTATTATAACAGATATGGATATTGACACAAGATGCATAATGTGCTAATATGTATAACTAAGATGAGTGGCGACCGGCCGGAATTATCCTTATTCCCGAGTGAACGGGCAGTAATGCCCGAGAATGCGCTAGTATCAGAAGGCTCGGCGCAAGTGATCGACCTGGCATGTTATGCGTTGACTAAGCTGCGCGTCACGCCTATTATCCCAGAAGAGAGCGTCACGATAGACTGGCTGGCCCATGGCTACGAGAAGCACGCTTACCTACGATGCCTTGATCTTGGCATCCTACCAGGTTCACACGAGGCAAACGAACTCCGGACGGACGCTGTCAGACGGGCCACCACTGAAGTGGTGAGCCAGCGCCCGGACGCGTAATTTATAAGATCTCGTATTGACCGGGACGCAGGTCGTGCAGCTGGTAGCTTCCAAAGTGGGTACGGTGGAGTTTGATAACCTCGTAGCCGGCGGCGGCGAAGGTGCGGCGGATCTGGCGGTTGCGGCCTTCAGCCATTTTTATGATCCACTTTGTGTCATCTCGACCGGACTGGAGAGATCTAGATTCCTTGGCTTCGCTCGGAATGACAGTAAAATGACTTATGCCGTCTTCAAGTTGAATGCCTGCTTCAATTTTGGCCTTGTCATCCCGTTCTAGCTGCCTGTCGAGCACTACCTCATAAACTTTTGTTTTGGCATGGCTAGGGTGGGCCAGTTCATTAGCCAGGTTGCCATCGTTTGTCAGCAGCAGAAGGCCGGTCGAATCTTTATCGAGACGACCGACAGGTTTGAGCTGCCGGTATTCGGCTGGCAACAAATCGTACACGGTTTTGCTGCCTTGGCCCGCCCGGCTCACGACATAGCCGGCGGGTTTGTTGAGCATTAGGGTCATTGTCTGCGAGCTGATGGTAATAGGCTGACCGTCAAGTGTCACGTTATCGGTCGTGGCTACCTCTGTTCCGACCCCTATTGTCCGGCCATTCAGGGCTACTCTGCCCTGGGCAATGGCTGCATCGGCAGCTCGGCGACTCAGTCCGGTTGCTCGGGCAATATATTGATTTATGCGCATAGCCTAATACTAGCGGGATTCGGCGTCGAATAGCAAAACTAGAGGGCGATGCTGCCCGGATCGGCCGTGTTGTTGGCCTCCGGTGCGGCAGCAGCCGAGGGCGGTTTGACCGGTGCACCGGACGGGGCATCCTCGTCGACGTCTGGCACAACCGTGCTAGCTGGCGCGGCGGCAGTTATTTTAGGCGTGGGTGCCGTCGCCTTGTCGCTATTGGAAACTACTGGCGTCGGTTCGACCGACGGGGCGGCTGCGGCTTCTTTGGCCGCTTCCACCGCGAGCAGTTCATCAAGATCGGCCTTGGGGGCGCTGTCAATTGGCGTGATAACTTTCTTATGGGCGACTTGTACTGGGCCGTCGCTACTTGCCTTCTCCTCCTTGTCCTCGGTTGTAGACACTGGTTGCACCGTCGGGGTGACCGTGGTAGTGCCGGCGGCCGCGCCGGCCGGGGCTGCTGGCGTGACTACTTTCGGTTCGACATCGGCCATAAGGTTGTCAACGGCTTGGGTCATGAGCTTATCGTCGGTTGAACTAGCGCTGGCCGTTGTCGTTGCGGCTGGCTGGCTGGTTGGCTCATCGGACGCAGCGGGCGGGTTGGCGGGTGGTGAGGCGTCGGTGGTAGCGCCGGCTACGAAGTCTTCGATTTTAGCCTCTACCGAAGCTTCTTCTTGGTCGGTTGACTGGGCGCCGTCCTTAGCAACAGCGGCGGCCGGTGGCAGCGTAGCAGCTGTGCCATCACTCGGAGTCGGAGCTTGGGCCGGTGGCTCAACCGGAGCTGGGTCGGCGGCTGGGACTGAAACAGCCGGCTCAACCGCGGTAGCCTCCGGCGTGCTGTCGGCCGGCGGTTCGGTGGGCGGTGCAACAGGTGGGGCTGGCTCGATCGGAGCGGGACCTTCAGCCGGCTGCGTGGCGGCACCCGACGAACTGGTGCTGTCGTCTAGCAGTTCATGGGCGACTTTGACAATGTCTTCGAGGGTAACTTGGGATTTGACAAGGTACCGGTCGGAACCCAGGCGGCTGGCTCTTTGCTGGTCATCGTTTTGCCCCAGAGCTGTCAGCATAATCACCTTCACCTCCTTCATTCCCTCGGTGTTACGGAGGATGTCGAGCATCTCAAAACCACTGACCTTCGGCATCATGACATCGGAAATGATCAGATCGGGCTTCTCGGCCTTGGCAACGACCAGTGCCTCTTCGCCATCCCTGGCCGTGACAATGTCGTAGCCTTCGGCCTGGAGGCGTGCTTCATATATTTCGCGTAGGTTGTTGTCGTCTTCGACCAGCAGTATTTTTGACATGTGGGTGCCCCCTAGAATTCGGTGCTTATGTTTAGCATTATTGTACCATGTACGCCGTCAAAATAATCATAGCGTCGATGATTCAATCGGCTTGAGAATAGTCGCGGTGCTTTCCGCCCGCTGCAGCTCAGCCGCCTTCTGACCGCTCAGCCGCGGCAAATTGATATAGAAGGTGCTGCCTTTGCCCAATTCACTCTCGGCCCAGATGCGGCCGTTATACAGCTCGATAATCTTACGGGAGATGAACAGACCCAGCCCGGTGCCGCCGACGGTGCGAGTAGCCGAGCTGTCGACCCGGTAAAATTTCTGGAACAGGTGCGGCAAGTCTTCGGCGGGGATCCCGGGCCCGGTGTCCCGCACATAAGTCTGGACGATGTTATCATCACCGGTTAAACCGATTGATACCTTGCCCTCAGGCGTATATTTGACGGCATTATCAAACAGATTGGTGATGACTTCCCGCAGCCGGTCGCTGTCAGCAGAAACGTAGTAGAGCGGCCGGATGACGCGTTCGCCGCCGGCCGCAGTCCTGGTGGCATCTATAACCCGTTTGCCGGCACCGGTCGTGAATTCCATCGTCAGGCCTTTTTTCTCGGCCACCAGGCGTAGATCATTGCTTAGCTGCTCCAGGAAAGCGCCGAGCTCAATTACCGTGGGGTGGCTGGTCAGCCGGCCGTCCTCGGCTTTGGCGCTGGTCAGCAGGTCCTGGAACAGTTGCCCGAGGTGTTGGGTCGAGCTGTGGGCTTTTTCAAGGTAGTCCCTGGCCCGTTTGTCGATCTGGGAGACTTTGTCGTTGAGCGCCAGCGCTAGGTAGCCCTCGATTGCCGCGACCGGCGTGCGCATCTCATGACTGGCGGTACTGATGAAGTCTACCCGCTGCTGCTCCTGCGCACGTTCCTCACTTACGTCGCTCAACACGGCGATGGCTGCCGTCACCTCATCTGGTCCGTCCTTTTGGTCTTCGATCAACGGCGAAATGCTGAGGCTTATCGGCACTTGTTGCTTGTCGCGGTTGATCATGTAAGCTTTGCCGTCACGGATGGGCTGTCCAAGCTCGAAGATCTGGTCGAACGGGTTATCGTCTGGTGCGCGCGGCTGGCCCTTGCTGTCGCTCAGTTGCAATACCGACTTCACATTAATTCCGGTGGCTTCCTCGACCGGCCAACCGCAGAGCGCCGCCGCCGCCGGATTTATCAATTGGATGACCTGCTGGTTATCGATCATGATCACACCGTCGCTGATGCTGTTGATGATGATTTCGAACCGCCCCTTGTCATCACGCAGCCCGGCAACGCTGCTCTGTTCTCCATTGGCCGCCTGCGTGTGCTTGAAACCAAACATCAACTAATCCACCCCGACGCTGGTCGCCCGGCCCACTCGCTATAGCTGATCACAGAGTCGTGCATAAAGTTTTCTCAGCTTATTATCGATGTTTACGGGGCTGAATGCAATGCTCTAATGCTTAGATCCCCGGCGCCTGGATACTCATTAACAGATATGGTAAGATAATCCGAGCCTATTTCAATACCGGCGTCTCATTCGCGTCTGCAAAACCGCCCACTGGGCAGTTTAGGGCCTCATCGTCTAGCGGCTAGGACACCAGGTTCTCATCCTGGTAACCGGGGTTCGATTCCCCGTGAGGTCACCACGCAACTAGTAATTTACCAGCGGGCGAATATCTGCGCGATGTACAGGCTACCACCACTTCTTGACCCTACCCATGCGCTTGTTCCGATGTGGTTATAGCCAACCGATGTAAACGTACAGGATCCGCCGGCCGGTTTATTGACCGTGCTGCTGTTCGTACCGTGATCAGCTATGTTCTGTAGGTGCAGGCAAGAATTCAAGAAATTTTGGAATATTGCGCTTTCGGCGCCACTACCAGTAGCACCCGTGTAAAAGCCGTCGTTTGCACCTAGCGACAGCCAGTAATGGCCGGAGCAGTAGGTATTGAACTGGCTGCTGAGCCAGCTACGCGAAGGGTCGGCTATGGCATTGTTGGTCGCTTCACTTTTTGCCCAGTGGCTAGCTATGGTGTCGAGACAAGATGCTTCAGCGAGTGTGGACCAGCCGTGGCTCGATCGGTAGGAGTTGACACGCCCCAGGTCGTCACCGGCAAGTCCGGGCTTTTCATACGGATAGGTAACGGCGTGCGAGGGGAAGAAGTAGTGACCTAACCACGCGAAGACGGCCGCAAAGATGACCACGTTGATAATCTTAAAGATTGGATTTGTCCAGGCTCGGTGGTAGTGGTGTGTTACTTTTTTGAAGCCGGTTGGTTTTTTGGTACGTGGCATATTTTTTGTTCCCTGTTTGTTTATGTGCGTTGCATTATGACCGAAGTATCTTGAGCTTAGGTATACAGCTTATGTTTACATATGTCAATCCCGGCGCTTCACTTTTCGGCCTCGCCTATGCTCGTTTTAACAACAAGTCAAAGTATTGCGTCCCGCCAAATGGGATTTTTTGCTTGACGTTCCGAGTGCCGGTTAGGACATCCGCCGAAAAGACTGTGAAGTTGCCCCAGAAGTCGTTAATCTCGTCCATGGCCTGTTGCAAATAATCAGCTTTCTGCACATCTTCGAACATACTCATCTGGGATCGCGTTGACGGCGTCAGCTGATATAAATACACCCCAATACACGACAACGTCATGTGCTTCGGTCGGTGATCGAACAGGTAGGATACGCGTTCCCATATATCCTGATCGGTATAGAAAGTCGACCGGTACATCCGCTTGTCGCTCCACCCCCCGCCGGTCGAAAATAGTGCCCACACACAGACGCCGCGGGCTTCAACATTTCTATAACGCAGTTTCATGCCAGCGGTTTCGGCCAGATAATGCATACAGGAGCGCAAGAACTCATCGTCACTTGACCGTTGATTCATGACCCATTGCCGCCCCACCATACCGAGGTGCGTTTCGTAGTCGTCAACTTCATAACCGCGTAAACGCTCGTACCAGTGCAGGCCGTTGATGCTTTTAAATACGCGCCGGCGCAAAAGTTCATCGTCGGCCTGTAAAAACTCTAGTGGCGTACGGATGTTGTGGGCGCGTAGACGGCTACCGAAAGCCTCGGCAATACCAGTCAGATCTTCCAGTTCGAGCGAGCGGTAAACATCGAGCAAATTGGTGTGGTCGATCACATCCAAGCCATTCGGTTTATGCAGGCCGGCGGCAGTTTTTGCCAGAAATTGGTTGGGAGCTATACCTACGTTTATGCGCATCCACGGCCCAACCTGCTCGCTCAGGCGTCGCTTGATTTCATATCCGATTTCAACTAGACGTTCGGTATTAATACCGGCAATGTTATGAAAATCGATGACACCCTCGTCGATACTTTTCATCCGGGTTTTCGGCGAGTAGCTCTTCATAATGCGCAACAACGTTAAGTACATATGGGTGTACTTCGTGGGGTCTGTCTCGAGGATGATGAAATCGGGGCATAAACTCATGGCTTCACTCCGGCGGACGCCTGTGCGTATGCCGAGCGCCTTGGCTTCATATGACGAAGCGATCACGCAGCAGTCTTTAGACAGCCGGTTGGTAACGCCCATAGGCCGGCCGCGTAAGTTGGGCCAGGCCTGCTGCTCGGCACTGGCAAAGGCGCTGTTGAGGTCAAGAAACATAACCCGCGGCTCTTCAGGGTTTATTTCTAATCGTTTTTTGATGTGCGGATGCGGCATAGTCTACAATTCCTCCAGCGGGCCTAGATCAGGCAGCACGGCTACCAATTGCCAGGTTAGGCGTTCGGCATCGAATTCAATCCGGTAGTTATTAACCCCATCACTGACATGGAAGACATGAATCATCCGCTTGCCGGCCACTGTAGGGTGCCTCAGGGCCAGTTCGGTCAGCGTAATATCCTTATCTCGCCAGCGCATCCGGACCGGCACACAAGAGCCTTGAGCATCACCGTGGCGGCGGTAAATGGCCACCACGTCAACGCGTTCATTAATTACGACAGTCGGATTCATAGCTTTGGATTTTTATTCTTTAGAAGTTGGGAAAACCGCTGTGGATCGACACGCCGTCGCCTCCGGCCATAGCTGCCATATCTTCGTCCATAATTCCTCCTTATTGTTTGTTTGGGTCATGTTAGTTATCCGTCAGGATGTATTCGCGCCCTTTGTAAATCAGCCGCCGCGGAAAACTCTCAAAGCGCACGTGGTCGGCGCCGTGGGAAAACCGCACTGAAGCGATCTGGATATCGGTTGCCAAAAAAGTTGTCGGTTTCATAGGTCCAAGCTCCTTGCCTAAGATAATAAAAAGAGAAACTGATCAGATAATTCTGCCAGTGAACGGCTTTGAGATCGGAGCTTCTAGGCGAGGTTAGCGCTACCGTCCGAGGGTAACCTCTCGTGCCCGAAACTAGTGCTTGAACGTTGGAGAAACCAGGGACCTGAGTATGGCTTCCGATGATAAGTCCGCGGGGTAAATCGTATGAAGTCTCCGCGTGGCTACGGCCAGTATACGTGAGCCGCGGCGCCGGCGTAAAGCATGATTTATGTCACAGCTACTGGATGGTATTGAGAAAATCGACCAGTTCGCCGGGCGTGATTTCGGCCTTGACGATGTAGCCGTCAGCCTGCTTCTCGATATCGGCCCGGACGTCTTCGCGCTGCTCCAAGTTGGTCGTGATGATAATTTTGGAGCGCAGCGGCGGCACCCGGGCCGGATCGCGCAAAGCCCGCAGGATTTCGATGCCGGTCAGGTTCGGTACCATCAGGTCCAGCAGGATGATGTCGTACTGGTTGGTCTGGGCGGCGGCCAGACCTTCGACGCCGTCGACAATGGTAGTCACTTGGTAGCCCTGCTTGGTCAGCGCCCGCGTGTACAGTTCGGCAATGAAGTGCTCGTCTTCTATGCAGAGCACGGTGCGGCCGGTTTTGGCGGGCTGAGGGGCGACGGGCGGGTCTTCAGGCATAATTAGTACTGTAACACGTTATCTTCATCTTCTGTAGAGTGAGTGGTTCTTGATCCAGCCGTGGGCGCCGCGGGTTATTTCCTGGTTGCCGCTCTTCTTTAATTCCTCGGTCAACCGGTCGTATGGCAGCAGCGTGAAGCCGAAGGTACTGCCCTCGCCCTCCTTGCTGCGGACCCACATCGTGCCGGCATGGGCCGCCACAATAGCTTTGGACAAGTACAGCCCAAGCCCGGTACCGCCGATCTGCGCCCGGTTGCGGTGATCGCGGTAAAACTTGGTGAATAAATTAGGCATAATGCTGCTGCTGATACCCAGGCCGAAATCCTGTACGGTGGTTTCGACGAAGCCTTCCGAGTTGAGCTGGGTGGTGATGTTGATTGTCTTGCTGGTGCCGCTGTATTTAATGGCGTTATCCACTAGGTTGTTAATGACTTCATGGATACTGAGACGGTCGACGCCTACCGCCGGCAGATCGGTGGCAATCCGGCAGTGCAAGGCAATGCCGCGGACTTTGGCGCGCAAACTCAGGTCTTCGATGGCTTTCTTGAGGATCGTCGGCCAGTCGCCTTTCTCCAACTGCAGTTGCAACTGGTCGTCATCGACCCGGGCGACATTGAGAATGTTATTGACGAACGCCATCAGCTGCTCGGCCTGAGAACGCATCTTTTCCATAAAGTTTTTTAGCTCCGGATCTTTACTGGTGTCGATCTCATCTTCAAGCACTTCGATGTAGCCCCGTAGCAGCGTCAGCGGCGTCCGCAGCTCGTGGACACTTAGAGCAATGAAGCTGACGGCCTGGTCATCCTGGCTGTATTGTTTGGTGTGATCGAACAAGGCCAGCATGACTTCCATTTGGTTGGAGTTGTCACGGTTGTAGTAGGCCGCCAGGTCGAACAAGCGGACTGGGTGGTTGTCGCGGACATTGAGCCTCACCCGTTCCCAGCTGGCCGCGGCGGTGGCACTCTTGATCTTGACCTGCTTAAGCCAATTGTCCAAAGTGTCCTCGCTGGGGAAGGACATGTCCAGCACCATGTAGACGTTTTTGCCGACCAAATCGGCGGCCGAGATGCCGATATACTTCACCGCCGCCTCATTGGCAAACAAAATGGTGTCGCTTGGGTCCATAATGAACAGCGGCAGCGGGAGGTTCTGGGCCACAAAGTTCCGGCTGATGTCACTGTTTTTGGCCCTGGCTTCGGCGGCAGCCTTGTTGGCCACGTCGGCAAACTGGTAGATCTGGAACGACAAGGCAGTCACCAGTTCCTTGCCCACCAGCAACTTGTCGATATTGGGCGCCGCTATCCCATGTTCAGTGGGGCTAAGATGTAGTACGGCCTGCCACAGCGCCTGGACCGGCTGGATGACAAGGTTGGTCAGCAGCACCATAACGAGAAGCGTCAGCAGCAGTGACAGCATGGCGCCGCCGACCAGCACGACTACCGTCACCTGCCCGTAGTGCTGGCTGCCGAACCACCAGGCGGCGAGCAGCAGCAGATTCTCAACTAGCAGCAGGCCGAATATGATTTGCCGGAAGCGTTCTCGGAGTTGCTGTAGGTGGTCCACCCTTATTACCTACCAGTTATGGTGTGGCTGTGACTTTGTCGGAGCCGCTCACGGCGGTGATCCAAGTCTGGCCAGGGTTAAGAGCAAGGGGTTTGCCTTGAGCGTTCGTGAATGTGAATTGGCTCTGAGTAGTGTTCTTGGTCCAGGTTCCCATCGTTAGATTGCCATCTTGGAAGACGTATGCAGAGCCGCTGCCGAGAGTGTTATATTGCGAGTGGTAACCATCGGGCGCTAAGCTGTAGCTCATAACCAGCGCGATAACCACCTTAGGACTTAACATATTATTGGTATTGCCATCGATGTGCGGTTGGCCACCTTCACTTCGGTTGTAACTGTTAAATGTTGGGTTGTAGTCGTAGTGAACGTTATAGGTCGGTCCAGAGAGGTCAAGCCCTATTCTCTTGGCGCCTGGTGTTTTGCTCGGCTCCTCTTTCTTGCGTACAAAACCATCGAAGTTGCTGATGGTGTAGCCCTTGCTTGTCTCCAGCTGATTGAGAGTGCCGATACCGGTGTAGACATTGTGAGGAGCAGCCCGGGCATTGGACCGGTGGTAGGAAGCGCTGTTGTAAAACTGATCGAGGTCGTGCACGCCCCAATCCCTAATATCCTGCAGGGCGTCCGGGCTGCCGCCAACATGGGCGTAGCTGGCATCAAAACCAAGCGCCCACTGAATGTAGTACGGTCGGGAGCTACGGATGGGGCCGACATTGTCTGACGCATTGATCTCATACAGCGCCAGAAAGCGGGTTATGCCGCCTTCGGCGATGGCTTCAAACACGACACCGGCCTGGCTGAGACCGGCCTGCGGCCGGGCATCGAGGCTGTTTTCAACCATGACACCGGTGATTTGGCCGCGGTTGACACTGGGATCGACTGGCAGGCCGGTCAGCTTGGACGGTTCGGTAGTCGGCGCTGCAACAACCTTCGGTGCTGCCTTGACGGTGTGCTTCGTGACGACTGGCTTTGGGTGGTGACGGGTCAAGGCCAATGTCAGGCCGGCGCCCACAAGCAACAGCACGACGCCGATAATGATCCACTCCCGGCGGCCGGGCGGCCAGTTGAAATGAAATTTATTCCACCAGTGACTGGGGGCAGCTGAGTGATGTTGTTGGTGCGATGAATCGTCTGCAGCCTGATCGACGAGTGTGGCCGGTTGCTCAATATCGTCGACAGCTGCCACTTCCTCGGGTGTGTGGAATGTTTGATTAGTCGGTGTTGGTGTCCGTTGCACGACATCAAGGAGGCCATGCAAAGACTTGGCTGGCCGTTTGGCCGGCTTGAAGTCATCCATAGCGTTAAGTA
>CAZXCS010000002.1:0-37306 GCA_964639195.1 uncultured Candidatus Saccharibacteria bacterium | reverse complement strand
ATGACCCGGCAATAATCGGCGGCGTCCGCTTGAGCCTGGCCAACCAGCAGCTCGATCTGAGCGTCGAGGCCAAATTAAATACTTTCAGACAGTTAATCACCACCGGAAAGGAATAGGTAGTGGCAGAATTATCAATCAAGGAACTTTCAGCAGACATCCGGGCGGCGATTGCCGACCTTAAAGCCCGCCCCGAGATCGAAAACGTCGGCGTGGTGACACGGGTCGGTGACGGCATTGCTTGGATTTACGGCCTGTCGAGAGCCGGTTATAACGAGATGCTGGAAATCGACGGTGTCAGCGGCCAAAAAGTCACGGCCTTTGCCTTCAACCTCGGCGAAGACGAAATCGGTGCCGTGCTGCTAGGCGAAGACACCGAAGTCAAGGCGGGCGCCAAGGTGCGCCTGAGCGGCCAGGTGCTGGAGGTACCGGTCGGCCCGGAGCTGGTCGGCCGCGTTGTCGACCCTCTCGGTAGGCCATTGGACGGCGGCGACCCGATCAAGACGAAGCAAACCAGCCGCGTCGAACGGCGGGCTCCGGGCGTGCTGGACCGCAAAAGCGTGCATGAGCCGCTGATGACCGGCCTGGTAGCTATTGATGCCACCGTGCCGATCGGCCGCGGCCAGCGCGAGCTGATCATCGGCGACCGCCAGACCGGCAAGACGGCAATCGCCGTCGACACCATGGTCAACCAAGCCCGCCAGAAGACCGGCGTCATCAATGTCTACGTCGCCATCGGCCAGAAGTTATCCAAGATTGCTGCTTTGCAGGAGCGGTTGCGCCGTGAAGGCGTTATGGATCAGACCATCATCGTCGCCACCAGCCCGGCCGATCCGGCCGCCCTGCTCTACCTCGCTCCCTACGCCGGCTGCGCCATGGGTGAATACTTCCGTGACAACAAGCAGCACGCTCTGATCATCTACGACGACCTTACCAAGCATGCCGCCGCCTACCGGCAAATGTCGTTGCTGCTGCGCCGCCCGCCCGGCCGCGAAGCCTATCCGGGCGACGTGTTCTATCTGCATTCGCGATTGCTCGAACGGGCCGCCAAACTGTCCGATAATCTCGGCGCCGGTTCGCTGACTGCCCTGCCGATCATCGAAACCCAGGCCGGTGACATCAGTGCCTACATCCCAACCAACGTCATTTCCATCACCGACGGCCAGATTTTCCTGGAAACCAACCTGTTCTATCAGGGTATTCGCCCGGCTATTTCAGTCGGCCTGTCAGTGTCCCGTGTCGGTGGTTCCGCCCAGACCAAAGGCATCAAAGCGGCCGGCGGCCACTTGAAACTCGAGCTTGCCCAGTTTCGCGAGCTGGCGGCCTTCAGCCAATTCTCGACCGACCTCGACCCCGAGACCCGCCACACTATCGAACGCGGGCAGCGCCTGACTGAACTTCTGAAGCAGCCGCAGTACAGCCCGTACTCGCTGTGGGAAATGTACGCGAGCCTCTACGCAGCCGGTCAGGGCGCATTTGACGAAGTGCCATTGGAAAAAGTCAAGCCGGCCGAGCAAGCCCTGCACCGTGAGCTCAAGACCAAGCATGCCAAATTGACCGAAGCCCTGAACAGCGGCGACAAACCGACCGACGCCCAGAATGACGAGCTCATGAAAGTCGCCAAGGCTGTGGCCGAATCCTACAAAGAAGCCAAGAAAGCAGATAAGGAGTAGTCGTGGCAGATAATGATCCTGAACGAGTTTTAGCTGGCGCACCAGAGGGCCCGGGTGTAGAAAACCATGCTATCGGCACTAAGGTGTTAGATGCATTCGATTTATTAGTAAACACTGTTCCCGGCTCGCCTCTCGAGCGGCAAAGTCTCGCTGAATTGACGCAGGCGCTTGATCAATATGATCTGAGCGCAGACCTTGATTTTGTGCTAAACGGAATGAAAGCAGGTAAATGGCGTGGCTAGTACGATTACGCTGAAGCGACGGATCCAGTCGATCCGCGGCACCCGACAGATAACTAAAGCCATGCAACTGGTCAGCGCCAGCAAGCTGCGCCGCGCCCAGGAGTATGCCCAGAAAAGCCGGGATTACCGCGACCTGGCGTATGACCTGTTGCGGAAGTTGAACGCCATCAACGAGGTCGAGCGCATGCCGCTGTTCAAGAAACGGCCGGTCCGTAGCCGGCTGTACATCGTCGTTACCAGCAATACCGGTCTGGCCGGCGCTTATAACGCGAATGTGCTCAAATTGCTCACCACACATTTACAAAGCGACCGTAGCGGCAAGGTCAAGAGCAGTGTTATCACCATCGGCAGTAAAGGCGCACAGTTTGTCCGCCGCCTGAACGAAGCCGAGCTGGTCGGTGTCTACCCGCCCTTCGGTGACCACCCGACGGCCAATGATGTCAGGCCGATCCTTAACACCTTGATCGATCACTACAAGGATGAAACGGTTGACGAAGTCAGTGTCATCTACACCCAGTTCAAGTCGACGATTTCGCAACAGGTTGTGAGCCAGCAGCTCCTGCCGGCACCGATTCTGGACGCAAATGGCGATGGCAAGGCTGATAGTGGCTTGATCAGCAATTTCGAGCCCGATGTCGAAACGGTTGTCGACCAAGTTACGACCCGGCTCATCGAAGCCCAGGTCTGGCAGGCCGTGCTGGAAAGCTTGGCCAGCGAGCACGCTATGCGCATGCTGGCCACCAAGAACGCCACCGACAATGCTAACGATCTGATCGATGATTACACGTTGGAGCTGAACACCGCCCGCCAGGCGGCGATCACCCAGCAATTAGCCGAGATCTCCGGCGGCGCGGAGGCCCTCAATGGCTGAGCAGACAGTGAATGACCAATTGGATGTCTTGCTTGAGCGAATTGAGGTTGACCCTGAAGCTTTCATGAACGATGTCAACAATGAGGCTGCATACACGGAACGGCGTTTCGAGCGCACTCCCTACAATCAAACTCGAGGTGCAAAACTGTATGAACGCATCCAAAATGATCCAGAAACGTTTATGGTTTCGGTGGCTTTTCACGCCGCTCAATCCCTAGACGGTGGCCGAAACGAGAGAAACTATTCCACCTTTTCAACCGAACGTACGGTGGCTCTTCAGAGCGCTCGGCTTGCTTTGGAGCTCGTGCCGCTGGTGCAGAACGATGCAGCAGTCTTTGAATTAGTACCAAACGAAAGTCCTGTGAATACTCACGGCACTAAAGATATAGCAGGAGGAGCAATATAATGGCTACAGCAACTAAGACGAAAACTAAGGCCGGGACTGGTAAAATCAGCCAGATTGTCGGTGTGGTCGTCGACGTCGAATTCACGACCGACAGCCTGCCGGCGATTTATAACGCATTAAAAGTTGATCACGATGGTGAGGAACTGACGCTGGAAGTCGCCCAGCACCTCAGCGAATCAAGCGTCCGGGCGATTGCCCTCAGTTCGACCGACGGCCTGGAGCGCGGCACTGAAGTCGTTGATACCGGCGCTCCGATTAGCGTGCCGGTTGGCAACGAAACACTCGGCCGGATGTTCAACGTCACCGGCCAGCCGATTGACGGCAAGGAAAACAAGTTCAAGGTCACGGCGCCGATCCACCGCGATCCGCCGCCGTTTGTCGACCAAAACCCGTCGGTTGAAATCCTGGAAACCGGTATTAAAGTCATCGACTTGATCTGTCCGATCGTCAAGGGCGGCAAGGTCGGCCTGTTCGGCGGAGCCGGTGTCGGCAAGACGGTCCTGATCCAGGAGCTGATCGGTAACATTGCCAAATTCCACAATGGTTACTCGGTGTTCGCCGGTGTCGGCGAACGCACCCGCGAAGGCAATGACCTGTATCACGAAATGGCCGAATCGGGCGTGCTCAAGAACACCTCGCTGGTCTTCGGCCAGATGAACGAACCGCCCGGTGCCCGTCTGCGCGTCGGATTGAGCGGCCTGGCGATCGCCGAAAGCTTCCGTGATAACGGCAAGGACGTGCTGCTGTTCATCGACAACATTTTCCGATACACCCAGGCGGGCGCCGAAGTATCCGCCCTGTTAGGGCGTCTCCCCAGCGCCGTCGGTTACCAGCCGAACTTGCAGCAGGAAATGGGTGCCCTGCAGGAGCGGATTACTTCCACCAAGGAGGGTTCGATTACTTCAATGCAGGCCGTCTATGTGCCGGCCGACGACCCGACCGACCCGGCGCCGGCCACGACCTTCGCCCACCTGGACTCGACGGTGTACCTTAGCCGGGCGCTGACTGAGATCGGCATCTACCCGGCCGTCGACCCGCTAGACTCCAGCTCAACCATCCTCGACCCGGAAATCGTCGGTGAGGAACATTACAATGTGGCCCGCGAGGTCCAACGCGTATTGCAGCGCTACAAAGACCTGCAGGACATCATCGCCATCCTCGGCATGGAAGAGCTTTCCGAAGAGGACAAGCAGCTGGTGGCGCGGGCGCGCAAGATCCAGCGCTTCCTCAGTCAGCCGTTCTTCGTAGCCGAACAGTTCACTAACAACCCCGGCCAGTACGTCAAACTGTCTGATACCATCCAGGGCTTCAAAGAGATCCTCGACGGCAAGCACGACGACAAACCGGAAAGTGCCTTCTACCTGAAGGGCGCCATCAAAGACGTCACGAGCGCCAAGGGTAAATAGCCATGTTTCACTTCCAGCTAGTGGCGATTAGCGGCAAGAAGTTCGATGAGGACGTCTATGAAGTGATTTTGCCGACGCTGGATGGAGAAATCGGCGTGCTACAAGACCATATGCCACTGGTGAGCGTGGCCACAACTGGCGCGATCGTCGTGCGCCGTGATCCAAAGGATTCCGATGCGCAGCGCGAATTTTTCGCTACCAACGGCGGTGTAATCGAAGTTGAGCACAATACCTTGCGGGTTCTGGTCGACGAAGCCGACCACGCCGACGATATCAACGAAGCCGAAGTTCAGAATGCCCTCGACCGGGCGCAAAAGATGAAGGCCGAAGCCAAAGATCAGGTCAGCCTGGAGCACGCCCAATCACTCGTCGACCGCCAAGCTGTGCGTTTACATGTAGCTGGCTTAAAGCGCCGCCACCAGAAGCACTAAACTTTGCTGGTGCAGAATGCGCAGCGTTTCGCAGCCAGCGGAATAGTGCTGAGGCATTCCGGGCACTTCTTCTCGGTCTCTTCCTCGGCGTCTTTACTGCGATTGGCGTGGGCCTGGAGTTTATTGAGCGGCTGAACAACCAGGAAGAACACGACGGCCGCAATTATCAGGAATGACATGATGAAGTTGATGACATCACCGTACATGAACGTGCTGCCATTCAGCTTGAACGTCAGCGTCGAAAAATCATGCTGACCGCCGATAGCCGCAATCAACGGTGTGATTAAATCCTTGACCACCGCCTGTACCACCGAGTTGAAGGCGGCGCCGACGACCACGGCCACTGCCAGGTCGACCACATTACCGCGCAGAATGAATTTCTTGAAATCATTGAACATAGGTCTCACTCCTTCCGATTGTTACAGCTAACCATATAACAGATTACCAGAATACACAATTGTCGGGCTGCTGCCCCAATGACCATATGCGCGTTTCGGTAAAATTGTGACTTGCATCACAACTTTACGTGGAGTAGTATAACTTTTTATAGCAAAAATAGCGCCACCACGCTTTAGCGGAAATACAAGTATGGATCAGCGAACTATAATACTGGCGATTGACGATGTCGAGCCCGGGCTGTTGAGGGCCCTGGAGAAGCATGGCCACCGGCTGCAGCGTAAACTGGAGGGGATTGTCCTGGTCAACTCGCACTATCCGAACACCCGTGAACGTAACCGCGACCCCTCAGGAGTCTTCCAAGAGGTTTTCTGTGATTATGACAACCCCGACGAAGTAAAAGCAGCCCTGGCCCCCTACCGTGACCGGCTGCTGGCCGTCACTTGCCGCCAGGAGAGTTCCATCGATAGCTTGCGCAAAGTAGTCCCCTGGCTGCCCGAAGAGCTCAACGCTCCCTCGGCGGATTCCTTGCTGTGGTCGACCGAAAAGAAACTGATGCGCGACCGCATGTATGCCTATGACCCCGATCTGACGCCGCGCTACCATTATTTGACCGAATACGATGAGGCGGCCGTTCAGGAAATTAGCGGTGGGCTCCACTTCCCGGTAATCGTGAAACCAAACGGCTTAGCAGCTTCGATTCTGGTGACCCGTTGCGATACACCGGCCGAGCTGAAGACTTGTCTCCAACAAACTTTTCAAATCATCGAGCACATCTACCGGCGTGACCATGGCCGTGGTGAGCCGAGCCTGCTAGTCGAAGAAATGATCCGGGGTGACATGTATTCCACCGATGCCTATGTTGATCGTGACGGCAAAGTCGCTTGTTTGCCGTTGGTAAAAGTTATCACCGCCCATTCCATCGGCCTGCCCGGCTTTTATAGCTACCGGCACATCATTCCGACCGGCTTAACCGAACCCGAAACCCAAGCCGCATTTGAGGCGGCGCGTAAAGCCGTCGCTGCGCTGAAACTGCGTTCGACAACCGCCCACATTGAGCTATTCAAATCAAACGAGGGGTGGAAGATTATCGAGCTTGGCCCGCGTATCGGCGGTTACCGTGAGGATCTCTACCGTGAAGCCTACGGTATCGACCACTACTATAATGACTTGGCCAACCGCATGAATCTGCCGCCTGAAATCCCGACCAAACTGCTAAAGCACGCCGCCGGCATGAATATTTACGCCGACCGCGAAGGCATCATCAGCTCCATCAGCGGGGTTGAAGCCGCCCGCAAATTGCCGGGCGTGGTATACATCAATCCGCACGCCAAACCCGGTGACCGGGCGCTGTTCGCCGAGCACGGCGGCCGGCTGATTGTCGACGGCATATTGAGCCATACCGACCCGCAAAAATTGGAGCAAAATGTTGCCCGGGTACGCGAGCTCATTACCATAGATATTAGCGACACACCGCAATTGGCATACGCCTAGCACACCGGAACTTTACAAAACCATTACTTCAGGTTACGATTATGGCATCAACTAATGGAGGTTCCAAAATATGTTTGGAAGACAAAAGATAGCCGCTCTGGTGGCTGAGTTTCTTGGTACTGCGGCGCTGACGCTGCTGGTACTGAGCGTACAGCACTCGCAGGTCGGTTTAACATTTTTCGTTGCGATGGCAGCGGGCCTGGTGGTCGCGCTCATGTCGTTCGCGGTGGGCGGTATTTCGGGTGGTTATTTCAACCCGGCTTTAACGCTCGGTGCGTGGACATTGCGTAAGCTTGATACCCTGTCAGGCTTGCTCTACATCGGTGCTCAGTTCCTGGGCGCATGGGGTGCTTACTACCTCTACACTTACTACGTAAACACCCAGTTGCCGGCTGCGACTGGTCACTTTGCCGGCCGCACACTGGTGGCTGAAGCGGTTGGTACCGCTGTCTTCGGCTTTGTCGTCGCCGCTACTCTTTTCCAGCGGAACCTCAGCCAAGGCGCCAAGTCAGCCTACGTCGGCTTGGGCCTGATGGTCGGTATCATTGCCGCATCATCGGCTTCAATCGGCTTGCTGAACCCGGCGCTGGCGCTCGGTGTCCGGTCTGTCGTATGGGGCACTTACATGCTCGGCCCGGTACTCGGTGCTTTGGTCGGCATGAACCTGTACATGTTACTGTTCGCAGAGTCTGGCACTACGGCCAGCGTTTCCGCTGCTGTTGCCCCCAAGCGGGCAGCCGCCAAAAAGCGTTCCAGCCGCAAGTAACCACTCGCTCGTAACGCGTAAAAAGCCTCGATCATCCGTCGAGGCTTTTTATTTTGCCGAGCTGACGGCTGAGATTGTGACTAGGTATCGAGCGGGTGCATGCATCGTTTGTGATCGCGACCGGGGGGATACTGCCCGGCCTGCAATTGTTCAACCATGACACTAAGCTTGGCTTCCAGGGTTTCAAGCGACCGCGGTTGTTTCTTGATGGAGTTGAGCTGCTCTGTCTCCACAAAGTCTAGTGTTAACTTTTCCGGCATGTTACCCCGCAATTCCCGCCAAGCCAAAGCGTAGAGCGTCAGCTGCTGAGAACCCGAGACTCGGCTTTTTGCTTGTTCGGGGGTTCGTATACTGGTGCCGGTCTTGAAATCACGAATTTCAACGCCGTCGACGGTTTCATATACGGCGTCGATTTTCCCGTTGATGGTTAACGGTATATTGGGCAGCGCCAAGCTGAACGGCCACTCTGTTTCGATGGGCAACTCGTCGTGCATAAAGCGTTCATAGACCGCCCGCACAGTCTGGGATGCTTGGGCATGCGCCCTTTCTCGGGCCCGCTTTGACAGATAGCCATATTGCGGCAGGCTGCGCATAACCTCTTCAGTCAGCTGCTTCAAGCTAGGGACATCTCCAGCCTGGCGTCCGCGGTGAACTCGTTCGATGACGTCATGGATGAGGCTGCCGTATGCCAGCTGAGGGGCTGGCGGGAGCGGCATGGATAAGACGTAGCGGTAGTAAAAATCCTGCGGGCAGCGCAGCCAGCACTCTATTTGACTGACGCTTAAGTTCAGTCGGTTGTCGTGCAGCATGCTTGGCGGCAGATTTACAGTCTCGGTGCCGGGGGCTGGTGGCGCGAACAACTCCAGGCTTGTCTGGGGCGCCTCATCTACTGCTTCCTCGACAGGCGGGTGGCCGAGCAGCTCATGCAAAAATCGTGATGGTTTGCGGACAGAGCCGTTTCCGTGGCGGTCGCTGTAGCTAAGAACTACTTCGGTGCGGGCACGCGTGAGCGCCACATACATTAGCCGGCGCTCCTCGGTTAGATGTTCGTCGGCTTGGCTGGGGTTTGCCCGCAGCTCGGCCGGCAGTTCGAGGCCACCACCCCTGTTTACGAGAGGGAATGAGCCTTCGGTACAGTCCACGATGTATACGTAACTCCACTCCAAGCCCTTAGCGCGGTGAACGCTTAAAACATTGACGTGGGTGTCTGAAATATCCAGGGTGGCGTCGTCGAACTGATTGCCGGCCGCCTGCAACACCGGCAGGTTAAGCACATAGTTCTGGACACTCGGCACAACGGCAGCCTGTTCGAACTCTTTCAGGGTTTTGAAGAATTTGGCGAGTGCCTGGACTTCGATAAAACTGGCATTATCCTGATCGGCTTGATTGTAGAGTTGCTGTTTCCAGCCGCTGTCAGTCATAACGGTGTAAGCCAACATACCGACTGATTGTTGCCTGCCGGCTTCTCGCCAAGCATTGATTTGCTCCAGCGCAGTTTTGGTATTTTGTTGATTGCCGGTGTCGATGGCTTCAATGAGTGATTGGTGCCCTCTTCGCGCGCGGCTGGACAACTCGGCTAGAGAATGGATATCACTGTTGAAAAACGGACCACTTAATGTATGGAAGAGTGCGACGTCATCCTCGGGGTCGGCAATGCACTTTAACGCTTCCAGCAGCTGGCGAACGCCGGGCTGAGCGTAGATGTCATTATTCAGTCCGGCAACCACGTGCGGAATGCCATGTAGTTCAAGTGCTTCGTGAATTTTCTGCACACTTTGGTTGCGCCGGGCCAGCACGGCGATTCGGCCGGGATCACGACCATCCTCCAGCTCGTGGGCGATGTCGTCGGCCAGCCAGGCCAGTTCCGCATCCAAGTTGGCAAAATGCCTGAGCCGTGGCGGCGCCCCCTCGGTCTGCGCATTCAATCGCTTGTCGAGCTTATTCATGGCTTCCAAGCGGTACGGGTTATTGTGCTGGATCAGCCGATAGGCGCTGTCCAGTAGCTTCTGAGAGGAACGGTAGTTTTCGATCAGCGTTATCTCTTTTGCCTTGGGGTAGCGTCGTTTAAAGTCCAGTATGTTCGCCAGCGTTGCGCCGCGCCAGCCGTAAATGCTCTGGTCGTCATCACCGACTACCATCAGGTTCTGGGCTTTGCCGGCCAGCAGATCGACCAGCTTGGATTGCATCGGGTTGGTGTCCTGGAACTCGTCAACCAGAATGTATTGATAGCGCTCCTGCAGCTGTTTGAGGATATTCGGCCGGGCCTCCAGCAGCTCTATAGTCAGGTAAATCTGATCATCGTAATCAATCACCTGCTGCTCACGGCACACTTTGAGATAGATTTCGAAAAAATGTGCCAGTTCCAGGTGCTTTTGTTTTTCCAGCTGTTCAGCCTCATCACGCGCCGGCAGTTTTTCGGCGTAAGTCGAGTATTCCTGAGGTTTTACCAACTGCTGCTTCAATAGCGACAGGTAGCTGGCCAATAGCTCCAGCTGACCGTCAGGATTGGAGATCGGCGAGAAATAATCCAGCTCAAACTCATCAAAATGCTCCCGCAGGAACACCAACTGACCGGTGTCGCCCAGAAGCCGTTGCCGTCCCAGCCCCCACTCCGCCCCGTAAGTGGCCAGCAAGTCATTACCAAAGCGGTTGAACGTCGCAATTGTTGTAGCAACCGTGGCTCCCAGTTTATCGGCATTTACCCTGTCCAGCATTTCGCCAGACGCTTTTTCGGTGAAGGTCAGCGCCAAGATTGCCGACGGAGCGATGCCGCGTTCTACTAGCCGCTCAACCCGTTCGACGATAACGCGAGTTTTACCCGTGCCTGCCCCGGCCACCACCAGCACCGGGCCATTAAGGACATTGATGGCGCTAAGTTGCTTGTCATTAGGTGGCCCTGAAGCCGTCTGGAACTCCTTATCCATGGGCTCTATTGTATATCGGCAGCGGACAGAGGCCTACTCGGCCGTTGCGGCGGCGCAGACCGGGCAGCCGTCTTCAACGTCGAATTCGGTCATGAACTGTTTGCTGGCATCCGCCCAGGGTTCAAGGTCATGAAAGCCCACCAGGTCGGCTGCCTCACGCAGCAGGTAACCAAGCAATCCGTAGATGCGCAGCCCGCCCCACAGCACGGCGGCCCAGTGCGGACCGGCCGGGATCACTGTGATCGGTTGCTTGGCAACATAGCTCCTGAAGCTCCGGCCCTTGGCACGCCGGCGCAGATTCTGGGCGACGAACGCCCCGTCGTGCAATGCCGTCTGGGCCATACCGCTGAATGGCGTATTGGCGTTGTCACCTATAACGAAAATATTTTCCTCGGTTTGCAGGTAGGCGTCGACGGCCACCTTGCCGCGTTTCATGATGATGAACTGGTTGTCTTTGAAAAACGAGTGGTTGGTCACGCCCGCCGTCCAGACTACCGTGTGGCTGCGGATCGGTTTGCCATTGACGATCAATTCATCAGCCGTTTCGCCTTGGACAGCGCTGCCGACATACAATTTGATGCCTAGCCGGTTGAGTTGTCGCTTCACAGCGCGCGAAGTGTCCCTAGGGAGTCTCGGCAGGAGCCGTGGTAGCGCTTCGATTAAATCGATGTGCACTTTGCGGGGCGGCACGCCGTGATTGTGCATGATCCGCTTGAGGTAGCCCGGCAGCGCACCGGCCAGTTCGATACCGGTCGGCCCGGCGCCGACAATGACGTAATTCAGGTCGGGCCGGTGGTCGTTCGTAAGCTGGTCATGCAGGTGGGCCTTGAACCGGGCAGCTTCGGTCTGCGATTTAATACTGTAGGAATACTCGTCGAGGCCTTTGATGCCGAAGTAATTGGTGACCACGCCCAGTGCCAGGATCAGCACATCATATTCATATGTTTTGCCGTCACCCGAGCTTACGGTTTTGGCTTGGCGGTCCAGCGTCGCCGCCGTGGCTTCGATCAGTTTAACCGGCTTGTCGGCAAAGATCCGGCTCAAGGGAATGCTGGAATTCGCCCGCCGCCCGCCGGTGGCAGTGTGATACAGCGTCGGATAGTAGCGCAAATCCGGGCTGTCGCTGAGTAAACTCACCTGAAAATGATCGTCGGCGGCCAAGTCCAAGGCGGCCTTCACCCCGCCGAAACCGCCACCCACCACCAAAACCTTTTGCATGTCTGACATCTTGCTTATGATTTTATCAGATAATCGCGCTTGTGCCAGCCGATCCGGGGAATGCTATAATGACGGTCGTGAAAGTCCTGTTCATCACCCGCAAGTATCCGCCGAGTATCGGCGGCATGCAATTGTTCGCCTATGAGCTCTACACTGCCCTGTCGAGCAGAGCCGACATGCAACTTATCAAGTGGGGCGGTTCCAACAAAGCCCTGCCGCTGGTTTACCCGTTGTTGTTTTTCAAGGGACTGCACCACCTGGCCAAAGGCGGGATCGACGTCATCCACATCCAGGATGGCTTGCTGGCCCCGGCCGGCTGGCTTCTGTCCAAGCTGTCACGTAAGCCCTATACGGTCGTTATCCACGGCCTAGATATCACCTTTGCCAACCCGCTGTTCAAGGCGCTGGCACCGCGAGCAGTCGCCCGGGCGTCCGTTGTCTTCTGCATCAGCCAAGCGGCTGCCGATGAAGCCGCTGCCCGCGGCGTGCCACCCGAGAAACTGCTGGTTATTCCGCTGGCGGTCGAGGATAAGCTCTACGGCAAGTCCAGCCGGGATGATTTGCTGCAACAACTCCAGCTGCCTCATGACAGCCGGATCCTGCTAACCGTCGGGCGCCTGATCAAGCGCAAGGGCGTTGCCTGGTTCATTTCCGCCGTTATGCCCCAACTCGTGGTCCGGTATCCGAATCTGGTATATCTGGTGGTCGGCGAAGGTAGTGAGCGTCCCATCATCGAAGAAGCGATTGCCGCCACCGGCTTGAGCAACCACGTCCGCCTGCTCGGTCGGGTGACCGACTCGCTCTATGAAGCGGCCTATAACGGCGCCGATGTCTTTGTCATGCCTAATATCCCTGTAGCAAATAACATCGAGGGCTTTGGGCTAGTAGTGCTTGAAGCTTCGTTATGCGCCGTGCCGGTCGTGGCGGCAGCCACTGAAGGCATTATCGACGCTGTGAGCAATGGGCAAAACGGCCTGTTAGTGCCGGTCCAGGACGCCGCGGCGTTTGAGCAAACCATCAGCCAATTCTTAGGCGACCCGGCAACCGCCAAGCAATTCGGCCTGCGCAGCCGCGAGTTCACACTGGCCCACTACCAATGGCCGGTGATTGCCGAACGCTACCTCGAGGCCTACAAAAACTTGCAAAACAACCGCCATACCCCTTAAGCTTAGAGCAATGGAAGATATTAGCGGTGGGCTTAGCAAAGCCGGCTTCAAGGGTGAGATCGATGCCTCGCCGGCGACTCTGGATCTGTATAGCCACGACGCTTCAATGTTTGAGCTGCGGCCCAAGCTGGTGGTCAGACCGAAAGACGCTGTGGACATCGAACGGCTTGTTACGTTTGTGACCAAGCAGAAAAAGACCCACCACGGCCTCAGCCTGACGGCCCGCAGCGCCGGCACTGATATGTCTGGAGGCGCCATTAACGACTCGATTATCGTCGATTTCCGCGAGCACTTTACGGCCATCGAGCACGTTTCGTCTAAGTCGGCTCAAGCCCAACCCGGCGTGTTGTACCGTGACTTCGAGCCTGAGACGCTGAAGCATGGTGCCCTGATGCCGAGCTATCCGGCATCGCGTGACTTGGCCTCAATCGGCGGCATGGTCAACAACAACTCCGGCGGCGAAAAGTCGCTGGAATTCGGCAAAACCGAGGACTTCGTCACCCAGCTGAAATTTGTGTTTGCCGACGGGGTCGAGCGGACACTAAATCCGCTGACCAAAACCGAGCTTAATAAGAAAATGAAGCAGAAAGATTTCGAAGGTAAGGTCTACAGCCGGCTATTCAAACTGCTCGACGATAATTACGAGGCTATAAAGGCCGCCAAGCCGCATGTCAGCAAGAATTCGACCGGCTACAACCTGTGGGACGTGTGGGACCGCGATAGAGGCGTTTTCGACCTCACCAAGCTGATTACTGGCGCCCAGGGCACCCTCGGCTTCGTAACCGACATTCATTTCCGGCTGGTGCCCCACCGTGACCACTCCGGCCTGCTGGTGTTGTTCATGCGAGATATCGATGACCTGGGTGAAATAATCCCCAAAGTGCTGGAATCCAAGCCGGCCACCTTTGAGTCGTTCGACGACGCGACGCTGTGGTTATCGATCCGCTTTATGCCCAGCTTCCTCAAAATCCTCGGCTGGCGGCGCTTCATCCATTTGCTGTTCAGCCTGATTCCGGACGGACTGCAGCTGCTGAGAGGCATCCCGAAACTGATCCTGATGGTCGAATTCAATGACGAAACCGAGGCAGGCGTGCGCGCCAAAATCCATGCCCTGCACCAACAGCTGGCCCGCCACCGGGCCCGCTACGAAATCAATGGCTTCGAGGAAGATCCTACCGAGGGCAAATCAGAAAAATTCTGGGTCATGCGCCGCTACAGTTTCCAGCTGCTCCGCAGCAAAGTGAAAGAGAAGCACACAGCGCCGTTTATAGATGATTTGGTAGTGCCGCCAGCCCACCTAAGTGCCTTTTTGCCGCAGCTGCGAGCCATCATCCGCAAATACAAGTTGCAGGCCACCGTTGCCGGCCACATGGGCGACGGCAACTTCCACATCATTCCGCTCATGAAATTGGAGGATCCGGCTGACCGCCGCAAAATCCTGCCGGCTATGAAAGCTGTTAACAATCTGGTGTTGAAATACGGCGGATCATTGTCTGGCGAGCATAACGATGGCCTGGTACGCGGCCCTTGGCTGAAACAGATGTACGGACCGGAAATCTACGGTCTGTTCCGCGAGGTCAAAGACATCATGGATCCCGATCATATCTTCAATCCGCACAAAAAGGCCAACGCCGAGTGGGAGTATTCGTTCAGCCATATTCGGGAGCACTTCTAAACTTACAATTTGCTGCGGGCCGTAGCCAGCCTGTGACGTGCGGCAACCGTTTCGAACAAGACGACAGCTAAATAGATAATGCCGCTCAGGCAGGACTGCACCATTGGCGCGTGTATGGTCCAGACCAAATAGCTGCCGCTGGCCAGCGTCAGGGCGATCAGGGCATACGCCGCACGAAGCTTGGTAAGCGAAGGTGTCAAACAGGCGATGCCGCTGAGGATGATGCTGGCCAAGGCGAACGAAACATGAAGCAATACAAGCATTAAGGCAATTATAGCATTCGCCCTGCCCACTAATTCACGGCAGCCAGGCGTTGCTGGCGGCGCTGAGCGAGAAGACTGTGATCACCAACAGCGAAAAGCCGAACATGCCGCGTGCCCACTGGGCATTGCCGGCTGCTCCGAAACCGCGTAGGCCCCGCCACAACCAGCTGGCGGTAACGATGGTCATAATCGTCAGAAACACGTAGCCGGTGTAATGTAAGGCCGTTAACAAACCGACACAGATGCCAAAAGCGATGATATTGGCGATGATCAGTCGTTTGGTAAGCGGCTCGCCCTTCACCACCGGCATGATCGGCAGTCCGGCCGCCCGGTATTCCTTCAGCCGGTACAGGCCGATGGCGTAGAAGTGCGCCAGCTGCCAGAAGACCATGAGGAGTAGCAGCAGCGCGGTCGCGGTGTCTAAACGCCCCTTCACTGCCGTGTAGCCGGCTACCAGCGGCGTTGCGCCCGACACGCAGCCGACGAGAGTGCCGTGAATCGAGCGGCGCTTCATAATGCTGTAAAGCACGACATAGAAGATCATGCCGACCGCGCCGACCCCGGCCGTTAACCAGTTAGCGCCCCACAGCAAAACGGCCGAGCCGGTTATCGCCAGGATGCAGGCATAGATAATTCCGGACGTCACGCCGACCCGGTCGGTGGCTTTGCCCCGCCACTTGGTACGCGACATTTTACTGTCGATGTCACGGTCGATGTAGTTATTGATGACGCAGGCAGCAGCGATAACCAGTGAAATCCCGGCGACAGTCGCTAGTAAGCGTCCCAGCACGACATGGCCGTGGGCGGCCAGCAGATAACCGCCGATTGCAGTCAAGCCATTGCCGGCAATGATCCCCGGCTTTGTCAGGTAAACATACGAGTTTAGTAGTTTGATGGCCGGTACCCCTCGTCTTTGATGATTGTCTGGTCGGCATTGGCTCCATTAGGCAGATGTTCGTGGCCGTAACTCAGATTATTCATAATCCACAGTGAGCCGAAAACCAGGATGCCGACGACCATGGCGGCGAACAGCAGCACCGTCAAGTTCCAGCGCGGCCGGGACTCTCGGCCGAGATGCAAAAAACAAACCAGCTGCACAAACAGTTGGATGACTGCCAAGCCGGCCAAATCGAAAATCAACGCCCAGCCATGAGCCAGCTGGCGGGTCGTGAGGTAATACGCCGCCAGGGTCAGGGCGAGCGACAGGCCGAAGCCCAGACAGTAGCCGGCGACGCTGCCATGGGCGACTTCCCGGGTTGTCTCGGTATTGGCGGTCATGGGTTGGCTCCAAACAGGTAGACAACGGTGAAGATGAAGATCCAGATAATGTCCAGGAAATGCCAGAACATGCTGAGCATCGTCAAACGCTTAACAGTCAGGTCGCTCAAGCCTTTTCTGATTACTTTAACCAGCAGTACCGCCATCCAGATCAGCCCGCTACAGATGTGGGCGCCGTGGGTGCCCACCAGCGTAAAGAATGCCGACAGGAAGCCGCTGCGCTGCCAGCTATTGCCCTCGACATACAGCTTGTGGAACTCAGTGAGCTCCATAGTAAGGAATGATAGACCGAGCAGCATTGTCAATAGAAACCAGACGACGGTCTGCGCGCTATCTCGACGGCGGGCGGCCAATAGTCCCAAGCCGGCCGTGAAGCTGCTGGTAAGCAGAATTAAGGTCTCCGTCAGTACAAACGGCATGCTGAACAGCTCATTGCCGGCCGGACCGCCGAACGTGCTGCTGCGCAAGACGGCAAAGCTGGCAAACAGGCTGGCAAACAGCACACAGTCGGTCATCAGGTACATCCAAAAGCCGAAAATGGTCTTGTTGGCGGCTACTGTCTCGGCCTCCTGGCTCATAGCCGTTCTCCTTCCAGCTTGGCCACCTGCTGGGCGCTAATGGTGTATTCGGTGTCTTCGGCTGAGGCCCGGATGATCAGGCAGCTGATAATCCCCACCAGTCCGACCGGCGCCAACCACCAGATGTGCCAGGTGATGGCGAAGCCGCTGAGGAACGCGAAGCCGGCGATGAACAGCCCCATACCGGTGTTTTTCGGCAGGGTTATGGCTTCATAAGGCTCTTTGTCGTCCGATTTTGCACCGCTGTGCTTCATCGCCCAAAATGCGTCGCGTCCATGAACGGGCGTCAAACGGGCAAAGTTGTAAACCGGTGCCGGCGAGCTGGCTGACCACTCCAGGGTCCGGCCGTTCCAGGGGTCACCGGTCAGGTCACGGTGTTCATGACGTTGTTTGATACTGACCAGCAGTTGCAAAAGCTGGAAAGCCACGCCGAGGAGTACGAGAGCAACGCCGACGGCGGCGACAATAAATAACCCCTGCCAGCCCAGACTGGCATCGTAATGGTCCATCCGCCGGGTAGCACCCATAAGGCCAAGGATGTACAGCGGGATAAAGGCCAGCAAGAAGCCGACGAACCAGCACCAGAAGGCGTAGCGGCCCAGCCGCTCATTAAGCGTGAAACCGAAGATTTTCGGGAACCAGTAGGTCAGCCCGGCAAAGAAGCCATAGACTACCCCGCCAATGATCATCGTATGGAAATGGGCCACCAGGAACAAGCTGTTGTGCACCTGGAAATCGATAGCCGGCACGGCCATCATCACCCCTGCCATACCGCCGATTGTGAAAGTCACCACAAAACCCATAAACCAAAACATCGGTGTGGCGAATTTGATTCGCCCGCGGTACATCGTAAACAGCCAGTTGAAGACTTTCACCCCTGTCGGCACGGCAATTACCATGGTCATTATGCCAAAGAAGGCATTGACGTCACCGCCGGCCCCCATGGTGAAGAAATGGTGCAGCCACACGACATACGACAAAAATGTGATGGCGATCAGCGCCCACACCATCGACGCGTAGCCGAACAGTCGTTTGCGCGCAAACGTCGAGACGACTTCCGAGTAGATGCCGAACGCCGGCAGGACGAGGATGTAGACCTCCGGATGTCCCCACGCCCAGATGAGGTTGACGTACATCATGGCATTACCGCCACCGTCGGCTGTGAAGAAGTGCATGCCGAGTGTGCGATCCAGTGCCAGCATGGCCAGCGTGCCGGTCAGGATCGGAAAGGCGAAGACCACCAACACCATCGAACAAAGAATGCTCCAGGTGAAAAGCGGCATGTGCATCAGTCGCATACCGGGCCGGCGCATGCGCAGGATGGTCACCAGGAAATTAATCCCGGATAGCAGACTGCCGACACCGGCAATCTGCAGCGCCCAGATCCAGTAATCTACGCCGACGCCGGGGCTGTAAGCCAGTTCCGACAGTGGCGGATAAGCCAGCCAGCCGGCGGCGGAAAACTGGCCGACCACAAGCGACAGGTTCACCAATATCATGCCGGCCGAAAACAGCCAGAAACTGACGGAGTTCATGAACGGAAAGGCCACATCCCGGGCGCCGATCTGCAGCGGCATAATCAGGTTGATCAAGCCGAACATCAGGCCCATGGCGACGAAGAAGATCATGATCGTGCCGTGGGCCGAAAAGATTTGCTGGAAATGGTCTGCGTTCAAAAAACCGTGCGCACTACCTACGCTGGTTGCCTGCTGGGCTCGCATCATTGCCGCGTCCGCCAGGCCGCGCAAAAGCATCAGCATTGCTACGACGATGTACATGACGCCGATCTTTTTGGGGTCGAGTGAAGTCAGCCATTCACGCCACAACCACTTCCAGCGCTTGGTGTATGTCAGTAGTGCGACGACGCTCAGGCCGCCCAGTAGCATCATAATATCTCCGCCCAGCACGATCGGGCCGTTATTTAGCGCCTGCCAACTGAGCTTGCCAAGCATCGCCGCTAACCCCTCGGCCCCATGAATTTGAGGATGGTATCGGCATAGAGGTTCGGCGCTACCGGTGCGTACTGCCGGGGACGGTCGTCCTGGCTCGGTTTAACCAGTTGGGCATACATCGTGTTGTCCAGGGCTTGCGGCGACTGCCGGGCATGCTCGACCCACTGGTTGAAGCTGTCCATTGACGCGGCGCGCGCGATGAAGTGCATGCCGGCGAAGCCGCTGCCGCTGATGTTGGCCGAACTGCCGCGGTAATCACCGGCTTGGTTGGCAATAAGATGCAGCTCCGTGGACATCCCCGGCATGGCATAGATCTGGCCGCCGAGCTGCGGGATCCACAGTGAATTCATCGGCGCGTCGGCTGTAACATCGAACTCCACCGGAGTGCCGACCGGCAGCTCGATGAAATTAAGGCTGGCGACATTCTGCTCGGGGTAGATGAACAGCCACTTCCAGTCCAGGGCGATGACCTGGATGGTCAATTGCCGGTTGGCTGAACTGATGGTCCGCTTGGGATCGAGGCTGTGACTGGTCTGCCAGGTGATCACCGACAGTACCAGGATAATGGCCGAGGGGATGCCCCACCATAAGGTTTCGGCAATGGCATTGCCGGCTAGTTCCGGCGAATACTTGGCTTTGGTGTTGCTCTCCCGGTATCGCCAGGCGAACGCGAACAGCATAATGTACACCGGCACGCCGACAATCACCCCCAGCAGGACAGTTACGATCATCAAATGGCGCTCTTGGCCGGCAATCTGTCCGTGTGGGTTGAGGACGGCAATGTCTTTATCGTGCAAGTACCAAAAGCCCGTGGCAATTGCGCCGCTCGCGAGCAGCACCAGTGCGGCAAGTTTTTGTTTATTCACGCTGCCGGCCCCTCAGTGTGTCCATGTGCCTTTACTATAACAGGTTTGGCGGGCCTGAGAATAGCCTGCGGCCCCGCATGCTACACTGTCCACCATGAATCGCCTGAGCAAGCAGTACAAGGCCTTACTACTGGTAGTGGCTGCGTTGGTGGTGATGGCAGCCACCATCCCGGCTGCGATCTGGCTGACTCACACCGGTTCGGCCGAAACCGGCCATGCCCGCCTGCTGTGCGAGCAACACAACCAGGCCGGCCATCTGGTTTATATCAGCCCCAGCACCGTCACCCCGGCGGAAACATCAGCCAAGCGCTGCGACACATTGACGATTGTCAACCTCTGCAGCCAATCGGTGCACGTCGCCATGTTCAAAGCTGGCCAGAAGTTAAGGTATGATGGTGCCGCCACCCGAACGTTGGCACCTCAGCAACGAGCGACAATCACCCTTCTCGGCAGCGGTCATTATGAGATCGGCGACGCCCAAGGCGTAGCCCGCGGCGAGTTAAACGTCAGTCTTTAAGGCTTAGCTGGTTCAGCCGGCGCCGGTGGCAGCGAAACGGTGGCCGTAGTGCCTTCACCCAACCGGCTGCTCAGCGTAATAGTGCCATGGTGGACGTCGGCAATCATTTTGGCGATCGACAGGCCAAGCCCGAAGCCCTCACTGTCGGCTTTGCCACGTGAACTATCCGATCTGTAAAAACGGTCGAAAACGTGTTCGAGCGCCTGGCGCTCTATGCCCACTCCCCGATCGCGGACACTGAGTTCGATGCGGCCGTTGGCGGTCTTAGTGGCCAGCACTACCTCGCTGCCCGGAGGGCTGTACTTGATCGCGTTATCGAGCAAGATGACAAGAATCTGCGCTAAGTTATCGCGGTCACCGAGCACCTGCGCGCTATCACCGCCATGACTAAGCGTTATGCGACGGCTTTCGGCCTGCGCACCGACTTGCTTGATGGCGTCGTTAGTCAGTTTGGCGGTACTTACCGGCTGGAAAGTCTGCTGTAATTCGTCGGCTTCCAGGCGGCTCAGACGCAGCAGATTGTTGATCAGGGCCTCTAGCTTGCCGATTTCTTCGAGGTTGCTGGTTAGCGTTGCGCGCAATTCGTTTTTACCGGCTTTGGCGTTGAGTAAAGCGACCTCGCTCTCCATTCGCAAGGCCGTCAGCGGCGTCCTCAGCTCATGGCTGACGTCGGCTGTGAAACGCTTCTGTTGTTCATGGGCTTCCTCGATCGGCTCTAACGTCCGCCGGGCCAGCCAGTAACTGGCGCCGCCGGCCGCAACCAGCACCAGCAGATTGAAACCGACCAGCCGCAGGAGTATACGATGGGCGCCGTTGTCATAATCCCGGCTTGTCTTCAGCAGAGGGTTGTCTTGAAACACCGGGAATTGGTCGTAAATGCGCTCGGTCTCACGGTGCAAGCCGCGGCTCAGTTCGGCCGTGCCGACGTGGTACAGCACAACACTAAAGACCAAACCGATGGCCATGACGATGGCCAGGTACCACATGGTTAATTTGAAGGTGGCGGATCGGAACATGTCAATCGCTCAGTTTGTAGCCGAAACCGCGCTGGGTGTGCAGCAGCTGTTTGGCTTTTGGAAACGGCCGGTCGATTTTGTTGCGCAGGTAGCCGATGTACACCTCGATAGTATTGGGCAGCACGTCGGCGTCTTCATCCCACACATGGCTGATAATCATGTCTTTGGTGATAATTTGCCCCGGGTGGTGCATGAAGTACTCCAACAGGGCGAATTCCTTGTGTGACAGCTTGATCGGTGCTCTACCGCGTGTAACCTCGTAACTGTTGGTATCCAGTGATAAGTCACCGACGCTCATTTGCGTACCAACTTGGTTGACCGGCCGCCTGAGCAGCGCCCGAACGCGGGCCGTCAACTCGTCGAAGGAGAACGGCTTGACCAGGTAATCATCGGCGCCGCTGTTCAATCCCTCGACTTTATCACCGATCGTGCCGAGGGCGGTCAGCATGAGGATCGGCGTCTGCACGCCGTCGGCCCGCAGCTGCTTGCAGAGGGCTACCCCATCCAGGGTGCCCGGCAGCATGCGGTCCAGCACGATGGCGTCGTAGGCGGAATCACCAGCGTAGGATAACCCGCTGTCGCCGTCATGAACGACATCAACCGCGAAACCCTTCAGCTCGAGACCCCGCTTGACGGCTTGGGCGATTTTCGGCGCATCCTCGATAACCAGTATTCTCATACCCCTACATTATAAGATGATGCATGAAAAATAGCTGTAGGTATCAGCTCTTGCCGGTTTTGGCAACTCGCGTCAGTTTGCGTTGAGCGTGCGTCGAAAAAATGCAGATAGCCAGTAACACCAGCAATATTATATAGACGGCCCGGTCGAGGACATTGGCGGCGACAATCGTGGTGTTATTTATATGGTGCAAGTGCTGGGAAAAGACCAGAAACGACTCGCGGAAGCCGATCGCTCCAGGTGTCAAGGAGACATACAGTGCCAAATTGGCTGCGCCCGTATAAACAACGGCCTGCGAAAAATGTGTGCCAGGTGCGACGTTACGGAGTTCAGAGAAGTAAATAAGGCTAATAGAGGCTACCTGCAAAGCCGTGGCAAGTGCCAGATACAGCCAGGCGCGCGTGTTTAGCTCAGCCAAACGCTGCCTGACCACAGGCAGCCGGCAGACAATTGTCGCAGCGCCACCGGCAGCAGCTATCACCACCAGTAGCCACCAGCCGAGTAAGCCTGACAGTAGCATGCAAAGGCTATAGAAACCCCATAAGACCAGGTAAACCAGCGTTGCAGTGGCGTACTTACGCAAATTGATGTTGTACTTCTTTTTTAAGTAGACGGCTCGAAAAGCCGGCCCGCTTTGCAGCGGTCCGAAGAAATTGATAACTGCCGAGTAAGCTGTCAATAAAAAACTTTCACCGGGAAGAGCCACCAGACCGCACAGACGGAGGGTGGCTAAGGTCGCCAAGGTCAGAGCGGCAATGCTGGCCAGGTACAATAACACCAACGATATTAATAATCCTGCAGAAACATTATGTAGCTGGTCGCCGATTTCAGGGTGCTGCCTAAAGAACCGGGCAAAAACAATAATTGTAGCAAGTAGGACAATCGGCACGACGACAGCTCGTACAGCGCGGCGGTTCATCTGATCATAATAGCCTAAAGGTAGCCCCGTGCGCCACTGCGACCAGTATATTTAAGCCGGTTCACAGCTTTCGCGTTATAATACGCCACAAGTACCCGGCTATGTCGAAACAATCTTCTGCAGCACGCGTTAAAACCCTGCTCGGCAGCCGCCGATTTTTTTGGGCGGTGATCGCCTTATTTGTAATTCAAGCTATCTGGATTGCTTTTAGCGGCCGCTTCCCAATGGCTTTTGACGAAGATTTCCACCTGGGCATTATCCGTTTGTATGCTCACCATATCAGCCCTTTCTGGTCGGGGCAGCCACCCGGGTCCGATGCCTTTGGGGCGGTGGCTCGTGACCCATCGTACCTGTACCAATGGTTGATGAGTTTTCCATACAGGCTGATTAGCTGGTTTACAGCAGATCAGACTATCCAAGTTATCCTGCTACGGCTAATCAATATCGGACTATTCGCCTCGGGCTTAGTGGTCTTCCGCCAGTTGCTGGTGAAACTTGGCGCCTCACGGGCGGTTGCGCAATTCTGCCTGCTGATCTTTATCCTGATTCCGGTAGTACCGTTGCTGGCAGCGCAGATTAACTATGACAATTTATTTATTCCTCTGACAGCTGGCATTTTGCTTTTCACCATACGTTTCCAGGAATCTCTCCGGAAGGGTGTAGCGGTGCCTAGTGTAGCCCTGTTATGGCTCCTGACAGCCTGTCTGATTACCTGCATAGTTAAGTATGCCTTCTTGCCGATTTTTATAGTTATCCTGGGCTTTCTTACCGCCAGTCTATATAAAACTTCCACTGGCTGGCGTAATGTAGGACATCAGCTACTCGCAGGAGTAAAAGCTGCGCGACTTGGTATGCTTAGCCTGGCAGTCGGCGGCTTGCTACTAGCGGCCGGCCTTAATGCTGAGCGCTATGGTTATAACTTAGTGAAGTTTCATACGCCGGTTCCGGCTTGCGAGGAAGTCTTGGATTATGACCATTGTATTGCGTATGGGCCCTGGGCGCGGGACTACCGCTATAAGCACCAGTACACTAACAGCAATAGCAACCCGCTGATTTACGCGTTTGGCTGGGTACACGGTATGTGGTTCCGGCTAGTCTTTGCGATTGACGGACCGGCCACTAATTTTCAGACCAAAGGCGCATTATTGCTTCCCGCCGTTGGCTCAATCGCGCTTTCGGCTCTGGGTTTCATTGCACTTGCTGTGTACGGACGGCGTGTGGTTCGACAATACAACACAAGCGGCATAAAGCTCCTGTTATATGTCTCAGGACTCTATATTGCCGTGCTGTGGATTGACAATTATATGGCCTATCTCCGGGTAGGACGGGCGGTGGCTGTCAACGGCCGCTACTTGTTGCCGATTCTGCCTGTTGTGCTGTTGCTTTTCGTGCTGGCTGTCAAGGAAGCGTGCCTTAACCGTCCGCGTCTTAAGCTGCAGCTTGCCGCCCTTGCCGTGCTTGTGATGTTGTGGGGCGGCGGTGCCCTGACATACATATTGCGCAGCACCGATAACTGGTATTGGCCGTCGCAGCCGGTTCGCGATGTGAACCATGCCGTCCAAAACGCAATCGGCCCGGTTACGCCGGGTTACTACAACCAGGACCAGTTCTTATATTACTGATTAGCTACTTATCGAAGCGCAGACGCTTGGTCTGCTCCAGGTTGTCTTCTGTCAAAATACGGTTGGTCCGGATTAGGTCGGCGATTATATTGAGCGCGAAGCACACAAAAGCCACAATCATCAGTGTGGAGCCGAGGATCAGCGACTGCACGTGTCCCCGGCCGTCGTTCCTCACAAGGGTAAAATATAGGAAATGGGCGACCGGCACCGCACCTCCGATGAACAGCACCCAGCCCAGCGCGCCAAAAATAACGTACGGCTTATACATAATGTAGGCGCGGATTATGGTCACCATTTGCTTGAGCACAAGCTCACGGGTTGATTTGAACAGCCGCGATTCACGGGTTTTGGCGTTGGTAGTAACCGGCACACTTGCGATTTTCAAGCGCTTATTGCCGGCTTGGATGATGGTTTCGACGGTATAACTGAAGCGTGTGATGGTGTTCAGCTGCAGCAGCGCGTCGCGAGAATAGGCGCGGAAGCCGCTTACCGCATCCGGTAAACTGGTGCCCGCCACGTAGTTGACGACGGCGCTGCCGAATTTTTGCAATAGCTTCTTGGTGGCTGAGAAGTGCTCAATGGTGTGTGTCTGCCGGTCGGCAATCACAATGTCGGCTTGACCTTGGACAAGCGGTTGGACTAGATCACCGATGCGCTCTTGGGGGTACTGGTTGTCACCATCAGTGTTTACGACAATGTCGGCGCCCAGTTCGAGAGCTTTGAAGACGCCGTCATGGAACGAACGGCCGAGGCCTTGGTTTTGGGTATGGTGGACGAAATGCTTTACGCCGTGCTGGCGAGCAACCGCTACCGTTTCGTCAGTCGATCCGTCGTCGACAACCAACACTATAATCTCATCAACGCCGTCAATTTTCTTGGGGATAGTCTCTAATACCAGCGGCAGGGTCGCGGCTTCGTTCAGGCACGGGATTTGGACAACCAACTTCATAATTAAGAGTTTTACCAGTATACCTGACAGGGGTCGAAATTAACAGCCTTAGTTGACTTATGCCCGGCCTGGCTTCTCAGCCGCTTCTCAGCTCGGGCCGCTAGGGTAAGGCTTCAAAAACGTTCGCACAGAAAGGGTGAAACCGTTATAATGAGAGCCAACTTCGATGCCACAAACAGTACGCCGCATGCCTGCTTTGCCAACCGCCCCCATGAGGCGGCCTGGCCAGGACATGGTAACCGTCAGGCGACAGGCTAGTCGTTTTCCCAGCGTTGGCATGACTTTACATAGCTACAAATACGATCCACGTGATTACCACGGCCGGCCAAGCGGTGCGGCGGCAATTGTTAAGACGGGCCGGCTCAAGCGATTACGCCGTAAAATAACCTTAAAGCGGTCGGTGGTGGCGCTGTCTATTCTCGTGTTACTGGTCGGCGGCTGGGTCGGCGGCACGCTGATTTATAATGCCCATAAGCTGTTCGGCGGCAGTATTTTCGGTGTCCTGCACCAGACCCACCTCAAGGGCGAGGGCGTTGGTCGGGTAAACATCCTCCTGGCCGGCAATTCAGCCGACGATGCCGGGCATGCCGGCGGGGAGCTGACCGACTCGATAATGATCCTTAGCATCGACACGAAAAACAATAAAGCCTTCATGCTCAGCATTCCCCGTGACCTCTGGGTGGCCATCGGCCAAAGCGGCCACCAGAAGATCAATGCGGCCTATGTGTACGGCGAAGACCAGGAGTTCAACCAAGAAGGTTATCCCGCTGGGGGTATGGGTCAGCTGGAACAGGTGGTGGAGCAAGATTTCGGCATCGACATCAACTACTACAGCCTGATCGATTACAATGCTTTCCGCGATGCCGTTAATGCCGTCGGCGGTATTGAGGTAAACATTGCGAGCAGCGACCCGCGCGGCATCTATGACCCGAGCATTGACTATACTACCGGCGGTCCCCTCGTACCGAAACTATCCAACGGAATTCACCACTTGAACGGCCAACAAGCGCTTGACCTAGCCCGCGCCCGTGGTGACGCCTACAATTCGTATGGCTTTGCTGGCAGCGACTTTGACCGTACTCTGCACCAGCGGCAAATGCTGGTGGCCCTCAAGAGCAAGGCGGTCAGTGTCGGCGTGCTGGCCAACCCTGCGAAGGTGAGCAGCCTGTCTAACGCCATCGGCAATAATGTCAAAACCGACATGACCCTCGGTGAATTCCGCCGCCTGTACGACCTGATCAAGCCGATTAAAGCTGGAGACATCAAGTCACTGAGCCTCAATGACGCCGAGGGCAAGAACCTCCTAACCAGCTACACCGCAGCGGGCGGCCAATCGGCGCTGATCCCGGCGGCCGGCCTCGATGACTATAATGACATCCAAACCTTCATCAAGCGCCATACGTCAAACAGTCCGGTCGTCCAGGAAAATGCCGCTGTGGTACTGCTGAACGGTACCGGCACATCCGGGTTAGCCTCCAAAAAACGCACTGCCCTCAAAGAAAAGAATATCAACGTGACGAGTGTCGGCGATGCCCGGAGTAACCAAGCCGTCACCAGCATTATCGATAATTCTCACGGTAAAAAACCGGCTACCCGGAAGCTGCTGGTGCAACTCTTCGGCAACCACGTAACGACTACCAACCCCTATGGCACGGTCTACACCGCCGATTTCATCGTTATCCTCGGCAACGACCAAGCCCTCACCGCCGTCAACAGCCAGTGAGGCTGGTATTCAGACATCTGGACAGAGATGGTACTATAGCTAGGCATGAGTGACCGAGTCGCGACGAATTACCTGCACGCTTACTTAGAGCGACACCCCATCCGCACTTTTAAAAAGGGCGAAATTATTATTTTCCAGGGCGAAGCGCCACGCAATGCCTTTGTCGTTAAAGAAGGCGTCATCAAGGCGTATAACCTGAGTGTTAGCGGTGATGAAAAACCAGTGGCCTTCTACGGTGTCGATGCCCCTTTCCCCGGCGCCTGGTTGTATGGCAAGATGGCCAGCGCGATCTTTTATTATGAAGTTTTTACCGATGAAGCGACGGTTTACGTCATTAACCGTGAGGAATTCGTCGACTTCCTCAAGAAACGGCCCGAATTGCTCTACCAGGAGTTGGAACGTCACGTGGTCGACCAGCTTGGCACCTCAATGCGCCTCAACGCCCTACAGCATTCCCGGGCCAGCGACAAACTGCTCTACACGCTCCACTACTTAGCCTTGAACCACGGCAAAGAAGTTGAAGCGGGGCAGATCCAGATCATGCTCGACCTAACCCACCAGGACTTTGCCAACCTGACGGGGCTTACCCGCGAAACGGCTGCTACCGAGCTGAATAAGCTCAAGCGCCAAGCCGTCATTACCTACGGCAAACAAAAACCCTACCGGCTGAATCTGAAGCGGCTTATACAACTGCTCAACGACCAGTACATTTCCGACATGAATATTACATCGTAGCGCCGACTAGGAAGGAACAGCGGCCGGTCGTGGGCCGGCCTTGGTGTTGTGATCCTGCAAGCTGTCGCTGACTACCCGTGCCAGGTTGTGCGGCGCCGTCCAGGATTTGATGATGCAACGGTGAGCACCTAGTTTATAGGCTTCATTCACTTCTGGCGAATTCTCCATATTGGTAAAAATCAGGACCTTGACCTTAGGGTGGGCCTTGATCAGATCATACTGCTGCAGGAATTCCAGGCCGCCCATAATCGGCATCAGCAGATCCAGCAGTATCAGGTCAGGCGAAAAGTCTTTTAGCTTCTTGAGTGCTTGCTTACCATCAAAAGCCTCCACAACTTCGTGGCCTTCGTTTTTGAGGATAACCGAGTATGCGTTATTGAGATCGCGGTCGTCTTCTACTATTAGTATTCGTGCCACTAAAACCCCTCTTCCTGGCAACTTCTAGCTTCATATATAGCATAGACAGTTTGGGCTAAGTATCAAAATTTTCACAATCCTGGCAATAAGCACCTAGGGACGGCTACGGTTTTGTCCGGCCAAACACTTTACGCGTCGTCTGGGTTGAGCGACGGCTGTGCGGGATGGTGAAGCAAAACTCAGTGCCCTGCCCCTCGGTGCTGGTAAACCAAATTGTTCCCTGCAGCGCCGCTACCAAGCCTTTCACCAGGTAGAGCCCCAGCCCGGTGCCGGTTGTTTCCCGCCTGACGATATTCTGGGCCCGGAAAAACTTGCTGAAAACCTGTTCTTGGGCGTGGATCGGGATACCCCAACCGGTATCGCGGACCCGTATCAGCATGTCTTTGGGCCGGCGCCGAGCCTCGATCGTGACGCTGCCCTGCTCTGGAGTGTACTTGATGGCATTGATGACAAGGTTGGTGAGCACCTCCTTGAATATCAGCGGATCGGTTTTGGCTGACAGGTCCGGCTTGCGCGCAAACGATAGATCGATCGAGCGGTCGGCCGCCAACAGAGACACTTCGGCGATGACCTCGTCGATCAATTGGTCCAGTTTGACCGGCTTTAGGGTGACTGTAATCGTACCGCTCTCGATGCGGGTGATATTCAACAGCGTACTTATCAATTCATTCATGCGGTTGGCGGCGGAAATGATAGTGTGGAGCGATTTGCGCTGCGTTTCGGTAATATCGCCCATGTAGCCGTCGACCAGCATGTGTGAGTAGGTTTTGATGGCTGATAAAGGCGTGCGCAGCTGGTGTGAGGCCAAGGAGATAAACTCACTCTTCATTCGGTCGATTTCTTCATCAAGCGTAATATCGCGGAAGACTTCGATAGCCCCGACCGGCTGACGCTGTAGCAGGATCGGCGATATGGTCATCGACACCGGAATACGCTGGCCATCCTTGCGCCGGTAATACAGCTTTTCGGAGACCGGCCGCCCGGTCAAGAAGGCTTTGGTGATTGGGCGGTCAATCAGGTTGAACGGCACATCGTCGGCATTGACGGCGACGACTTTCTGCGGGAACCATTCGCCGAGCATTTCCGATTCCCGGTAGCCCAGCAGGTCGAGCGCTACCGGGTTGACCCGGGTGATCCGGCCGAACTGGTCAGTGGCGATCGCGCCATCGCCTATGCTGGTGAACAAAATGTCCGTCTCGGCCTGCCTCTCGCGGCCGGTAGACATTACGCTCCAGGGTGTGCTGCTGTCGCTGATAGCCATGACATTACGGGTTATTTCTGGCCTTTCGGTTGGGGCCGCGCCAGTTTTTCAAGCTGGGCCGTGTACTCATCGATAATTTCGCTGTCATCGGTGAGTAACGATACGGCGACGCGGATCCAGGCGATTAGGCCAAGCAAGTCAGTTTCCGACAGCTTTTCGGGTGGCTTGCGCAGATGGTTTTCGACTTGGCGCGCAATGAACCGGTCGGCGGCCGGCCCCAAGTAAACATGGGTGACTTTGACCACCTTGTCGTAGAGTGATGCGGTCTGCTTGGACGGCATGGCTAGACCTCTTCAATCCGCTTGAGACGCCAAGCGCCCAAGGCAAGTAAGGCAAAACCAATGATCGACGCCATGTAGATGCTGTAGGTAATAATTAAAGTCGTATTTAAGGACAGGTGGCCGGTTCGCGGCACAGTCGTGTGCAGATACTGGACACTTATGAGGCTGGCGATCACCGCCACCAATCCTAATGCAAACGTTTTCAGTGCCCGCTGGTAGAGTACCCCTGGCGAGCTACGGGCCAAAAAGCCGATTTCATAGACAGCTAACAAGCCGATAAACCAGGCGTATAAATTGGGGATAAACAGGCTGCTGATCAATAGCCAGAGCGGTAAGTAATAAGGGTTGCTGGTCGAAGCTAGGCTGTGTAAATCAAGATTGCGGAAGGTCAAGTAACAGTACAATACGCCACCGGCGACGAAAATAAATTGGAGGCTACGGGTATTGGCCGCGCTGAAGTGGTGCTTGGCTTTCACGGCCAGTTCCTGCGTGCCGCTACCGATATTGACGAATGCCAGCAGGGTCAGACCTAAGCCTAGGTAATTAGTGATAATCACTGCTGCTGAGTGGAGGCCCGAATTACTGCTGGCAATCGTACTGAAGAATAATGAAACTACCGCGGGGATTACCAAGCTCCACGCCAGCCACAGGCAGCCCTTCGTCAGCCGCCGATACCCTTCTGCCTCCGGCGTTTTGGCGATCGATTTAGCGTACTGGTCGAGTTGGGAGTACCCGAAAAGGGCTGCAAACCACAATAGGCTCAGCGGTAGAGCCAGCAAAAAGCGCAGGACGTGATATTGGGCCAGGCTGAGACCGTAGGTATGCAAGTCGGCTTTATTGGCCGGGAGAACTTGGGTCAATAAAAGGTAGCCGATGGTGAGCAGAACCCATTTTTTGACAACGCCACCGAGGTGTTTCATGCCGAGTTTCCCGAAGTTAGTCTTCTAATAGTTTGCTATTATACAGTCCTGCTGAGCGATGTTTGTGTGAAATATTCGGCGATCTGCCGCTGTATCTACACTTGGAGATCGGTGGTTGGTCGGTGATAATGATAAGCATTATGGCATCAACCAAAACCTCATTTCGTCCTGATCGCCGCCACCTGTTGCCCCTAGTGCTGCTGCTGTTTGCGCTGTATGTTGTGGTACCGCAACTTGGCAGCTTCCATGACAGCCTCAAGCTGGTTCGGCATCCGGTCCTCCAACCACTGGTGACTGCGCTGGCCGCAACCGGTCTAACCTATCTGCTCGCTACCGGCACCTATTGCTTATTGGCGTTCAAGCCCTTAGCCTACCGCCGTACCTTGCTGGTGCAACTGAGCAGTCTCTTCGTGAACCGGGTCTTACCGGCCGGTGTCGGCGCGCTTGGCGTCAACTACCTCTATTTGCGGCGGTCACAGCACACCACAGCCCAAGCGGCAGCTGTAGTGGCGGCTAACAACCTGCTGGGCATCGTCGGACACGGCTTGCTGCTCGGTCTGGTCGTGAGTCTTGCCGGTGGCCGGTGGCCGGCACTCCAGATAGATGCGTCGCATGCTAGCCTCTTTAGGGTGCTAGTCGCCGCAGGCGCGCTCCTCGCCCTATCGTTGCTATTGTTCGGACGAAAGAAACGGGCCGGTCGAGCGGCCGGGGCGGCGCTCCGACAATTGACGGCTTATCGTCACCGACCCGCGCATGTCGGTCTGGCGCTCATGACCTCTATGAGTCTGACACTATGCACCGTCGGCAGCCTGTGGCTCAGCCTGTCAGCCGTCCATGTCCACCTAGCGTTTATAACGGTCTTGGTGGTCTTTACCTTCGGGCTGGGTGTTGGCACGGCTACGCCGACACCGGGAGGCCTCGGTGGCCTGGAAGCCGGCTTGGTGGCCGGCTTAGTTGCCTACCACGTGCCGAGCTCCGCTGCCGTCGCCGGCGTGTTTCTATACCGTTTGTTGAATTATTGGCTTGGTTTGGCCATTGGCGCAGTGGCCTTCATCTTCGCCCAGCGTCACAGTCTCTTCAAGCTTTAGTGCAAAATGTTGACAGCCCTGGCCGCTACCAGAGCGATCGTTACGAGCGAGATTCCCGCCTGGAACAGCATCAGGAGTTTCGCCCGGCGGCTTAAGGGCAAGGTGTCGGTCGGGCTGAAGGCCATCGCATTGGTCGATGAAACGTATAGGTAATCGACAAATGTCGGCAGCCAATGCGGATGCCGGTAGTCTTCGTTCTGATTTTGTGGAAATAGAAAATCCTGAGCATGCTTGGGCGCTTGGGCCCGCTCGCCGGGGCCGCCGCCATCCATCTCCCAATAAAACAAACCGAATATAATGATATTCGTGAGATAAATATTGACCGCCGACAGGACCAAATCCCGGCCGTTGGCCAGCGAACCGCTCAACAGTAGCTTGTTGGCGACTACGATTAAGCCGTAACAGTTGGCCAAACCGCTGAAGGCAATCAAGAGCAGGACATTCAAGCGCCGGGAGAAGGACTTAAAAATACGTTCACGCGGCGTCGTAAAGGATAGGGCGATCAACAGCACCACCTCGACGCTTACCAATAGGTAGCGGGATATAAATACGAACCGGTCGGGCAGCAGTAGCTGTAAAACAATTGCCATCAGCATGGTGATCTGGACGTGCCAGAGCGGCTCAATTAACGAGTTTTTGTTGCGAAGAAAATCTCCCATACAATTGTATTGTAGCGTTGGCCGTGGCAAAAAACTACCTCAACAGGTGTGAAACCGCCCAGGATTTGTTATACTTGGCACTAGTTTATGGCTTCACCAACACCGCTTGTTTCTATTGTTATGCCCGTCTACAACGAGGGCACCGGGCTGGAGCGCTTCCACACGGCGCTGGTGGCTCAACTCGATTCACTTAAAGGTGTAACATTTGAACTGCTCTATTGCAATGATGGCAGCACCGACAAGACCCTCGCACTGCTGGCTCAATTTGCGTTAGACAACGAGCGAATACGTATCATCAGTCTGTCGCGTAACTTCGGCAAAGAGATTGCCACTACCGCCGGCCTGCAGGCGGCAAACGGCGCTGCGGTCATTACCCTCGATAGCGACGGTCAGCACCCGGTCGAGCTGATAGCTGAATTTATAGCACGCTGGCAAGGTGGTGCAAAAGTAGTTGTCGGGGTAAGGGATAAAAACCAAAAGGAAGGCTTCGTGAAACGCTCCGGTTCGAAGCTGTTTTACCGTATTTTGCAACGGCTTACCCATCGACCGGTTGTTCCCTATTCGACTGATTTTCGTTTGATCGATTCGAGTGTCGCTGAGGAGTTCTTGCGTTTAACAGAACGTAATCGTATGACCCGGGCTCAAATTGACTGGCTCGGTTACAAAAGTGAGTATATTCATTTTCAGGCGAACCCAAGGGAGCACGGCAGCTCGGGCTATTCATTTAAGAAACTCTTTAAGTTAGCGGTTAGTAGTTTTATAGCCTACAGTGTGTCACCTCTCTATTTCGTGGCATACGTCGGCATCGTGGTGCTGCCTATATCCTTATTGGTCGGGATTGGCATGGTGGTTAACGCCCTCTTGGGTGATCCAATCGGCTTGCACGCCACTGGCAGTGCATACGTCATTGTGCTGCTACTGTTTCTGGTCGGTGTACTGCTGGTATCGCAGGGCATCATCGGCTTGTACCTGAGCCAGATCCATGCCGAAACCCAAAATCGGCCACTCTACATCATCGACAAAGCGAGGTCCAAGCGTCTATGAGTCTCCACCCCTGGAGCATCTGGCAAGGGCTGTCCAGTTCGATGAAGCGATACCTCGTTGTGGGAGTTTCAGTCTATCTTCTCGAATTGGCAATCATTGTCGTTGCCCAGCGGGCCGGTGCCACCAGTGTCGAAGCCGTCGGCCTGGCGTTCTGGATCGGTCTGATTATCTCTTTCGGCCTGCAGAAATTCGTAACGTTTGGTGATAAACGCACCCACCATAAGATTGTCATCGCGCAGTTCCTGGCCGTGACAGCTCTGGTGCTGTTCAATTTCGGTTTCACGCTAATGGTGACCAAGCTTCTAAGCCACGTTATCCCGGCGGTTATCTGTCGCACAGGTGCTCTTGCGATCACGACTTTGTGGAACTTTTACTTATATAAGACCCGCATCTTTGCCCGCAGTGAAGACAGCCTGGGCCGGGACGTTGCATGACCGCCGCACAGCGACGGCCACGCAAACCCACCAAAAACGCTGAGCGGTCTGCCAAAGCCAAGCAGCGCCACACTAAGCATCGGCGAAGACAATCGGCCAGCAAGCGGCGATGGCTTAGCATTCACGCCCGGGTAGTCCGTTTTGCCCAACCTTTGACGCTAGCTGGGGGCAGCCTGATAGTGGCAATTTGGACGGTTATTAGACACATTACCAACGGCGTCAACTTTGACGTCGTGGGACAGATTGGTCTGGCTCAGCAGTGGACGGATGGGTTACACACGAGTGCCGAACTGGGCACAACGAATTATCTGCTAAAAATTCCCATATACATGCTGGTCAACCAGCTGCATTTTTTGTCCCAGATGAACCGCGTACTGCTAGTCGCACTGCTATTCAATATTGCTACGTTCTTACTCCTTTTTTGGTTGTTTTCAAAAATCATGGCAATCACGGCACCTCGCATCAAGAACCGTGCATGGCTGTATCTGGGCAGTGTATGGTTGGCTACCATCGCCGGTAGCGTCTTCTGGGTCGATTATGCAAATTCGCGTAACCTCGAAACCGTCGGTGGCATACTGTACCTTTACTTTGCGCTCAAGTACCTACAAACCAAGAAGCCGACAGTACTCATCTGGCTCTGCTTGACGGGTAGCCTGGTTTTCTTTGCTGACGCTTTGCAGTTTTATGTGTGCGGGCTCGGGGTCTGCATATACGCCCTGAGCCGATGGGTGCAACGCAAAAAAGGCTTACATGCAATGCAGGCCGGGGCAATTTTGGTAACGACTGCCCTAAGCTGGCTGAGTGCAACTGGATTAGCTCTGCTTGCGAAGCACTATTTGCAGGTAAGTTTTTTGACCGCCCCACGAGTAGTGATACATGCTTCAGCGAACGACGTCTGGCTGACCGTCAAAGGCTTAGCTCTGAATACGTTGGATGTTTTTGGCGCAAACTTTGCCAAGTCGCCTTACGGCTTGGTAACACTGCGCGCAGTGGTCGACGCCGTACTCTTAATCATGGCTGTCGGCTTTGTCAGTAAGAACTGGCAAAGGTTACGCAAGCAGAAGGCGTTTGGCTTGGTCGTTGCAAGTCTCTTCGCTAACTACGCCGTCTATGTGGCGAGCGGCCAAGCCATGCAAAGTGGTAGCGCGCGCTATCTTGTCATGGTTCCATTGCTTATGGTAATGCTGGTTGCGATCACATCAGATAAAGGCACGAAAGCACGGAAGCGCCAGATTCAGCATCGTTGGCTGTTTGTTGCGCTAGTGAGCGTCATCATGCTGCTCGGCGCCCTCGTTGTTAGCTGGCCGCAGCGTCATAGCAAGGACACGCACATCATGCAGCTCGTGGCTTACCTTGAGCAGCATCATTACCAGTATGCGCTAGGTTCACGCGAAGATGGTGTCACGACAACTTATTTTGCGTCTGGTAAAGCTACAGTTTTACCGATGGGTTGCCGGTCCGGCAAACGGCTTGTGCCGACGAACCTGTTTTATGATTACGATGCTTTCAATGGCCTCTATGACTATAAAGGTGCAGTCCCGGTTATACTCAGCAATGATGGAATTAGGTTTGGCAATGTCACTTGCAGCAAACAAAACATTATTGCCCAGTTTGGGATACCGAAGCAAGAGCAAACAATTCCGGGTGTCGGCACTGCTCTGGTCTACGAAGCCGATCGAATACAGGATGTTAACCTCGATGAGGTTATTGGTCATCACAGGCCGAGGAAATTCCAAATAATCCCGCAGCTAGGGTTTTCGGCAGCGCAGAGCTTGTCCGCATCGTCTCTGCCGGTCTTGCAAGGCTGCCAGGCCGGCACTATAGATGTGTTTGTCGCCCACTCTGACGATGACTTGCTGTTTATGAACCCGGCGATTGCCGACAAACTTGCGGCCGAGCACTGTATACGAACGGTATATGTCACTGCCGCTGATGACGGGTACCCCGAAGCTTACTGGCGCGGACGGGAACGGGGTATCAAGGCAGCCTATAGTGCGATGTTGGTTGCCGAAAACAATTGGCAGGATAGCACGGCGTCCATTGGCGGCAATAATTTTGCGGTTAGCAGCATAGCCGATCATCCGCGAGTGAGTTTAGCATTTCTGCGCTTGCCGGACGGAAATGTAAATGGGGCCGGATTTGCATCCACTGGTAATGTGTCACTCCAGGAACTGGCTGCCAATCCTAGCTTGTCCCTGACGGCAGTCGATGGCAGTGCCACCTATACCAATGCCAACTTGGTGCAGCTCCTCAGCACGATCATTACGGTTGACCGGCCAACAGTCGTCTACACGCTAATCACTGGCGGCAAGTACGCAAACGGTGACCATAGTGACCACCTGTCGGTAGGACGGCTGACACTGCAAGCTGCTTATATAGCCGGTTACCGAGCCCCTATAACCAGCTATGTTGGCTACCCCAGCAACAATTTGCTACCCAACTTATCGGCTGCAGTTAGCGAAAACAAGCGGGAACTATTCCAAGTGTATGCTTCAGAAGACGGTATGATCTGCGCCAGTCCGTACTATTGCGCCATAGAAGCCACCTACGAAAACTACTTTTCCCGGACTTACCCGATACTCGTGCCCGTACCGAGTTCTGCCGCCGCACACTAACCTATATACTGAGGCATATGGCAGATCATTTACCCTCAAGCCTGGGCGGCACGGTGACGCGTTTCAAGGGAAACGGCCGCCGGCTCGGTTATCCGACAGCCAATATAGCGGTGCCTACCGGGCTGCCGGATGGCGTGTACTTTGGCTATGCAGACCTTGGGGAGTATCGGCACCACCCGGCGATTATTTTTATCGGTGTGCCAACGACGCTGGGCGATACCGACCGCCGAGTTGAAGCCTACCTGCTCGATATCGATGACCTGGATTATTACGACCTGCCGTTGCAATTGGATGTGCAGCAATTCCATCGCCATAACCAGACGTTCCCATCTGTTGACGCCTTGCTGGTCGTTATGAAAGCTGACGAACAGACTGCCCGTGAGTGGTTTGCCGGGCAGGCGCCCGCCTAGGCGTTGTAACTGCCGGAGCTGACATCGCCGCCGCGGCCGGTCCAGTTGGTGTGGAAAAATTCGCCGCGCGGCTTGTTGGTGCGTTCATAGGTGTGGGCACCAAAAAAGTCACGTTGGGCTTGGATGAGATTTGCCGGCAAGTGGTCACTGCGGTAACTATCGTAAAAAGCCAGCGCCGAGCTCATGGCCGGCAACGGAATACCGGCCGTGACGCCACCTGCTATGGTTTTGCGCAAGCTGGCCTGGTTGGCTTCGATGGCTTGGGCAAAAAACGGGTCAAATAACAGATTGGCCGGCGCTGGAGTCTTATCGAACGCATCCTTAATATCACCGAGGAAGCGGCTGCGGATGATGCAGCCGCCGCGCCACATTTGGGCGATACCGCCGTAATTGAGCTGCCAATCATACTCTGCGG
>CAZXCS010000001.1:0-62761 GCA_964639195.1 uncultured Candidatus Saccharibacteria bacterium | reverse complement strand
TCCTTCGTTGCCACACCTACGGAGCTCCATGGTTGGTGATGCCACGTCTCTGCTCAACTATAAGTATAACTGATTCTACGCCCCGGGAAAAGAGCAGCAGGCCTGCCCGTAAGGGGCGACTTCGCCAACGAGCGCTCAGGGAACCCCAGGTTTGTCTCAGTACTAAAAAAGGGTTGAATGTACTCGCAATGACATTCAACCCTTTCGACGGTTTCGTCGAGAAAACAATCTCGGCAAAACTTCACCTGTGAGGACTATCATAGCAGGGCTAGTATTATAAGGCCAGCCTATTTATGCTGTAATTCCTACACTTTTAGCTGGGGAAAACTTTTCCCAGTTTAATATCATGCGTGGCGTTGATCGCTGTCTTTACATTAAAACACCCCTTATTTAGGGGTGGATGTTACGGTCGGGCCGGGGTTTCATTCAAGTTGGTGGGCTCTAGAGGATTCGAACCTCTCACCTCTTCCACGTCAAGGAAGCGCTCTAGCCAAATGAGCTAAGAGCCCAGAAATGCCCGGCGGGCATTTTCTGTCGACTCGAGCGAAGCGTCAGTAGTGAAACTAAATCACCAAAACCATATTGCCTCGCTCAATATACCTGAAAACTATAGCTCAGGTCCCCTGTAAAAGCAAGGCTCCCGGCACAATCTCACCTCTGTTATATGCATTAGTGCAAACGGCTGGAGTGTTGACCTATAGGCCCATGCTGTGTATACTTGTCTGCTTAAACGGAGGTCTCACTGGTATTAAGAATTCCAGCGCTTTAGACGCATTTCAGTTATTTTACGAAGAACTCATTTCTTCGAACCCACAACTCAACCGCATCCGCCGCATCCGCGCTACTGCTAGCAGCAAATAGCCCGGAACCCCGGCGTCGCACAATAACCCGGCTTCCTCCCAAGGAGTCGGGATTTTTACTTTATACCCAAGTTTTACACTGGCTTTTTTAATTGCCTTATGACAATATGTTGGCATGGTTTGCATACATTGTGGCGACAAAACGGACGTTATTAACTCCCGGCTGCAGAAACGGACTGATCACGTATGGCGACGGCGCAAATGCCGTGACTGCCAAGCGATCTTCAGCACCACCGAATCCCCTGATTTCCAGGCAGAATGGCTGGTGCGAGATGGTTCAGGGCGTACAGAGGCCTTCAGCCGCGATAAACTCTTCTTAAGCTTGTATGACAGCTGTCATCACCGAGAAACGGCTGTAGGCGACGCTGGAGCGCTTACAGACACGGTTATAAACAAGCTGCGCCCTGAGGTTCACCGCAGTCAAGTAGAAGCGGTTACGATCACCCGCACAGCCCAAGTGGTGCTCAGCCGCTTTGATAAAGCTGCCGCTGTCCGCTACGCTGCGCTCCACCGCTAACGCGACTTGCGGAATGCCAGATGCCGCTTGAGGCGGCCGACAGGTACTTTTTTACTGGGGTCGGCCTGGGTACTCGTCCGTCGCCCGCTGGCGTCAACACTTGCCTTTTCTGTAATATCAAACTTCGACAGATAGCGCTTGAACATTAGGCGTGTCTGGGAGTTAAACGCCGCCAGCGAGCCAAAGCCGATGCTGGTGACCGGCACAAGCACCCATTGCCAAAGCATAAGTATCGATCGATGACGACGATAGCGCGCTGGCCGCGGCGGTAAGGTTAGCAATGAGATATAGATGAGGATGAGCAGACCCAGTATGCCGGCGCGTTGGATATTGCTCACCAGGATTGGCAGTACATTGGTACCGAGATTCTGGGGTTGTACGTAAAAGGGTAACCGACTGGCCGCGAGCACAATGAGCGCCCCGGTTGCCCAAGTGACATGACCCTCAATGCTTCGGAGTAATTTAGCGAGTACATCGGCTTTGGGAGCTTTATTGTCATGCCAGAAACCCTTATCGGCTATATAGGCGATATCCGACGCACCGTAGGTCCAGCGGCGCAACTGTTTGAACTGGGCCTGGATGGTGCGCAGATAGCCGTCGGCCAGCACCGCGTCCTGGTAAATCGGGATGCTCAAGGGGTAAACCCGGTAGTCGCCGTCGTAGCGGAAATACGAGCGCCAGAAGTGGTGGCCATCTTCGACGATGGTGCGCCGGCTCCAGAAATCCATGTCGATCAGGGCACTCATCGGCTGGGCGTGGGCCGAAAAATTGCGGATCATGTGCAAGCGCTGCGTACCGACGATGTAAAACAGATTGTTACCGGTGGCGATGACCCGCATCAGCGTCGGCGCGTCCCAGATGTTGTTGGTAAACATCGGCAGAGGCTGGTATGACGCCTGGAGCGGCCTGGGCACGACGCAATAGAGATAGCTCAGCGCGGCGAAATAGCGCCTGTCCGGCCGGTTGTCGGAGTCAAGCGTGGTGACAATCACCTTCTGCGGATCCAGCCCTTCGTGCGCCAGATATTTCTGCAACTGCCGGCCGGCGTAGGTGATATTGGCGCCTTTGCCGACGATCTCATTCTTCAGGCCGGTCGGGTGCTTGACAGCCATGGCACGCCGGAAACGGTCGCCGTAAGCTTCCAAAAGGTCATTCACCCGCTCTTCGGCCGGACGGCCGGCCCGGGCTTCGTAAGCGATCACCAGGATAACCCGTTTAGCGTCGAAATCATTGTCGAGGATGGCCTGGATGGTCGGCTCCAGGATCTCACGGCTCTCATTGACGGTGGCAATAATGACCGCGTGGGTCAGTTCGCTCGGCCTGAAGGCTCGTTCACGGTTGCCAAGTAGCCGTAAATTCTTGAGGTGCCAACGCGGGCGATCAATCCCCGCCCCAGTCACGGCACCGGCATCGACATCGGCCGCCAGACCGTTCCAGTCCAGCTTGAGCTGCTGCCGCATAGCACGGAAGCCGGCGAGGGCACGGACGGCATAGGCCGTCCCCCGGACGAAGAAAACCAGCAGATAAAACAGGATAAAAATAACCGCCAAGTTTATGGTGATAGAGTTGATCGTGACATTGAAATAACTGAGGATTAGCGGTGTGAAAAGCAGCGTCCAGCTCAGTGCGCCAGGCAGGATTTCAAAGAATCGGTAGTGGCCCTTGCGGTCTTCCTCAAATGGAATCTCAAGATCGGTCATGGGCTAACGAAGTACCAGCAGCGCGTTGCTGACGATGATCGTCAAAACCAGCAGCAGAATGCCGAGGCTTAAGATGGTGATCGCCAGCTGGCGGTGAATGCGGTAGGCCCGCAGGCTCAGCATGACGTGCGTGACCAGCACCAGCGCCGCAAAGGCGATAAAACTGAGCGAGTCTGCCACGCCGCCGCTTTTGTACGAATCGACCCCTAGTGATGGGCGAAACCAAAGAAAGTAGCTATTGCCATGGCTGGTTGCCAGTTTAAGCAATATGAAAATGCTGCCCGCCAGCGCCAGAAAGGCGTTGATGCTGAGCAGCAACAGCACCATGTGGTCGTGATAATACTTTTTAGGCAACGCCATAATTCAAGCTTAATTGTACCACTTTTCAAGGGATAAACTGAGGTCTGGTGCGAGATACGAGAATCGAACTCGTGCCCCTTGCTTGGGAAGCAAATGTACTGCCATTATACTAATCTCGCCTGTCCTACGTGGAGCCGATGGTGGGACTCGAACCCAAAAAGCCAATGTCTTGGCTTTTTGTTGACTCGAGGGAACCGCCACTAATTCCTGGAGCCGACGAGGGGATTCGAACCCCTGACCCCCGCTTTACGAAAGCGGTGCTCTAGCCAGCTGAGCTACATCGGCTTATCTCTTTTATACCGAAGTATTATAGTAGCTAACCATGGCTGCAGCAAAGCTGGTACAGGAAACGCTTGGCTAAATCCGGTACTCAAAGTGATTGTTGTCACAGCGTATTGACTAGGCCGTGAAAAGGACTACGCTGAGCCTTAGGGTACCAAAACTAAAAATTATGAAACGCTTGCATACAATCACGGTTGACTACCCGCTCGCGTGCATACGTATGCTCAAAGGATAAGACAGTGTGCGCCACTTCACCAGCCTAATCTTCCGCCTGATGGTCGCTCTCGGACTTGAATAAGATAACTATGCGACTTGTCGGGTTGTCGCCAGTGCTCGCCGTATAAGTTCGGCTTTCTCCGCCCGTTTGCCAGTCAAGCGTTGTTCGCGCTCCTCAACAGTAGCGAACATAGCTTGGTGCACTTCATCCGGCTTCGGCGTAAGCAAGCCATCGCCGGTGTAGAGCGCCTGTTGGACGACATAGAGTTTACCATTGCTAAACTCACTCGCCGGCTTGTGGCCCGATGGTGAATCACTTTTCATCGTGTCAACGATCTCGCCGAGTATGACATCTTGGGGCTTGATACCCAGCTCTTCATCGAGCTCACGCAGCGCTGCACTAGGGATCGGTTCTTCATAATTAATCCCACCCTGCACCAACCCCCACTCACCGAGATGTTTGGCCGATTCAACCAAGAGTGCCAGGCCTGCCCGGTTAACTAGACTCACTACCACAGTCGGGCGGTAATCCATAGCCTGCCAGCTGTCAGCGATCAAAGCGTTAACTTCGGCAATATTTGGCACACTGTTTGTTTCGGCTGTCATGACGCAATCTTACCATAAAAGCAATGTTTTTACAATGCCGGAAAGAACCGACAATTGCTATTTTATCTCTAAATTGCTATGATTACCCCTGTATTTCGTGACTATGTGCGAGATATGATGCGGGGCTGTGGAGCAGCGGAGTGCTCGTCTCCCTGTCACGGAGAAGGTCGCGGGTTCAAGTCCCGTCAGCCCCGCCAGCAGATTTATCATTTTATATTATCGCCAGCTGACTTACTGGTGATAACGGGTCAGAGCTTGATATAGGCGTGGGACGGTTTGTGCGCCTCCAGAGGCTTGAGATAAGTGCTGATGTCCTGGAACGTAAACTGAATGTGCGCCGCATGCCGGGCCGGGCCGCTGGCATCGATAACTTTAACAATCTCCAAGGTGTAGCCGGTGGGGGTAATGCCTGAGATTTCACCGACTTTGAGCTTGAAAATCTCTTCACTCAGGATGGGGGGGATATCGCTATCGCGCAGCGTAATTGGATTGGAGTATTGGCCGCCATTGGTCTTGGTAGCCAAGTCGTCCGAGAACTGCGCCGCCACGGTGGCGAAATCAGCCCCGGCTATCAGTTGACTCTGGGCGGCTTTGGCCCGGTCATTGGTCCCCGTATCGAGCTTGCTCACCACCTCTTGTTGGAGCAGCTCCTGCTTGAGCTGCCGCTTGAAATCGGACTCACGCCAGCCCCAGAACTCATTCAGGACTTCGCGGAACACCCGGTCGCTGTCACCAAGCCGATTCTCGCTGCGCACCAGGGCAACTTGGTTGTCGACCGCTCGACTGCTGACACGAATGTGGTTCTGCGAAGCCAGTTGTTTGACATACGCCTCTTGGACAGCCTGGTTCATAGCTTGCTGTTTCAGGCGGGCCAACTGGGCTTTACCGTCTTTGGTCTTGAAGGTTGCCTGCTGTTGCGTCTGGTAATAATGCATGTTGCGGCGGAGTTCGAACAGATATGATTCGTAGCCTACCCACGACGAGCCGGCTTTGGCGACCGGGAACGGCACGATACGCGTCACGTTATAAATGAAGCCCGATGTCGACTGGAACTTGTACAAACTTAAGCCCACTGACACGAAAAATACGATGATCACCGCCACAAACAGGGCGATCGATATCCGTACCACACGGTGTTTGGAATGCTGCAACGGATAGATGTACTTACGGGCACCGGCCAGTACTTCTTCGCGGTGTTCGGACACCGTTTCGTTAGTAATCCGCGGCACTGTGCTGAGCGCTTCAGCCACCTTCTCTTCAGTGGTCTGAGACGGCTTGAACGGATGACGAATGCGGACTTTAGGCAGCTTGGGTTTCTTCGGTTTCTTCATCGTTTGAATCGGACGACTGGGCCGGCCTGGCCGGATACTGGGCAATCGTTACCCCTTCCTGTCGCAGAATGCCGAGGAGCTTTTTCTGAATCTTCGCCGGGTGATGCACATCGTGAATCACCAGATCTCCCACGTACGTCTGCATCTTTATTGTACCAAACCCCAGAAGTGTTTCCTGGAAGCCGGCCACTTCGTAATTGACTGACTGTATCTGTGGCAATGCCAGATCGGCCACTGCTCGGTGGAACAGGCCCTTCTGGGTGATCTGGATGAACCGCTGGTCAGTCATAATAAAGATGCTGAAGTACCAGCTGATCCAGCTGGGAATCATGATAATAATGCCAAGTCCGACACCGGCCAGCAGGCTGAGACCGAAGAAAGCCATGCTCGGCTCATGCCCTGATCCGCTATTCACGAGCAGCAAAATCAAGGTGTAGATCGGGCCGACCAGCCAGGCCAGCATGCCAAAGACCAAGCCTTTGCGCATCACAATCGGATGTTTGCGGAAAACAAACAAGACTTCCTCATCTTCAAACTGGTCTTCAAAATACTTTTGGTGAGTTTTCGGCTCTGCGTCCGCCATAAGCGTATTGTATCAGGAAACTGTCAGTGGTGCCCCCACTACGATATCGCGCGCTTTCAGCGCACTCCTTCCTGTGATGCTCGATAAAGCCAAGCAAGCTTGGCTTTATCTACGCTTCTCGTTCGCCGAACGTAGAGCTTCTCCTTAGGATCCTGTGCACTTTGGTGCCCCCGGAGGGAGTCGAACCCCCAGCTTCTCCTTAGGACGGAGTTATTTTATCCATTGAACTACAGGGGCGAAAAGCCAAAGTCCTGGCTTTTTGTAGACGCGAGCGAAGCGTCATTAGTGAAACTATATCAGATAAATCTATTTCTTGGGTTGGGTGAATGGTTCGTGGACAGCGGTGTAAGTGTGGATCTCAGCGTCAGTGAACCAGTGGGCGATTTCCCGGTCGGCTTCGGCTTTGTCGGCTGACGCGTGGATGATGTTGGCAACGCCCTTGCCGACGCTTGAAGCCTGCTCATAGGTCACGTGAGCGTAATCACCTCTTATGGTACCGGGCAGCGCTGTCTTTGGCTGGGTGTCACCGACCATCTTGCGGACGGCCTCAACGGCCTCGACGCCCTCTAGCACCATGGCGATCACTGGACCTTCCTGCATGCTGGCCAGCGTGCTTTCGAAGATCTCATCACCCTTGCGGCTTTTGAGCGTGCCGATGCCCTCGTAGTGCTGATAATAGTGTTCATAATCCGGCGCGAGCATTTTGGCAGCTACAATTTTGAGTCCGGCGCGCTCGAAACGGGTAATAATTTCACCGACGACGCCGCGCATCAGGGCATCAGGCTTGAAGATGATGAGGGTTTTTTCCATAAGGTGTCCTGTTTAGTTGCTTCTATTTTAACAGAGTTGTGTTTGCCAGCGAAGCCACTAGCGTAATCGGCCTGTCGCACAATGTTACAATGAGGTTATGCTATTTGGAAAAGCCAAAACCGACTTCCTGGAATACCTGGAGATCGAGCAAAACCGCTCGCAGAAAACGATCCAGAATTATGACCACTACCTGACGCGGCTGATCGATTTCGCCGGCGACATCAAAGTGTCGGACATCGACCCGGAGCTGATCCGCAAGTGGCGGCTGTGGCTCAACCGGCTTGGTACCAACACGTCCGACGAGCTCGGCAAGAGTACTCAGAATTACCACCTCATCGCCCTGCGCAGCTTCCTGAAATTTTGTGCCAAGCGGGACATCCCTGCCCTGACGGCTGATAAGGTCGAGCTGGCGCGCACCAAGCGCCAACAGGTGACATTCCTGGCGGACGGCGAGCTGCAACGCATTTTTGAGCAGACGGACACCAGCGGCATCGTCGGCTTGCGCGACCGGGCTATCCTCGAACTATTGTTTAGCTCGGGGCTGCGCGTCAGCGAGCTGGTCGGTCTGGACCGGGACAACATCAATCTGGAACGGCGGGAGTTTATGGTCCGCGGCAAGGGCCAGAAAGACCGGCCGATTTTTATCAGCTCCGAAGCGGCCGGCTGGATCAAGCAGTACCTGGTGCAGCGGCGAGATACGTCGCGGCCCCTGTTCGTCCGCTATAGCGGCAGCAAAAAGGTCGACCTGACCGGCAATTTTCACCGCTTGACGGTACGCAGTGTGCAGCGCCTGGTAGCCCGCTATGCCCGGCTGGCTGGCATCACCAAGCATGTCAGTCCGCACACGCTGCGCCACTCGTTCGCCACCGATCTACTCATGAACGGTGCTGACCTAAGAAGTGTGCAGGCCATGCTCGGCCACAGTAACATCGCCACTACTCAAATCTACACCCACGTCACCGATCCGCACCTCAAAAGCGTGCACGAAAAATTCCACCACAAAGCTGGCAAGGAATAGTAGGGTCTCTTAAGAACCTGTCAGATAGATCTTACGGACTGGCGTAACCACAGCCGTTGGCTGAGCCCGGGTAGGCTTGTATCTGTTTACACAGCGAGCCAGTGGCATCAGCATCGAAGCCCGGGAAGGCGAAGTCAGGTTTGTCCGGCAGTCGTACTTGGATGCGCTTGACCACATCCAGAGCTTTACCGGTAGAATCAATCAGTGACTGGGCACCGGACAAACGGATTGCGCTGCCCCCGCTCTTGGCAGTAATGGTAACATTTGTGGCGCTGTAGATGGAACGGAGGCTGATCAAGACTGTGTTAGCGTTGATATTGCTAATGGTAACGCTGCAGTAGCGGGGCCCTTTGGTCGTATTGCAATTGCCATCGACGATCTGGCCGCTGCTGGTGTTGGACGGGGTGAAAACAACGGTATTGGCCGCCGACCCCGTCGGGCCGTTGGGGTACAGAAAGGCAGTATATGTACCGGCTTGGATGTTAGCCCGACAATCACCTATAGCACAACCAGCACCAAGATATGGGTCGATCGAAGCCAGGCCGATTCGCAACATACCGACCGAGCCCCATTGGGTAGCCAGTGGGAACGGGCCGGCGCTATTCCCCGACTGACCACGGAAGGTTCTAACTCCGTCATCGGCATCCTGCCAACTGATAGTCAGGCTGCTGATAGGTATCGAGGGACCAGGGGCTTCGGCTACATTGGTACCGATAGCTATCATATTGGTAGGAGTGGTAGTTGATATCGAATCAAACTGCAGTGAAAACGGCGCCGGATCTATCAGCAGACATGACCATTCAACCGCGGCACCGGTAGCGGGGCCGGAACTGCCGACATTCTGGTCGGTCAGATACTGGGCACCGGCGGCTCCGCTATTATCAACACCGCAGGTGGTCTTGTGCTGTACATAGCCGTTAGTGAGTGCTTTGACGGCATCATTGACGCCCGACTCAGCAGCATAATAAGCCTGGTTGCCGAGCTGACGATTGGTCACCTGGTCGAGTTCGTGACGCATGAGCTGCGCGAAGCCGACAGTCAGCAGGCTTAGCACAATGACAATGGTTATTGATACCACAATCGCCGCGAAGCCCTGTTGTTTCGCCTCTGGCAGCTGTTTGTTAGTCTTCATACGTATCATTGTACATTGTCCTTCAACTATTTAACCTTCTACCTACATTCGTGCTCAGAAACGACACGGCACAGTATTCACTGCCTAGACCGCCCTTGCATTGGATCGTGCCGGGGACGTGACTCATGAGATGGCCGTTTGTGCTAGTACCGGCGGTATCACAGTCAGGCGGCGCATTGCGATTGCATAACAGATCGTCATTACCTGAAGACCCGCCTGAGGTAAAAGCCACGCCTACGATTAATTGATAGTTACTGCCCGTGGCCGCCGCTACGCTAAAATCGGTCAGGCGCATGTGTACCGCCATCATCTCGCTGCCGCTTCCGGGTACAACGTCCGGGTTACCGGCACCAGGGGTATTGCCGTTGAGGCTAAGGGCACTGCAGCCAGAGGTGCTAGTCATGGTATCATGCCACAACACGTGATCATTTGGGGCATTCGTCAGTTCATGACCTAATTGGTAAGTGTAGCGCTGGGCACCGATGCATATAACCGACTGTCCGGAGGGGTTGATCACCGGGTTGCTGCCGGCAAGCTGTAGCTGTGAAGCTAGGTTGTTCGTGATATTACGGGTCGTATTCTGAGTAGCTGCCTCGTTGATGCCTTTAGAATAGAGCCTGCCGATGCCAATAAGTGTCAGGGTGCTCATCAGCAGCAGCACACTGAGCACACTGAGCGAAATCATCAACTCGACAATTGTAAACCCAGTTTGGCTAGGCAATGGTTTGAGTCCTCTAGTGGTAAAAATGCGCTTCATAGCTGATGGATCTTGTAAGTTATGTGTTCCTGTTGCTGACTACCGTTAACCCCCGGCCATGTGATACCAAAGGTAAAGACATCCTGAGGCCCTGGAGCTAGGGGCGGTGTCTGCACATAGGAATTTGCGACTTGATACAGGTTATTCTGGCCGACCGAGCAGCCAGGAATTATTGGCTTACCAGTCGCACTATCCATGCAAAACGTGCCGCTGGTGTAAATATTCGCATCGGTGGCGTCAGCCCGGGCCAGTTCCACCTGGCTGTTCAGGTACTGCAGCGCCGCCGAATGCTCTTGAGCGTTGCGGGCAACCAGCAGCGAACGGTTGGCCGTGGTATATGATATAGAAATTGCCAGGCCAAGGATTGCCAGGCAGATTAGTACCTCGACCATCGTGTCACCGCGTTCTCGGATACCAAAAGTCCTTGCTAACATGTCTGCGCCGCCCCGACTGCACCGTATATGACAGCCGTTGTTAATTGCTGGGCATTAGTGCCGCCTATGGTCACCGCCCCTTTCCTGTTGCCATTACTGAAACAGAGTAGTACGTAAGAACCGTTGGTCACGACGTTCGATGACGCGGACGATGTTTGCCAGAGGTTGGCATTAATATTATTAACCATGGCCGCGTCATTACCCGGCGGGTTGTTGGGGCCAAGAGTAACCGTAGTGACCGATTGTGCCCCCGACTGCAAATCGCTGGATCCGGCCGCACCATAGCTCGCAAAACTGCCGAAAAAGCCGACGGCACTAACGACTGTAGGGCCCGGGCAGCCCGGGGCACACTGCACTATTTTGATCAGGGTGAGGCCGTTTTGCAGTTTGCCTGTCTGGGTAAGGTTGACGACGGCCGGGCTTGTATAGGCAAGAGCTACGGGCTTGGCCTGGCAAAAGTTAATCGGGGTAGTATCATCGCTGGCGGCAACCGGTGAGCATGACGGGTCAAGACTGGCATACTGGCGGCCGGCAATGCTATATGTCTTATAAGCCGTGTTGTCGCCGGCCACACCGAACTGCATAACCTTGCCCATGAACGTACAGCCGTCTTTGTTGCCCGTACCGCCATTTGCCCCTTGGCCAGTGTTACTAGCATTGAACTTATAGCTCCCCGCAGCGAGTGTCGAACAATCAAAATTGCCCAGCGACGGGTATTGGCCATTGGCAACATCATTTATAACTCCCTGCACTTGCGTGTTGACATCATTCAGGCCTTGGCGATACTCAGCATTGGCCTGCTTACCGGACACAAACACGGCCGCCAGTACGAACATGAAGCCTGATATGGCCACAAATATCATGACCTCCACAAGCGTATAGCCAAAAGAATTAGGTGTTTTAATTTTGCCACCTCTCATACTGAGTTCAGTATATCATAAGCGTTATAGGGTAGCACCACCTAAACACAGTCTATAAATGCATGCTCCTAAACGGCGCCTTGTCATCCCAGCTTGCTCTGGTATGACAAGGCAATTGGTTATGAAAGATCGGGCATGAACAGCTGCTTGTACCAGTCGAGTATGTGGGCGCCGAACAGCACGACGATGATAATGCCCAGGATCAGGAACGGGCCGAAAGGGATAACACTTTTGGGCTTTAGCCGCTTGGAAGCCAAGAGTGGCAGTGAAACCAAACTTCCCAGCACGGCGGCCAAAAATATCAGCAGCAGGCTCCGGCCCGGCGTACTGGCGATAACCCCCAGCAACCAGCCCAGTTTGACGTCCCCGCCACCGATCCACTTGCCACCGGACACCTGGAATAGTACATAAAACACCCCGCCACCGACGGCGACCGCCAAAACCATATTTACCAAGGCCCGCAGCGGGTGGCTTGAAGCAGCAATGACGATTACTGCCTGCAGCGCTGCCACCCCTGCTAGAGGCAAGATAATCTTGTCCGGTAGCAGCATCCAGCGGAGGTCGTACACCAACAATGCCATCAGTCCCACCAAAAGCACCAGCCACAGCCCGAAGATAGCTACTTGGCTACCTGTAAAATCAACCGGCCAGAAAGCGTAGGAGCCCACAAATAGTAGAGCCGTAGCCGCCTCCACCACCGGGTACTGGATCGAGATAGGTTTGTGGCAATAGCGGCACTTGCCTTTTAGGGCAAGCCAGCTAAGTACCGGTACCAGGTCTCTGGCAGCCAGCTCATGCTCACAATGAACGCAGATGGAGCGTCCTTTGACCCAGTCCTTATGTCCGTGCAGACGCCATACAAACGCATTAACGAAGCTGCCGAAGCACAGCCCCAACACCAGCAGAATAGCAATAACCATTAGCGACTATAGTACCACAAAAAGATAGGCCCCTTACGGAGCCTATCTTTAGTTTTCGTGCAAGGTACAGACTAAGAGTCTATACACTTCGTAACTGTTGAGGCAGATTCAGGCGTGTAGTAAATCGCTACTGAGCGCGTGTTGCCGGTCGAACCAGGGCAAGCCGCACCAAGTACATAGCCGATATTTCCTGCCGCAGGAGTTGCAGTAGCTGTAACGCCTGCGCCGCCCGACAGCTTAATCGTAGCCGATGCCGTACCTGCCGCACCACTTACAGTAGTAGCGGTAATGCCGGTCGGTACCGTGCCGTCGTTGTTCGACTTGAACTCACTGACGCCGGCAGCAATCGCCGAAGCGTCGTTCTTCAGCTGCGTGTTACGGCTGTTGCGCTGCAGTGCCGGTACGGCCAACAGCACGATCAACAGGATCAAGCCGGCGATTGCCAGCACGATCATCACCTCGATGATGGTGAAACCATTGTTTGACTTTTTTAATCTGTTTAGCATGTTAAATGCCCCCTTTATATGCGTTCAAATTAATGCTTATGGTTGAATGGTACCCTTTTGCTCGATGAAAAGCAATAACTTATCCACAGATACCCACCCCTATCAGGAGCCGGTGAAGCCGGACTGGTTCACCAAGCCGTAGATCGGCAGCAGAATCGCCGCAACAATGACCAGCGCAATGACGCCCATGACCACCATCAGGACCGGCTCGATGATCGTCGAGATAGCCTTGATCTCATTGTCAACTTCTTTCTCATAGTAATCGGCCACCTTTTCGAGCATGGTCTCGATGGCACCCGACTGCTCACCGATGCGCAGCATGTTCGGCAACAGTGGGAGGAAGTTAGGGTCGTTTGTCAGCGCGTCGGACAGGGCCTTCCCGCCCTTAACCTTCTCAACAGCCCCGTCGAGAGACCGCTTAATATGCACATTGTTGACGGCATCGCCGGTTATATCCAGCATCTGCAGCAGCGGTACGCCACTGGCTACCAGCGTCGTACCGGTGCGGGAGAACCGTGCCATGTACATCTTCATGAATAGCGGGCCGGCCGGCCAGGCACGCATCTTGAGTTTGTCGATGATCTGCTTGCCCCCCAAGCTACGAGCCCAGCGCCCACCAAAGAAACCTAACAGCACGATGACGATTAGGGCAACCCACCAAAAGTGCGTAAGGAGGTGCGATATGCCAAGCAGGAAGCGCGTGACGAACGGCAGCGACGTACCCGGCAAACCTTCATAGATGCTCTGCACCTGGGGTAAGACCTTGATAAGCATGAAGCTGACGACAGCTCCCATGACCAGCAACACGATCAACGGGTAGACCATCGCCCCGCGCACCTTACTGAGGATTTCAGCGTCTTTTTCCTGCTGGTCGGCCAAGCGCTCCAAGCCTTTATCCAGGGTACCGGAAGTCTCGCTGGCCGCAACCAGACTGACATATACTTTATTGAAGACATCGGGGTGCTTAGCCAGCGACGCCGAGAAGGCCAGGCCGGCTTCGATATCGCTTATAACCTGGTTGATGATGACCTGGAACGGTTTGGCAGTGGTCTGCTCGGACACGCTGCGCAAGGACTGGACCAGCGGCAGGCCAGCGTTGATGAGCGTGGCCAACTGCCGACTGAACAGCACGCGGTCCTTGGCTTTGACACGATGGAAAAACTTGCCGCCTCTGGTGGAACTATTATCCAATTTGATGCTGATCGGCGCCAGGCCTTTCTGAGTTATCAGCTTGGCGGCGGCCCGTTCACTATCAGCCTGTACCTGGGCTTTGATTTTCTGGCCGGTGGCCGGATTACGCGCCTGGTAGGTGAAACTTAACATAGTTAGCCTCTCATCAGCCTATCGAGCTCATCCAGGTCGACGGCAAAGTTACGGGCTTCGTCGTAGCTAATGGTGCCGGCGTGGATCAGGCCGACCAGCGTCTTGTCCATGCTCTGCATGCCGAACTCGCCGCCGGTCTGGATGACCGCTTCCAGCTGGTGGCTTTTGCCTTCACGGATAATGTTACGGACTGCCGGTGTGGCGATCAGGATTTCAGCCGCCGCCATGCGGCCGCCGCCGATGGCCGGAATCAGCCGTTGCGAAGCGATGGCCATCAGGATATTGCTGAGCTGCGCGCGGATCTGCGGCTGCTGGTGCGGCGGGAACACATCGATCATACGGTCGATTGACTGGGCGGCACTGTTGGTGTGCAAGGTGGCGAACACCAGGTGGCCGGTTTCGGCGATGGTGATGGCGCTGGCGATGGTTTCCAGGTCGCGCATCTCACCGATCAGCACGACGTCCGGGTCTTCGCGCAGGGCACTTCTCAGCGCCGCGCTGAATGAGTAGGTGTCGTAGTGGACTTCGCGCTGCACGATGACTGATTTTTGCGACTTGTGGGTGTATTCAATCGGGTCTTCGATGGTGACAATATGCACCGGCTTTTCCTGGTTGATCTTGTGCACCAGTGCGGCCAGGGTGGTTGATTTACCGCTACCGGTCGGTCCGGTAACCAGCACCAAGCCACGCGGGTAATCGGAGAATTTGTTGACGATGGCCGGCAGGCCCAGCTGCTCGATTGTCAGGATCTCATTGGGGATCAAACGCAGCGCAGCGGCCAGATTGCCCCGTTCGTGAAAGGCGTTGACCCGGAACCGGCCGAGATCGCCAAAGGCGAAGCTGAAGTCAAACTCTTTATCTTTCAATAAGATTTGCTTCTGGTCTTCATCCAATATGGCGAAAACCAACGTCTCCAGAGCTTCTTCGTTGAGCGGGTCGGCTCCAGTGACCGGTGTCAGCGAGCCATCGACCCGGAGCATCGGCGGCAAGCCGACTTGGATGTGCAAGTCGGACGCCTTTTTCTTGATAACTTCCTCGAGTAAAACCTCAATTTTCGGTAGTCCCTGCATTACACCCTCCCCCTGGATTCAATTTTCAATTTACAGTTTTCAATTTTCAATGGTGAATGGTTCATGCTATGTCCTCGGCTGCCACCCGGTTGACCTCAGCCAGCGTCGTCCGGCCGTCGAGCGCCTTCAGATAGCCGTCCTGCCGCATGGTGACCATGCCCTGCTTCTGGGCTTCCTTTTGGATTTCGGTGCTGGTAGCTCGTTTCATGATCAATCCCTGAATCGCCTCAGTTACCTCGAACACTTCGTACACTCCCATTCGGCCCTTGTACCCACCGGGCGTTTCCGGGGAATCCTTGCCCTTGCTCAAAGTATAAGCGTTTTGCGTGCTTAAGGGCAAGTTTTTGTAACCGAGGTCTTCACTGGCGGCGGCCACTTTGTCGGCGCTGGGCGGCAAAAGGTTACCGATGGTCTGTTTTACCGCCTCGGTTTCGGCCTCGTTTGATTGGTAGGTTTCTTTGCTGTCATCGGCAATCCGGCGCACCAGGCGCTGGCCGATGACGGTGTGTACCGTGCTGGCGATCAGGAATGGCTCGACGCCCATGTCGAGCAGACGTGGCAAAATGCCGGCGGCCGAGTTGGTGTGCAGCGTGCTGAACACCAAGTGTCCGGTCAACGCCGCCTGGACGGCCAGCGCCGCCGTTTCCTTGTCGCGGATCTCGCCCACCATCACCACATTGGGGTCCTGACGCAATATGGAACGCAACCCCGAGGCAAATGTCAGACCGACATCGGCGTTGACCTGGATCTGGTTGATACCGCTCATCTTGTACTCCACCGGGTCTTCCAGCGTGACAATATTGATGGAGTCGTTCTTGATTTCCTGGATCAGGGCGTAGAGCGAAGTGGACTTACCCGAACCGGTCGGACCGCTGGTCAGGATCATGCCGTTCGGTTGTTTGAGCCCTTCACGGATGGTACGGAGCGCCCGGCCGCTGTAGCCCATGGCCTCCAGTTTCAAGCTGGTGCCGGTCTTGTCGAGCAGCCGGATAACGATCTGCTCACCCCACACGATCGGTGCTATAGCGATGCGGAGGTCGATCTCTTTATCATCGACTTTGACCGTGAATTGGCCGTCCTGCGGGATGCGGTGTTCATCGATTTTCAGGTTGCTTAAGATCTTGATGCGGCTTACCAGGGCAGCCTCCGTACTTTTCGGCAGCTTCATGATTTCGCGCAGCACTCCGTCAACCCGGCAGCGGATGCGAAGCTCCTTTTCGAGCGGTTCGATGTGGACATCACTTGCCCGGTTGCGGGCTGCGAACTCCAATATGGCGCTCAAGGCTTTGCTGATCGGCGAATCCTGGACGATGGTCTTGATATTTTTCTGGTCGGTAACCTGTTCCTGGGCGGCAGTTTCACTGCTCACTTTGAACACGTCCGTCATCTGGGTGTCCAAACGAGCCTCGTACTGCTTGAGTACCTGTTTAATACCGGCTTCGCTGGCAGCATAGACTTTGAGTGGCCGGCCGATCTTGTTGCTCAGGAAGTCAACTGCCTGGACATTGTCGGCATCAAGCATCGCCACCACAACCCGATGCTGCATTTCACCCAAAGGGACGGTCATATAGCGTTCGGCGATGTCTTGTGGCAACAGCTTCAGGACTTCACTGTTAACCTTGGCTGAGGTGAGGTTGACGTACGGAACTTTGGTCGCCGTGGCAATGGCCTTGGTGAGTTGTTCTTCACTTATATGTTGCTCGCTTACCAGAAAGCCGATCAGTGGCTGATGCTTGGCCAGAGCCTGCTTTTTGTACTCAGCCAGCTGGTCGGCAGACAGCAGGCCGGTCTTAACCAAGGTCTCTTCGACCTGTTCCTGGGTAGTCGCCGACAGGACGCTCATGCCGGGCCTCCGACAATTGGTAATGAGTAATGGGCAATGGGCAATGATCGGCTCTTAAGCCTGAGCGCCCAGAATCCAGCCAGCGCGTTCGCAAACAAAGGCTGCTCATTACTCTTTGTTCTTTGTTGTTTACTGTTGCTAACCCGGGCCACAGGCAGTCCTACTGCGGTGCGCCATTAAACGGGTTCGGGTTGGTACTCGGGCCTATGGTTATGAGCTTGGTAGGATCAACCGACTGGGCGTTGAAATAGGTAGGGTCCGGATCCATAAAGTTCGAGGAGATGGGGTCGACCTTCTCGACTTTTTGCTGCCGGTTTTTTGGCGACGCAATGATCAGGTTGGAGACCACTAATGAAATGATGGCGCTTATAAACACCACTACGACTATGAGGGCGATGCCTTGCTTTTTCATTTCACTACCTCCGTCCGTGTCTTCAGGTCCTTTTCGGGCTGGTAGTAAGTGTGAGCATTCACCGTCAGCTGCATGCTGTTTTCACCGCCGGTAATGGTCAGTGAATCGATGACCATCGGCCGGATGGACCGTTGCAGCACATCCATCAGGTCTTTGACCGAAGTGAAGTTGGCGTCCTTGACCGTGAAGGTAAACGGCATGGGCACCGCCTGGGGTGTTGGGCTGCCCTGGTTCGTCTGCTGGGCTAGCTGGTCATCGGTGCCGGCAATGCTGCTGATCTTGAAATTGCGCTGGATCAAGAGCTTTTCGAGGCTGGAAGTCAGGGCTGGAAAGTCATACTGGCTGGGCAACGCATCCAGGACGATTTTGGCGTTGTCGCCATCATTATCGCCGGTACCCTTGGGATTACCGCCGATAATGTTAACCGGTTTGCTGAGGAATTTCGTGTAGTGATTGTTCAATTCGTTCACGCTGTCAACATTGGTCTTCAACTGTTTTGCCGCCTTGTCCTTGGCATCGATGACTTTGGCCTGGTATTTCTCCTGCCCTATCAGCGCATTGGCGGAAACGAGGGAGAAGGAGACGATGAACGAGGCCACCGACAGCGCAATAACCATCTGAGCATTGGCTTTGCTGATGGCTAGGCGTTTGGTGGAGATTTCAAGTTTTGCCATATATATACCTATTGATTCGTGGGCTTAGTGGTCGTTGGCGGCGCCGGTGCCGGGGTAAACAGGGCGTTCGGCTTATCAAGTTCGGAGCGGGTAGTCACCAAGTTGGGCACTACCAGTTTGACACTCTGGGTGATGTCAAACATCGGGTCGTTATAATTAAGCGTAATGGTATAGGTAATTTTGGCCTCGGACCGGCCAAAGGCCGACAACACGACATTGGAAAAAGCACTTCCATCGGTTTTGTGACCGTTACTATCAACTGCCTGATAAGTTGTGAATTTAAGCGTATCGACAAACTGGTTGACAGTACTCAGGGCATCGGCCGTGCCAGTGACACTGATGGTTTTCTGGGTGTAGTCGGTCGTCATGTTGTTGATATCGGCGTTGACAGGAGTGGTCTCTGTCAGGTAGTCAAATAGGCGGTTTGCCGCCGGTTTGCTGGCATGCAGACCGCCTAGGCTGTCCAACTGGTTCTGCACGGTTAGGATCTTATTCAGCTGCGGGATTTTCTGGATCTTTTTGCTGCTCTCACCAATGCTACCGTTCAGTGTACTCAGATGATGTTTTTGGGCCACTTCGACATCCAGCAGCAGCACCGCCAACAGCAACAGTGCAGCTGCCGAGGCTAAGGTCGAGATAGTCATAATCAGCCGACGGGTACGCGCCGCCTTCAGGTACTGCAGTTTTACATCTGGGAGTAAATTAAACTGAATCATTCTTTACGCTCCGCGAGGCCTACGGCGACACCGAATTGGTTTGATATGGCCAGCAGTTCGTTCTGCTTGTCGGCCGGGAATGACACATTGGTCCAGGCATTGCCGATCTCCACGTTTACGCCGAACTTGTTGGCGATATACAGAGGCAGTTCCGGCAAGGTTGAGGCGCCGCCGGTCACGACAATCTTGTCCAGCTTGTTTTCCGGGTAACGCGCCTGGAAAAACTTAATGGATTTCTCCAGCTCGCCAATCAGCAAATCAATCGTGCCGCTGATGGCGTGGAATACTTCGCCCTGCAGCTTCTCCTGGTTCATGCCGAACTTGGTCACGAACTGTCGGGCTTGAGCCTCATCAATGTTCAGATTCTGCGTGGCAGCCTTGATGATCGCTTCGTAACCGGTTGGGATGGACCGCGTCAGCCGCGGTGAACCGGCCAGAACCATGACCAGATCAGTCGACAGGGTCCCCATGTCGAGTACCATCTGAGCATTGGGGGAATCCGGTGCGACCAGCGCCCGGCTTACGGCCATGCTGTCCGGCTCAAACGCAATGACATTGAGGCCAATCGACTCCAGCATATCGAGACGCTGCTCGACATAATTGTTCGGCACGCTGGTCAGCAGCACCTCTACCTTGGTCTTGTCGGCCGGCGAACCGCCCAGCACGACCCAGTCTATCTTTGATTCATCTAGCGGAGTCGGTATGAGCGAATCGGCTTGATATTGGATGCTTTTCGCCAGTTCGCTCTCCTCCAGCCGGTCAATGTCGACCACAGTCGTGAAGACCCTTTGGCTGGGCAGACCGACAGCCACATTCTTGCTCGACACACCCGCTTTGCCGACCAACGACGAGATCACCTGTGTCAGTTTCTCCTGGTCGGCCTTGGCATCGCTCATCACCAGCTTCGGATCGACCGGTATGTAGGCGTAGCACATCAGTGACTTTACGGGCGCCGTATTGTGCAGCTGCACCAACCGGATAGCGGTCGTGCCGATATCCAGGCCGAAGAAATCGGATAGCCCGCTACTGAGCAAACTCATCATTACCTCGCCCACTTTGACACGCTTTCATCAGTGGAATTATATCATAAGCACTTTCGACAACCAGCAAATAGGAATTGGAAACCAGCCGGCTCATTGTGTCAGCTGAACGGCTATCTTGTATTGCTGCCTGTTTGGTGCCCATCCCCTAATTCCTGATCTCTATTTCCTAATCACTACTTCCCATTTTACAGTACCGGCGACAAACTGGTTATAGCATCGAACTTGCCGGATTTCGGACCGCCGCTAGGAGCCATCGCCGGCGAACTCAGATACGTTTCCAGCCCCATGTTGAATATCTCGGCTGAACAATCGGCTTGAAGATCAATCAGCACTCCGCCACTCACGTCACAGGGGTGAAGCGGGCTGCCGCCAAATGGATTTTCACCGCCTTGGCTGTGGCGCAGCGAGCTGTAGGTGCGGTCCAGCACAATATTATTGGCGATGAACGAACCGTTTATCCGGAGCCTGCTGTGGCAGTTGTTGTAGAGATCGGTCGCATCATACAGGTTGGCAGTGCCGGGCCCGGCGGCGCAGGTGTGGATCGTGTTGTTCTGGGCCACATAGACGCCGTCCAGCGTATGTACACCAGGACTGATATTGATGCTGCCGGTGGCAATGATATACAGCGACGGTACGTTCGAAGTGTTGCCGGTCACAGTCCAGCCATTGGTCTGGTAGGTCAAATCGCCTGAAATATAGACATCACCATTTACATAGATGGACAGATTAGTGCCGGCTGCAACCGTGCCGGGCCCCAGGGTCAGGTCACCACTATAGGTGTATGCCCCGCCGGGCGCCGCAAAGCTGCCGGCCCATGCGGAATTATCTGCCGGTAATGTGCCGTAATAGTCGGGTACGCAATGCTGGTACGTCGCACCGAGGTTGCCGCCGAACGGCCCTGCGGCCGGCGTGTTGGCAAAGCTCAGACCAGTCGTTGAAGTCGGTGCCAGACTGCGCAGGAACGCACTGGCAAAACTCTGTATCTGACCCAGGGACAGGGCGGCAAACTGGCTGCCGGAGCCTTGCGGTCGCGGCCCGACTCCCCGTTGGTAGCTATTAATGCTGCCCAGGTGCATTGGTGACCCGGCGCACTGGTTGCTACCGGAGGCAAAGGCTCCGCCGGCTGTTACATCGCTGCCGTAGAAGCGGGCGTATGGTTCGTTGACGACCGCGCCGCTGCATGAACTATCGGTAATCGGTGTCCCGTTGCCGCCTGGCGGGATGACGGTACCATCGATTGCCATATATTGCCCTGTCGGGCTCACATCGTATTGTCCACAAACCTTGTCACCTGCCTGCAGCGGTGGCACCCTGGCACTACAGCTGCTGTTTGGCACTGAGGCCGTTCCCGACCCGGGCGCACTAAAACCGTCGGTTACCGTTACTCCCCCTGACGTGCTGCTACAGCCCACCATATAGGGCGTGACGCCGTTGATGGTGTACGTCGTATTGTAATTGAGATTGACCTGGAAGCGCTGTCGCAACCCACGCGCCGGTGTGTGGGCACCGTCATAATTAAATGTCACGTTGATGGTGCCACCGCCACCCGTGACCGTAGACGGGTTCTCATTGTCATTCAGATTGGTCTGGTCACCAGTTACCGAGGTAACCGTAAACTGCCGTTGATAGCATGGTGTCATTTGCTGCCCATCTACGGTGTTATTCCTGGTAAGGTTAAAGCTCGTTGAACCCCTGTTCCAGCTGTACCAGGCGGTTGCGCCATATGTACAGGTAGTGCCGCTTAAACTACCCGGGCTGCAGTAGTAGTTGAGTGTAGCGCTGCGAGTCGTGTAGCAGGCGCCAAAAACATATGACCCGGATGAACAGGTGTACGTAAATGTGGTGCTATTGTACGTTGCATTGCCGACATACGTATAGCAAGTGCTGCCGCTTAGGAAGCCGCCGAATGGACAACTATAGTAGCTATACGCCCCGTAAACACAATTCGAACCGCTGACACTTCCGCCTGACGGGCATGTGTAATAGTTCGGGCTCGACGAGGTGTACCAGTATGTGGCGTTGTAGTAGCTGTCATAGGCAACCGACGGCTGGTTGTTATCATATGAATAATTGTCGATGTACGGCCTGTAATCCAGCACCACCTGCTGGTATGTCTCACTCACCTGTGTGGGCGGAGTGGAAGAGCCCCCCCATATGCCCGGGCTTTTATCGGTAATGCTCGTTACCTTGGTCTTACTTTGCCGGGTGTCTTGCTCGTACGTTTGGTTCGGCGTGTTCGTCGCCCCAACCGGGGCCGGGGTAGTTGGCGCCTGGTCCGGTAAGCTAACTGCTATCTGCGAGTTCGGCAGGCTCGGACAGCTGCTCCCGCCCGCGCATGATACGCTCGCAGAAGTCGTAAAGGTTGTGGTCGCTCCCGGCCCGACATCTTTCACGGTCAAGATGAAAGTCGCACTGCCATTCACGACCGGTGCGCTGTTGAGGGTTACCGTGCCGCTCGTGGCATTTACGGTAGCACTCTGTACCATCACGCCGGATGATAGCTTCCCCGTCAAAGGATAGGTAGCTGAGCCATCGGCATCGTTAAAGCTCGCCGTCGCATGGGCGGTGGCATTGCCCGGGTCACAGGCCGGGGTGATCGAACCGCTGGGCGCGTTGGACGGCTGGTATGTCACACAGGCAGGGGTGCTATGAGCTCCATAGTTGGGTGTGGTATTTGGGCCATTCTTGTCGTCAAAGGCAATTCGTTGGCAATATCTATCGCCTGCCGCCGATCCACTCTTAAAAGAGAACTGATAATTAATAACTTTGGGCAGGCTCCCATTACCGCCTTTAGCTACACCCGTTGGGGAGCCCTCGCTACCACTACCTATAGCTCCACCGCCACCGCCGTTTATGTTGGGGCCATAGTCCGTCGAAACACAAGCCGGCTGCCCAGCTGGCTGATAGCAACCCTCGATACGCCATTTCCAGTTTGCCGGGTCCGGGCCATTGTTCACGACGTTGTGGGTGAAGCTGGCGACTTGAGTTTTGCTGTTTACCGGCGAAGGGGTTTCCGTAGAGGTCCCTGCAAGTGTCCAGTCGTTCAAGACAAATTTAAATACATGGGCCAATGGGCCGGCGTAGTTAAGGTCGGCGGTTGTACTAGGTGCCCAGGTCTTAGGCCCGCCTTGGACCACACCGTCGTTAAAGCTGTAGCCCGCGCCGGGATCAGTAACCGTAAACGTAAATCTGGCTGAGTATTGGGGGTTCGCCCAGGTAGTATTGTTGTTATACAACTGACCATCATAGCCAGAGCGAATCGGACCGTTAACTACGCCATGCGTATCACCTCCCAGACAGTCCAATAAGTAGTTGCCGTTGGAGCCGTCGGTAAAGTCATACGCCGGGGCGCTAGGTCCACCGGGTGCAGTAGGGCAGCTATGCGTATTGCCGCTGGCGTTTACAGCCTGGCCCGGGCCAACAGGCGAGCCGCCAGGTGTACGGATCGCACTCGCAGTATCGTTTTGTGGCCAATACTGCGATGGGTAGTTCGCGTTCGGGGACGGATTGCCCGCTTTATTGGCAGCAGCGTTTACATTGAACTTAAAATCGTTGGACCAGGCCACGTGTGAGCCGTTTGAGGTGACGATTTCAACCCATATTTCGGCATTCACGTACTGCCCATTAAAGGTGCATGTAGCAGCCGCGGCTTTGGCCGGGTGCAGGAAAGAACCAAGTATAAACAGCGCAGCCAGCAGCGCAACAGGACCGACCAGTTTGATAAGCCTACTTAACATGGCTCACCACCTTGACCTGCTTGAGATCACTTTGGAATTGCTGCTGGAGATGCGGGTTGGGTTGGAAGACTTTATTAATCACGACGGTGTAGTAGGCCACATCGGTGGTCGTCGGGTAGCCCGGAGCCATCACGAACGCCGGGAACGAGCTATTCATCTGCCCGACAGGGCTGATGCCCGGCTTGCCTAACGCTTTGGCGGCCGCAACCACATAGTCGGAAACCGAGAAGGTGTCAGTGTCCCCCGCCTTGTACTGCAAACCACGGGTATCAGCCAGAAACGTATAACTATCATTCGAGGCGGTGGCAAACTGAAGTCGTGGGTCACCATGCAGCCGATCCATAATCTTATCGACCTTCGCACTACCCTTGACTAAGGCGTCATGGTCAGTATCGGCGGTTTTGAGTGCATAGCTTTTGTCGTCGGCGATTGAACTGGCCTCACCAAAGTGGGCTGGCTTGGGCACCGCCTGATGAGCGTCCACAAATAAGCGGTCGTACGGGTAGAAAAGTACTGAGCCGTCCCAGCCGCCGTGTGCAGCAAAGATAACTTCGTTGTCGGTGGCCGCTACATAGCCGCTCAAACGGTCCCAATCAGTGAGTTTTTTAGTGTCATGAACGCCGGCGGCCAGCGCCGCATCAGAAATCTGCTTGTCCGTCGGCACCAGGTTCAGGTGACTGGTTACGAGTTTATAAGAATAGGCTTTGACGACGGCATTGTGGACCGCTTGCCGAGGTAGGGTGCCACCCTTGTCCGCTTGAGCGGTAAGCTCTTTGTACTGCGCCTGTGATACGGTTAGCTTTGTCCCAAAGCCTGATACCACGACAGCCGGCCGGTGGAGCCAAAGCACCCAGCCAACTAGAAGCACCACTAGGACCACAACACCCCAGAGCCAACTCCTGGTGGGCTTAACCATCCGCCGCACTTTGGAGGGCCTGGTACTCGATACGACTATCTGGTCGGCGTCAGCAGTAACGGCAGTCTTTTTTTTATCGCCACCTGGCTTGCTATCTGTATTCATCCCGCCTACTCTTAAGCTTTAGCTTGATAATAACAGAAATCTTCAAATTTATTCAACTAAAGCCTGCTTGGGCTCGCTGCTAAATTAGCATCTAGTGTTGTGCAATCAGACGATTGCGCCTTCGGCGTGGCTCGGATCGGTTTGGGCCCGCTGGTTGCGGATGATGAACGTGGCGATCAGTGAGGCACCGATGCCGAAGCTCGAAGCCAGCAAGTAGCCGTCATGAAAACCGTGAACCGTAGCGGCCGTGACGATGTGGTGCGAAGGCGTGCCGTGCAGCTGCAGATTCTGAATGTAACGCATCGAGCTGCTGGTTGCGACACCGGTCAGAACGGCCAGACCGAGGGCGCCGCCGATTTGCTGCGAAGTGTTTAGCAAGCCGGAGGCCAGGCCGGCCTCGTGATTCGGCACGCCTGATGTCGCCGCAATGGTCACGCTGACGAATGTCGCGCCCATACCCAAGCCCAGCAGGATCATGCCCGGCGCGACATCATGCCAGAAAGTACCGTCGACCGGAATGTGCGACATCCAGAACAGGCCGGACGAGACAATCAGCGGCGCGACCATCAAGATCGGCCGGTAGCCGACCTTCTGGATCAAGCGCGGCACATTGGTGGCCGTGATGGCAATCGCTACCGGCACGACCAGGAAGCTGACACCGGTTTTGACAGGTGTGTAGCCCAGGACTTGCTGCAGGTATAGTGTCGTGAAGAAAAAGACCGAGAACAGACCGGCGGCTTGCAGCATCATCAGCAGATCGGCACCGGACAGGTTGCGGATCCGGAAGATGCGCAGCGGCATCAGCGGGTGCTTGACGATGCTTTCATTAATAATAAAGAACAGCAGCAGGGCCGCGCTGATACCAAAATAGGTCAGCGTGTGGTGGTCTGTCCAGCCATACGTCGGGGCTTTGACCAGCGCATAAACCAGCGTCATCAGCCCGGCGGTGACGGAGACGGCTCCCGGCAGGTCCAAGCTGTTATGTTCAGCTTCAGATTCGTGACGACCGAGTACGCGCAGGCTTGTGATTACCACTATCAAGCCGACCGGCACATTAATGAAGAAATTCCAGCGCCAATCCAAGTATTGGGTTAAGATGCCGCCGAGCAGTACACCCACGGCTGCGCCGCCCGAGGCAACGGCACCCCAGACAGACAGGGCGACATTACGCTCATGGCCCTCACGGTAAGTAACAAGAATGATGGACAGTGCTGCCGGTGACATGAACGCTCCGGCTAGGCCCTGCAGCGCCCGGAAGCCGATCAACATACCCTGCGATTGGCTCAGTCCGGTGCCAAGTGATGCCAACGTAAACAGCACCACTCCGGACAAGAAGATCCGCCGGCGCCCGTACAGGTCGGCCGTGCGGCCGCCCAGCAGCAGAAAGCCGCCGAAAGCCAGGGTGTATATCGTAACTACCCACTGCAGATTGGTCGGCGTCATGTGAAACGCGGTTTGCATAGCCGGCAGGGCGACGTTGACGATGGAGATATCAAGCACGACCATAAACTGGGCGAGCGCCACCAGCACCAGGATAAACCAGTGATTCGTTTGCTTCTTCTCGGTGGATTCGACAGCTTCTTTGCCGAGATCCATGGTTGCACGGTTGGCCACCTTGGCTCCTGTTTATCTCCACCCTTTGTTGACCTGCATTGTAACGGTGATCGTCCACCAGGTCAATCGAGTTGGTTGTTTATACTATACAGTTTATAGTATTTCCTGTAAAAGGAGTTCCTCATGTTTGGCAAAATCGCCCGCTTCTCCGTCCGCTTCCGCTGGTTTATTATCATCTTCTGGATCGCAGCCGTCCCGGTCGTCACCGCCAACTTCCCCAATATCAATGACGTTACCAAGACTAACGCCTCTGATTTCTTACCCAAAAACAGCCCGACGGATCAAGCCAACGCCCTGGAAACCGCCTTCCAGCACAAGGACACCCAGGCGAACGCCATCATTATCTTCAGCCGTAACGGCGATGCACTGACTGATTCTGACATGGCTGCCATGCAGCAGGTGGTGGCCAGTGTCAAGAAAGATAAAGACATCACTGAAGTACGCGATACAGGCCAAAGCGCTGATGGCCAGGCTCATGAGTTTTTAGCTGGTCTGAATGGCAATGTCAACGGGCCGAACGGGGCTGATGCCGTCAAAAACTTGCGCGACAAAATGCAGGCCGTCAAACTGCCTGCCGGCTTACAGGTTAATCTGACCGGTGACCTGGCAGCCTCTGCCGATGCTGAGAGCAGCAATAACCAAGGCCGTAACAGTACCGAGGGCTACACCGTCATCTTGATCATCGTGCTGCTCCTGTTCGTTTTCCGGGCCCTGCTGGCGCCGTTGGTCACCTTGATCCCGGCTGGTTTGGCGCTGGCTATCTCCCAGCCGGTAATCGCTGAATCGACCAAGGCAGGTGTGCAAGTCGGCTTCATCACGCAGATTCTGTTGATCGTCCTGATACTGGGTGCGGGGACGGATTATGGCTTGTTCCTGGTCTTCCGGGTACGTGAAGAGCTGCGCAAGGGCGCTGCGCCCAAGGAAGCCGTCATCAAGGCCTTGACCCGCGTTGGTGAATCTATTACCTTCTCGGCAGCCACGGTCATTGCCGCCCTGCTCAGCCTATTGCTAGCGACGTTCGGTATCTATAAAGGTCTCGGCCCGGCTCTGGCTATCGGGCTTGGCATCATGCTGCTGATTGCCCTCACCTTCTTGCCGGCTGTGCTGGCCGTGCTCGGCCGAGCAGTGTTCTGGCCATCAAAGACCATAAAGCAACCACTTAAGCTTGGCCTATGGGGCAAGATCGCCGACCGGGCTATCACCCGACCGTACACCATGCTGGTGCTTGGTGCCGTCGTTTTTGCAGCCCTAGCCCTTGGTATGCTCGGCTACAAAGCCGGCGGTTTTGGCAATCAGAGTGCACCGAAAGGCAGTGATTCAGCAGTCGGGCAAGTGATACTCGACAAGCACTACCCGGCTGCCAGCAACAGCCCGCAACTGCTGCTGTTTGGCTTCAAGTCCTCAGTCTGGAATGATTTGTCAGTACTGCAAACTGCTCAGGGCAAACTGCTGGCCACTGGTGATTTCAAACAAGTCATCGGGCCGTTCACGGCCAATGGCTTCAGCCTGACACCGGCCAGCCTGCAGCAATTGCACGCCAGCGATCCGACCAATCCCATTCTCCAGGGCGTCAGCCAGTTCATCAGCCCCGACGGCAAAACCGTACAATTTTATGGCGTATTGAAGGTCGGCAAGAGCGGCACCAATACGGCTATGAAAGCCACTCCAGGAATACGCAGCGATGCCGCACGCGTGGCGCGAGGCATTGGAGCGATTGTTGGTACCGACTACAGCAGCGACTCAGTTGCCTACGACGTCAACCATGTCGCCAACAGTGACCTCAAAAAGATCATTCCCGTCGTGCTAGTGATCATTGCTGTTTTGCTGGCCATCATGCTGCGCAGCCTGGTCGCCCCGCTCTACCTCATCGTGACGGTTGGTCTGAGCTATCTGGCAAGCATGGGCTTCGCGATGATCGCATTCGTTCATCTTGGCCACCAGGATGGCTTGTTCTTCATCCTACCCTTCTTGATGTTTGTCTTCGGCATGGCGCTCGGCGAGGACTATAACATCCTGGTAATGAGCCGCATCCGCGAAGAGGCCCATGGCAAAGTCACGCTCAAAGAAGCAGTCACTAAGGCCATCGGCGTTACCGGCACGACCATTACGTCAGCCGGCTTGATTCTGGCCGGTACTTTCACCATCCTCGGTCTGGTCGGTGGTGATCAATCAGTAGAGCAAATCGGCTTCGGCGTAGCCTTCGGCATCCTGCTTGACACTTTCTTCGTCCGTACCTTGCTCGTCCCGTCCATCGTCGTCATCCTCGGCAAATGGAACTGGTGGCCGTCCCACCTCAGCCGACGCTGATGCTAGAATACATACCATGAGTCTCTCGATCGGGATTGTCGGCTTACCAAATGTTGGCAAGTCTACCCTCTTTAATGCCCTGACCCGCAGTAATATCCTGGCTGCCAACTATCCGTTTGCCACGATCGAACCGAACACCGGTATCGTGCCGATTCCCGACCCGCGGCTGGAGAAATTATCGGCCGTCTACGGCAACTCCCCGGTCAAACCGGCGACCGTGACCTTCGTCGACATCGCCGGGCTGGTGGCCGGCGCCAGCGAAGGCGAAGGGCTGGGCAACCAATTCCTGGCACACATCCGCAGCACCAATGCCATATTGCAGGTCGTCCGGGCTTTCGACGACGACAATGTGACCCACGTCGACGAAACCCATGACCCGCAAAAAGACATGGACATTATCAATACCGAACTCGTGCTGGCCGACCTGCAAACGCTGTCGCGTCGCTTGTCCAAATTCGAAAAGGAAGCCCGGGCCAACCCGAAACTCAAGCCGGTTCTGGACACCTACCAGCAAGTGAACACCGTTTTGAATGACGGCGAACCGCTCTGGAACCATCCGGAAATCAACCGCGAACACATTGCCGATTTACAGCTGCTGACCACCAAACCGGTCATCTATGTGTTCAATATGGATGAGGCCGGTTTGGGCGATGCGGACAAGCAGCAACGGCTACGCGAACTGACCGCGCCGGCACAAGCTCTGTTCGTTTGCGCCAAGCTGGAGGACGAGCTCAAAGACCTCGACGAAGCCGATGCCGCCGAACTGCTGGCCAGCTACGGTCAGCCGGAATCAGGCCTGTTGCAACTGGTCCACGCCGCCTACCAAACACTCGGCTTGCAAAGCTATCTGACGGCCGGCGAGAAAGAAGTCCGGGCTTGGACCATTCCCAAGGGCGCCACTGCGCCGCAAGCCGCCGGCGTCATTCACGGCGATTTCGAACGCGGCTTCATCGCCGCTGAAGTGGTTAATTATCAAGACTTGTTAGCGGCAGGCTCGTTGACAGCCGCCAAAGCTGCCGGCAAAGTCCGCACCGAAGGCAAAACCTACCTCATGCAACCAGATGATGTGGTGGAGTTTCGATTTAATGTCAGTAAATAGCTAAGCTGTGGTCGGCGGCGGCTGGGTAGCGGGCGTGACCGGAGCCCGATGGCTGTGGGCGTGGAAAGACGGCCGGCCGAATTTGCGGTTACGTAGCGCCATCGGCAGCTTGGCGCGGGCGATCTTCAGCGGGTTGATTTCGAATGACCAGCCCGGGCTTGCAGCTTGGAGGTCATCACCAACCAAGTCCGCACCGGCCGGATTTGTCGGCACTGCGGCCAGCTGGGCGCGTTTACCGAAAATTTCCTGAGTGCCTTCGGCGTAGAGCTCGGCAAGTTGCGAAGCAGCGGCAGTAGGATTAATCGAGGCGTTCTGGGCAGCTGCCTGAGTCTCAATCGGTTGCTCAAGATTATTCAGGAAAGCGTTGTCGGCCGGCGGTTGCTCCGCCTGGGCGCGATAGCGCGCCAAAAGGCTCTGGGCATACAGATAATCGGACAGCTCGGAGGGCGGTTTGACTGGTTCGGCGACAGCCGCCGGCAAAGCCACGGCTTGAGCCTGCAGCTGCTGACGGATCTGTTCCTGCTGGTGATGCTGGGCGATCAAATAAGCCTGCAGCTGCTGGTTGATCTGCTCCAGGTGTACTTTCTGATCTTCCTGGTGCGAGTTTTGCTGCTTCTTAGCCTCGGCCATACAGTGCTGGACATGAGTAATGACTTTACGCAACCGCTGCTGGTTGTAGCTGCGGAAACGCAGATTCCTATCACCGGACGCGATGTTAATCTGTGCACCGAGCAACCGGTGGCTGTAATCAAGCTCGTTAATCATGTCGAAGCGCAGGTCTTCGATGGTTAGATAATTCAACGGCTTTTTGTCGATCAATATGACCCGGACATTGGTGGCTACCAGGAGAGCGAAGCCCCCTTCGTAGATACCGTTGACCAGGTCATAGATCTCTTCATCGGGCAATAACACGTTTGGCAGTTCACTGACTTCGGCTCTGCCCCAGCCGTGAGGTTTGAAGCCGAGGCGCTTTAGCTGTTCTTTGACAATTTTTTGGCTGACCATCATACCTCCCTCAGTACCGTCTCATCATAGCTAATCCGAGCCGATAAAACGGTTAGAATCCCCACTAATTATTTGAGATTTTCATCACACTATGTTGCTGCAAGTGTTCTCGGGTCGGGCCTGGGGTGCGGACAGCCTAGCAATTTTTTGACATTTTAGGCAACTCCTATCATAATGAGCATATGCTAGCCACGCTCAAGCAGGTCGCTGAAATGGTGGACTTCTTCAGAGCAAACGGCGTCAAACAGACTTTCAAAAAAGGTGACTTCGTCATCCGCCCCGGTGATTCCCCGCCCGGCGTGTTTTATATATATGAGGGGCTGGTCAAAGCCTACGATATCACCAAGTACAACGAAGAAAATCTGCTGATTATCCGCAAGCAAGAGGAGATTTTCCCGCTTATCTGGGCGATTACCGGCAAGGAGCGTCACATCATCTACCAGGCGCTGGCGCCGACAACTACCTGGCGCATCGACCGCAAGCAGTTCCTGGATTTTCTGCGCGATACACCTGATGCCTTGGTACCGATGCTGGACATGACCATCGAAATGTACCGCTTGCACGGCGACCGGATATTGAACCTCGAGTACCGTACGGTCCGCGAGCGCATTATTTCCTTTTTGCTGACCACCAGCCAGCGCTTCGGCAAGGAAACGGCCGAGGGCCTGCTGATCGAAGTACCGCTGCGGCATCAGGACATTGCCAGCTCGATCAACGCCACCCGCGAAACAACCAGCCGGGAGCTGTCTGCGCTAGAGCGGAAAGGCCTGGTAGCCACCCGCAATTCGTTCATCCTGCTGAGCGACGTTGAAGCGCTACGTAAGCACCTGAATTAGGTTCTAGACCCAGTTCAGGACGATTTTTTCAATCGTCTTGACCACCATGTCGTGGCTGGGTACATCCTGTTTATCGTAATAGTGGTCGGTGTCGATGTAGTCGGTCAAGACGTTCAGGCAGTAGATGTCATCAGCCAGGACGTGCATGCGGTCGACGGCCGAGGTACTGGCGAAGGGCGTGGCGACAATCAGCTTCTCGATGCTGATCGGCTTAACAAATTCATAGGCCAGATCCAGTTCGAAGGCGGTTCTCAGGCCGTCCGACACCAGAATTATGTTGTGCCCTTTGAGGAGGGCCTTGTCCATGACGCCCCTGCCGCCGAGGAGTGCATTCATTTGGTGCATCTGTTCCAGTTTCTCCTGCTCGATCAGGCCGCGGTATTCAGTGACCATCTCGTCAATCTCGCCGCTGGAGTAGACATTGTTGTAGGCGAAAGCACCTTCGGGTGTGATGCCGGCAATGGCCGCTGTTTCACGAGGCAAGTTGATTTCACCGCTCATTAGCAGCGTCAGCACACAGTGCAGCTGGATGGCGATCTGGGCCCCGACCATCACGCCGCCGTCGTTCAGGGCGATGATGGCACAGTTCTCATAACGATACTTTGGGACGATTTGGGCAGCCAACATGCGGCCGGCCTGCACACGCGAAGCAAAATACATGCTCCCAGTGTAACAATACGCTCATGCTTTGCGTAAGAGGTAAAATCTTTCCTGGTTGCCCTTGGCGCCGGCGACCGCCGAATCGGCTTTATCAATAATCAGGAAGTGCTGCCCTGCCCAGGCTTCGAAGTCTTTCAGGATGTCGCGACGCATTTTGTCATTTTTTATCACGCCTTTGTGTTTGAAGCTGCTGGTGCCGGCTTCGAACTGCGGCTTTACCATGGCGACGATCTGGGTTTGATTTGAGCACAGGCGTGCGACACTCGGCAAGATATCACGCAGGCTGATGAACGACACGTCGGCGACTACTATGTCGATAGTCTGGACGGTCCGAAAATTGCGGATATCCATCTGTTCGTGCAGCTCGATCTTCGGATTATCGCGCAAGCTGGGGTGCAGCTGGTCGGTACCGACTTCCACGGCGATAACCTTTCTGGCCCCATGGTGCAGGGCATAATCGGTGAAGCCGCCGGTACTGCTGCCGACATCCAGGACGGTTTTGCCCTGGAAATCAAGCTTCAGGCTGTCGGTCACCGAAGCCAGCTTAAGCGCAGCGCGGCTGACGTATTGCCGGTCAGCCGTCAATTCGATACGGTCTTCAGCCGCTACCGGGAACCCCGGCTTGGTGACAACACTACCATTTACCTTCACCTCGCCCAGCTTGATATAACTTTCAGCCTGGCTGCGCGTAGACACCAGGCCAAGGCTCACGAGCATTTGGTCAAGCCTGGTCTTAGACACGCTAATCCTTCACGCGTTCGCGATAAGTACCGGTCGCCGTGTCAACCGAGATTACATCTCCCTGCTTGATAAAAGCCGGGACTTTGATCGTGATACCCGTTTCGAGAGTTGCATCTTTGGTGATGGCACTGCTGGTGTCACCCTTAACAGCGGCTTCGGCATAGGTGACGAGCAGCGGCACGTTTTTCGGCAATTCGACACTGATGGGCCGGCCATCGAAAAACTGCAGCTGTACCAGGTCGTTTTCCTTGAGGTAGCCGGCATTATCACCGACCAGGTCGGCCGGAATCTCGAACTGGTCAAACGTAGCTTCGTTCATGAAGTGGAAGCTGTTGCCGTCGCTATACAAATATTGCACAGTCTGGGTAGTCACGTCGGCGCTATCCAGCTGTTCATTGCCCTTAAACGTCTTCTCCAACACCTTGCCGTCGAGCAGGCTTTTAATCCGAACGTTAACAATGCTGCCGCCGCGCCCCATCACTTTCTGGCTGTATTCAACGACTCGAAACGGCTCGCCCTGCCATTGGAAGAGTGTACCTTTTTTGAGGTTGGTAATGCTTAAGGCCACGACTACTCCTAGTTGTTAGCTACGAACGGTAATAGAGCAATGTGCCGTGCCCGTTTGATAGCTACGCTCAGCCGGCGTTGCTGACTTTCGGTCAGGCCAGTTTTCTTGCGGCTTTCGATCTGGCCGTAGACATTAACGTAACGCTGCAAGGTCTTGAAATCCTTGTAGTCGAAAAACGCAACGTCGGTGCGGTGTTTAAAAATCTTTGCCATTAAAACTCCTTAGAAAGGTATATCATCTAAATTAATTGGTTCGTCGCCGATGTCTTCGATGACGACATCGTCCTTTTTGGCGGTTTTGCTGGGTTTTGGTTTATCGTCCGGTGCCGCCGAATCATCAGAACTCGAGCTTGCGTTCGCTCCGCCACCTGCCTGCCCTGAGCCTGTTGAAGGCTCGCTGTCACCACCGGCGCCCCGGCTGTCCAGGAACGTCACGTCATTGGCCAGGACCTCGACTTTGCTGCGCTTCTGGCCGTCCTGCTCCCAGTTGCGGGATTGTAAACGTCCCTGCACCAGGCATCGCCGGCCCTTGCTGAGGTATTGCGCCACGCGCTCGGCGAGCGGCCCCCAGCAGACGCAATCGATGAAATCGGTGGCTTCCTGCCATTCACCACTCTGGTCTTTGTACGCCCGGTTGAGCGCCAGGCTAAAGCTGGTGACATTTTGCCCGGTCGGTGTTTGCCGCAGTTCCGGATCGCGGGTGAGATTACCCATTAAAGTTACTTGGTTGAGACTACGTGCCATGATGACACCTCCTTCTTATAAGACATATGTCTTCACTTAATTGTTCTTCTACCCTACGCTTCTGCTCAAATAGTCGTCAAGCCAATTTAACGAAAATTTAAGCTCCCTCTGTTCGTCATCCCGAACTTGTTTCGGGATCCCGTATACGAATCTGCAAAGTCATTACTTGGGTAAACGGGGTGCTGAAATGAATTCAGCATGACGAATGCTACTCTTCGTCTTTGCTCTCGTCATCGTCCGCCTGCTCACCGCGCTTGGCAGCCTGCTCGGCTTTTTCAGCCTTCGCGGCTTCGGCTTTGGCAATTGCCTTCAGGTCCGGCCGGGTGATCAGGAAGCGGATGACTTCATCGGTGATGTTGAGCGTGCTCTCGACCTTGGCGACAGCCGCGCCGGGCAGTTCCACGGTGTAGAACACATACACAGCGTGCTCATTGCCGGCGATGCCATAGGCCAGCTTGCGCTTGCCCCAGTTGTCGGTGGCCGTGATCTTGCCGCCATTGTCCGTGACGATCTTCTTGACGCGGTCCTCGGCCTTGCTGAGGTCGACTTCCAGGTCAGGATGATACAGCACGGCAATTTCGTACTGATTCAAATCACTCAAATGCTTGCTCCTTCCTTCGGTTAAAGCCTACACTCACGAGGGGATGTAAGCTGAAGTTGATAGTTACCACAGTATACCCGATTGACCTCTGTTGGTCAACAGCCGGTATTGTGATCGTAGATGTCGTTGCCGACCTTTTCCTGATCCTGCACCATGACCCGCTTGCCGCCACGAGTTACGGGTGGCAGGCTGCAGGCATAGGCCACGCTCTGACTGTGCGTTGGCAGCCATTCGGGTAACTTATACAGGCTGCTGCTCGATGGCACTCTCCCCATGATGTGTCCCCATTGGATTTCCAGCGTATAGATGCCGCTCGGGTAGCCGCTGGCGGCGTTGGCTGCCACCATGCCCTCGGCCTCGGCTCGGTTATTTTGCTGGGCCGCTACCGAACCTTGTTGGTAGCGGTCCTCGCCTTCGAAGTCCAGCCAGCGGATTTGGCCTTCCGGCAGTTCCAGGCCAACCTCGGCAGCGGCCGGTCCTAAACGTTCATCCATATCGGTTATGGCTCGATTCCAGCCAAACTGGTAGTTACAGCTGCGGCTGTTATCACCATGGCAGGTACCGTATGGGTTGGGAGTTTTTCGGTGACGGGGGTCAAGGTTACTGGTCGGCCAATCAGCCGCTTTTGGACCAGGATTAATAACGAACTCATAGAACATGGTGTAGCGCGGATCCCCCTGCTTCGCCCACGCCAGTTCGACTTGGCGCTGGCCTTTGGCCGGACCAAGGCACGGGTTGGTTTGATCAGGACGGCTAATCTGGTTTATTTCAACGATACGAATCGTTGGCTTTGTCGGTAGAGCCTCATCGTCGCATTGCGGCCAGCCAAGGTCGTTGCCCTCAATGCCGGAAAGATCAGGCGATTGGGGTAAACCCGACCTACGTAGTTGCGGCCGCAGAACTATGTTAGGCCGCGGCCGGCTTCGCACCACCGGTATCGCTGCTGGTCCGGGCGCATGGGTCTTGGCCGGATGAGGTTTGGCGGGCCGAAAATGAGGCAGCGGCGAGGGTTTTACGACTGCGCTGTCCATTTCGTGAGGACGAGCATGATGAGCCGAAGGCGTCTCTGCGTACAGTGTCATGGGAGGATTGAGTGATAACTGTCCGCAATATTGCTCGGCACAGGCAGCGGCCCGCTCATTCGTGTTGTGCTGCTCAGCCAGCAGGACACCGTCAACGGCTACGATGCCGCTGAGCATAAGCGCAATCGCTGGTACTCGGGCCCGCGGATCTCGAAATCGATCCAAAGAAAACCTTTGACCGACCGCTTCCGGCTGGAGCCTGTTTTCGCTCATTTAATTCAAGCTTATCACGCCTAGGTCTAAAACAAATGCAGTGGTGGTGTTACCAGGAATTGCAGAACATAATAGCCGGTGGCCACTCCGGCGACATCAACCATAATGTCAGATAATGAATTGCGGAATGTTTCGTAGCCGAAATTGATATCATAGTGAGCCAGTATCGGTGACAGGACCATGATTTCCAAGGGCTCCCACAGGATCATGATCACCAGTGCGACGAAGGGCGGCATGATCCAGCCGAACAGCACACCGGTAATAAAATGGAGCAGACTCCATAGGTCATACCAGGCATCATTACGCCCGTTCCGCCGCTTCAACATGAAAAGCTTCTGTCGCTTGGTAGGGAGCTTCCGCGAGGTGGTTTGCATAGTTTACCTACTCTTCGGCGAAGTTTTCATCGAGGACTTCGTCTGACGTGCCTAGAGCTGCCCCGCCGAACACTTCGTCGGCTGAGTGCACCAGGACTTCGCGCGGCCGGGAGCCGTCGGCCTGGCCGATGATACCCTGCTCTTCCATCTGCTCGATCAGCCGGGCAGCCCGTCCGTAGCCAATGCGCAGCCGGCGCTGCAACAGGCTGGTGCTGGCTTTGCGGTTTTCAATAACTACGTGCACTGCGTCACGGAACATGTCATCATCAGCGGCATCCCCACCAAAATCGGCGACAATGCCGCCCTTGCCGTTGAGCTGCACCGGCTGCGACACGACTTCATCATCATACTGGGGTGGGCGCTGCATCCGGATAAAGTCAGTCACCTTGTTGGTCTCGTCCTCGCCTATCAGGGCACCTTGGATACGCTTCGGCTTGGGCATGTCGGCGGTGCTAAACAGCATGTCGCCTTCACCGAGCAGCTTCTCGGCACCAACCTGATCAATGATCGTCCGAGAGTCGACCTGTGAGGCCGTGGTAAAGGCGATACGGGCCGGCACATTGGCTTTGATGAGGCCGGTGATAACGTCAACACTTGGCCGCTGCGTGGCCAACACCAGGTGAATGCCTACGGCGCGGGCCTTCTGGGCAATTCGTACGATCAGGGCTTCGACATCGCGGGCGGCCATCATCATCAAGTCGGCCAGCTCATCGATAACAATGACGATGTAGGGCATGCCTTCTTCTTTTTTCAGACTATTGTATTCGCCGATGTTGCGCTTGTTGACTTCACTGAGAGCGTGGTAGCGACGCTCCATCTCAGCCACCGCCCACTTCAGCGCGCTGATGCACTTCTCCGGCTCGGTAATAACCGGTGTCAATAAATGAGGGATGTCATCGTACGGCTTGAGCTCGACGCGCTTTGGGTCAACTAGGATCAGCTTCAGGTCGGCCGGCGAATTGCGGTACAGCAAGCTGGTTAGAATGGTATTAATCATGACTGACTTACCGGAGCCAGTCTGGCCGGCTACCAGCAAGTGCGGCATTTTGTCCAGGTCGGTAACGATGGCCGTACCGGAGATATCCTTGCCGATGGCGATGCCAAGCGGACTGGCCATCTCCTGCCACTGCGGGCTCAGGAGAAGTGAGCTGGTCCGAACGGTGGCGGCTTTGAGGTTCGGCACTTCGATGCCGACAGCGCGCTTGCCGGGGATTGGCGCTTCCATACGGATGCTGGTGGCAGCCAGGTCGAGCGACAAGTTATTCTCCAGGGCGGTGATTTTAGTTAGTTTCACCCCTGTCGGCGGCTTCAGTGTGTACTGCGTGACGCGCGGCCCGATGTTGGCACCTTCCATTTCAACCTCAATGTTGAAGTTCTCGAACGTGTCGTGGATGATCTGGGCATTGGCGTTGACGTCGCCGGCATCGGCCTTGTCCTGTTTCTGGTTGAGCAGGTCGATGCTGGGGAATTGCCAGTCCGGATCGCTGGCAGTGGTCAGGGCGTCATGGCTCTCGCCGGAGGTCAGCTTCTGCGCGGTGTTTTTGAGCGTGCTCAAACGTGCCGGCTGCTCACCCGGACTGTGATGCATGACCGGGACGCCTTCATTCAGCTGGAAGCTGTGCTCGCCGGCCCGGGCTTTGAGCGCCGCCAGCTCCGACTCGTCGGCTTCGGAACGTTTGAACAAATTGCCGAGCTTGGCTAGGACTTTCGGTGAAATACCAAAGGCAAAGAACAGCGATAACAGCGTGAAAACGAACAGCATCAGGTCGGCCGGAATTTTATCCAGGACGCTTAATACTACCGAACCAATGCCGTGGCCGACAGTGCCGCCGTAGCCGGCCTGCCAAGTGCCATTGACCTTATTGGCAAATAGCGTGTCAGTCGAGGCGCTGGCGGACAGCAGCAAGGCCACCATACCGCTGAGCTTGGCCAGCGGGATGCGTCGGTCCTCGTCGTTGAATTTATAAATGCCCCAGTACATCAGCGCCACCGGTGTCAGATAAGCTGCCCAGCCCAGCGTCCAATAGGCGCCGTGGAACAGGTTGACCGGCAACGGACCGCCGGTGCCGAAGCCGCCGATCAGCAGGAACACGGCCAAGACCATCAGCAACACTGCCCCGGCTAGCCCCCAAAACGGGGATGGCTCGGTGGCAACAGCTACCGGTTTCTTCTTCTTAGTTGATTTTTTCTTTTTTGCTGCCATAAGTATGCCTGTATTCGCTAATTATAACTTAATTACGACGGCCTGTCTGCCGGTGTTTGCAGCAGAAGCTGTAGCGAGTAGGCCAACCGCATACCGGCGCGCGGATCCAGTTCACCTTCGTAACGCTGCTCTTCCAACGGGTTCGTTTCGACAGCGTCCTGCCAAAGATTAGTCGCACCGACCCTCTCGGCAAAGGCGAAAAATTCATGAGACAGGTCGGAGTCCGGTTCGGGACCTCGGCTAAAAACGCGCACATCGACTTCGTTATTGGAAAACAGGAAGAAATCACCACTGAAGTGTGCGCCGCCCTTTTCTTTTGCAAATGATAATTGTCCCAGGAGTTGGCCGGCTACCGACTCATCACCCAAAGCTGTGTCCGCCAATGCACGCCCCGCTTCGTTGAACCACACGGCATCGATCCTGCCTTCTTCAAGACTGTGAGAGCCAAGCGGCGTACGGATACCTACTACCTGATCCGGAACAGTATCGGCGAGTTCAGGCTCAACCCACAAAAAACATTCGCTGAGTTTAAACTCAACCGGGTCGCGCTCAGCAAGACCCTGGACACTTTTGGAGATTCGGGCATATGTGTTTCGGGGGAGAGCCTCGCCATGTAACGGGTGACGATTATGGCTATTTAGCATATTACAACTATAGCAAGTATTACAACATTTGTCAAGATGTTACAACTACTATTTGATGGCGACTTCAGGTGCCGGCTGCTCGACTAGGGTGGCCGTGTGCTGCAAGGTATAGACACCCAAGTCATGCGACACCCTGTCAATCGCCCGCTCGATTCCCGGCAGAACAGATGAATCTTTGCCGCCATCGGGCCTAGCCAGGATCGACTGGCGGGCTTCCAAGAGGCCATTGAGACTGGCTATGCGTATCTCTTGCTTAACCGGATGTTCTGCCGGAGCTTCTGCTTCCGGTGGAGCTTCTGGTGTTCGTGGTGTTGGTATTTTAGGCGCTAAACCTGATGTTTCGGCGTACATTTACGCTTAGACTATACCAATTTAATAGATGTTTGTCAATATCTCGGCCTGTTAGTCGACGCGCGGGTCCTGGGTCAGCAGGCGGGCGCGCATCTCCTGGAAGCGTTTCTGCTGATCAGACGCCAGCTGCTCCGGTGTTTTGACGGCCTCGGCGGGTTGCCCTGGCTTGGCCTGCTCGGCCGGCTGTTGTTTGCCGCCCTGCCCCGAGAGTATGTTGACGACCGGAATGACGATCGGGCTGCGCTGGGTGTGCTCGAACAGGTAGTGGGTGATGTGCTCTTTGAGCTCCAGCTTGAAGCGGTCCAGGTCGACCCGCTTGAAGCGCTGCTGCACCGCCCGTTTCAGCTCCTGGCGCAGGCCATTCATGATCTCCTCGTTGTCACGCATATATATGAAGCCGCGGCTGATGATGTCCGGACTGGTCATCAGCGTGCCGGCTTTCTTGTCGATGGTCAGCATGACGGCTACTAAGCCTTCTTCGCTGAGCAGTACCCGGTCTTTGACGACCACATTGGTGACGATTGCGCCGGTTTGGTCGACCAGGATGGTACCGTGAGGCACTTCGCCGTCCAGTTCCATTTTGTCCGGCGTCAGGGCAATGACCGCGCCGTTGTCGACATTCAGAGTGCTAGCACGCGGGATGCCTTGCTCGATCGCTAGATCGATATGGTATTTCTTGGCCGTAAAGTCCCCGTAAATCGGGATGAAAAACTTCGGTTTGAGCATGTCGATCATTTCGGCGTACTCCTCGCGCGAGGCATGCCCGGAGACATGTAGCGGCCCGATGCCGTCGACTTCGCGGCTCTCGTGGCGAAAGACGTGGACGCCTTTCTTCAGCAGTTCGTCGACCATGGTACGAATGGCGCCATCGTTGCCGGTGTATGGGATCGGCGTGCTGGAAAGGATGACGGTGTCCTGCTCTTTGAGTTTGACGTGGCGGTGTTCGCCGTTACTCATGCGCTGCAGCGCGCTGCTCGGCTCACCCTGCGAGCCGGTGCAGACTACGACTAAATCGGTGTCTTTCATGTTGGCCGCCGAGGCTATCGGCACAAAGGTGCCTTTCGGTATACGCACGAAGCCGTGGCGGACGGCCATCTCCAGCGTGCTGACCATGCTGCGGCCGTCCATCGCCACTTTCTTGTTGTGGTGGACGGCGGCGTTGATGATCATCTGGACACGGTTCATGTTGGTGCTGAACAAGCCGACGAAAATCCGGCCCGGCGCGTTGTTCATCAGGTCCCTAAATGTCTCTTCAATGGTCGATTCGCTCGGCGTACGGCCCGGGCGCTCGGTGGTGGTCGATTCGCTGAGCAGCGCCAGGACGCCTTCTTTGCCCAGTTCCATCAGCCGGCCGGTATCAGTCCGTTCGTGGTCGAGCGGGTTGGGGTCAAGCCGGAAATCACCGGTGTTAATGATCCGTCCGACCGGTGTATCAAGTACGATGACCGTGCTGCCGGGAATGGAGTGTGTCACCCGCACCAGCTCGACGAAAAAGTCGCCGATTTTCAGCCGTTCGTGGGTGTCTTCATTCATCGTAACGGTCTTCAGTTCGAAGCCGTCGGGCATCGGCAGACCGAAGTTCTCAAAAATTTCTTCGACCCGGCCAATAGTGAACTTGCTGCCGTAAATCGGCGCCGGGAATTTCGGCACGATGTGCGGCAAACCGCCGATGTGGTCGAGGTGGCCATGGGTGATGATGTAGGCCCGCAACTTGGTACGGATCTGCTCCAGGTACGCCGTGTCGGCGATGCCGTAGTTGATGCCCGGCAGGTCGACGCCTAGGTCGTTGCCGCAGTCCAAAATGACCGCATCGTTGATGTATTCGACGAGGATCATGTTCTTGGAACCGCCGCCGTCCATACCACCGAGGCCGATGATTTTCAGCCGCGGGCGGTCATCGATGACATTGGCCCGTTGCGGCTGCGGCATATGCTCGGCGCTCAAATGCTGGTTGGCAATGCGCTGGGCATCGGCCTGGGAGCGGCGCTGGGCACGCACGGCCTGGCCGCGCGAGGTGCTAAGGCTGCTATTGATCGGCGGGGTTTGGGGCTTCTGCCCCTGTTGGCCGCCGCCTTTGCCGCGATTTTGCGGCCGGCGGTTACCGCCCTTGTTATCTCTGGGCGGCCCGCTTGGTTTAGGGTTGTTGTTTGGTTGCATAGAATCCTTTCTATTGCAGTTATTTAGATGATTTAATTTTCTCGATAATCGCCGGGATCAACGCAAAATCGTCGATCAGGGTCTGGCGCATCGCGCCGTTATATAACGCCGCTGCCGGATGAAATAACGGCAGGTAGACCCGGCCGTGTAAGCGCTTGGGCTGGCCATGGACTTGGCTGATGCTGAGGTCCGGCAAGAAGCAATTCAGGCTGTGGCGGCCTAGTGTCACCGTCAGCTTGGGCTGAATTACTTCTAGTTGGGACTCCAGGTACGGCAGGAAGACCTGCTTCTCGTCGGGGTGCGGGTCGCGGTTGTTGGGCGGCCGGTATTTGACGATGTTGGTGATGTAGACATCGGCACGCTTAAGGCCAATCATTTCCAGCATCTGGTCGAGGAACCTGCCGGCAGCGCCGACGAATGGCTTGCCCTGCTGGTCCTCGTTTTTGCCCGGTGCTTCGCCGATGAACACCAGTTCGGCTTCCGGATTGCCGTCGCTGAACACCAATTGTGTGGCGCCTTCGCGCAATTCCGGCACCGGATCGTCATCCAGGATCTTCTGCCGGATGTCATCCAGTTGCTGTTGCTTACTTTTTGTCATGCAGCAAGCTCCAGCTTAGTTTGACGAAATTCTGCACGGCACCGATGGTGAAAAGCAGTGTCAGGCCATACCACCACGGGTTGCCCCGGTCGATTACCAACCCGAGGAATCCATAGGCGATCAGCGACTCAACGACACCAAAGACCAGGAGGCCTGGTCGGGTTTGGTGCCATTTATCGAGTTTGGTAAGCATTGCTATTTCTTGTCGTTAAGCTCGCGCTGGGCGGCTTTCATGCTGAGCTGCAGCCGGCCCCGCTCGTCGATGGCGACGAGTTTGACGGTGACTTTATCGCCCTCTTTGACAACATCGCTGGTCTTGGCCACACGGTCCTCACTGAGCTCGCTGATGTGCACCAGACCGTCTTTGCCGGGCATGATCTGCACGAACGCGCCGAAGTCCATGACGCTGACGACCGGTTTATCGACGTAAATTTTGCCGACTTCCGGTTCGGCTACGATGTCGTTGATCCACTGTTTGGCGGCGTCAATCTTGGCTTTGTCAGGGCTGGCGATCATCACGGTGCCGTCGTCCTTAATGTCAATTTCGGTACCGGTCTCACCGGTAATTTTCTGGATGGTTTCACCGCCCTTACCGATGATTTCGCGGATTTTGTCCGGGTTAATCATGACCGATTCAACACGCGGCGCGTACGGGCTGAGATCCTTACGCGGCTCGGCCAAGGTGGTCAGCATATGCTCCAGGATGAATGCCCGGCCGGTCTTGCCCTCTTGCAGGGCCTGGGCCAGGATGGTTACCGGCAGGCCGTGGACCTTCATGTCCATTTGCAGTGCCGTGACGCCCTTGGCCGTCCCGGCGGTTTTGAAGTCCATGTCGCCGGCAAAATCTTCAGCATCGGCAATGTCGGACAGGATGATCGGCTTGTCGCCGTCCATGATCAGGCCCATGGCGATACCGCTGACCGGCGCCTTGAGCGGCACACCGGCATCCATCAGTGCCAAACAGCTTGAACATGTCGCGGCCATGCTGGTCGAACCGTTCTGCGACATAATCTCGGTGACACTCCGAATAGCGTAAGGAAACGCCGATTCGTCTGGAAGCACGCTTTGAAGGGCTCGTTCCGCCAGATAGCCGTGGCCGATTTCGCGGCGCCCCGGGCTGCCGAGCCGGCGGACTTCACCAACGGTGTAGCCGGGCGCGTTGTAGTGGTGCATGTAGCGCCTGGTGGTGTTCTTCTCCATGGTATCAATCATCTGCGCATAGCTCAGCGGTGCGAGTGTAACGGTGTTAAGACCCTGGGTAACGCCGCGGGTGAACAGGCTGGAGCCGTGGGTCCGCGGCAGAACGCCGACCTCGCTGCTGAGTGCCCGGATTTCAGTGAACTGGCGGCCGTCGGGGCGGATGCCGTGCTCGATAATCCCTTTTCTGACGTCTTTGTGAATGGCCAGGGTGAAGGCGTCATCATAATCCTGCTTGTTGGCGGTAAATTCCTCACCACGTTCCTCGGCAAAGTGGGTGAGCGTCTGCTCACGCAGCACGCCGACGGTTTCATTGCGCTCCGGGTACGGCTTGCGTAAGTCTTCACCTAGCTTGTCTTCGACCCACTTGTCGACGGCTTGCTGGATCGATTCGTCAGGCAGATCGAGTTCGAATTCCTGCTTTTTAACACCGATCTTGGCGGCCAACTCTTCCTGCAGCTTGATCGCCGGCTGGATAGCGGTCTGGGCAAATTCCAGGGCTTCGATAATCTTTTCCTCGGGCACTTCATCGGCGCCGGCTTCGACCATCATGATGCCGTCTTTGGTGCCGGCCACTACCAGGTCCAATCCTCCCGCTTCCAGCTGTTCAGCGCTTAGGAATGCTGTCAGCTTGCCGGCTTCATCCAAGCCGATACGCAAACCCGCCACCGGGCCGTCAAACGGCGCACCGGTCAGCAGGAAGGCAGCGCTCATGGCAATCATTGCCACCATGTCGGGGCGGAACTCCGGATCCATACTCAGGACAGTAGCTACGCCCTGCACTTCGTGGCGGTAGCCCTTGGGCCACAGCGGACGTATCGGACGATCAATCAACCGGCCGATGAGGATCGCATCGTCGCTCGGGCGGCCCTCACGCTTGATAAATCGTGAACCGCTAATCTTGCCGGCAGCGTAGAAACGCTCTTCGTAATCAATACTCAGCGGGAAATAATCAAACCCCTGCAGGCGGACTGGGCTGACCATGGCCGTGCCCAGTACGACGGTGTCCCCGTAGCGGGCAATGACGCTGCCATTGCTGCGGAAGCCGACCCGGCCGACCTCCAAAGTTAGCTTACGGCCGCAAAAGTCCGTCTCTACGGTAATAATATCCTTGCCCATCGGGTTGATTGTCTGTCCCATAGCTAATGTTCCCTTTCTGTCCGGAGTTCCTGATCAGAGTTCAAATATACGGCAACCGCTTGTGCTTGACGACTTGGCGCTGTATATCTGCGGCTCTGCCCGGGAATTACACTCCGAGATTCTTAATGTGCACAAGCTTGCGACCTCGAGCTTCGAGATCCCTAGTCTGAACACGCTTTAGCGGCGGATGCCGAGTTTTTGAATCAATTCCAGATACGTTTTGCTGTCGCGCTTGGCAATGTAGCGCAGCAGACGGCGGCGTTTGCCCACCATTTGTAGGAGTCCCCGGCGAGCCATGAAGTCATGCTTGTGGGCCTGTAGATGCTCGGTTATCTCCTTGATGCGCTCGGTCAAAACGGCCACTTGGGCACTGGCACCGCCAGTGTCATTCTTGTGCGTCTGCACGCTCTTGATAGCGGCAGCCTTTTTCTCCGTTTCGATCATGTACGTTGATTTTAACAGATGACGCGCTCTAAAGCAAGCCGAAATTAGTGACTAGGTGCCTGGTGCTCGGCCGGGGCGTCTGGTTTTGTATTCAGCGGTTGACCGGCTGCGAAGTTATCCCACGGCTGCTGGTCAGCTTGCCGTGCCTGCCTTACTTCAGGCGGCTGAAAAGGCGAAAGCTCCCTGTGGAGACGTACCTGAGCCTGGGTAACCGCGAGCGGGCCGATACCAGCGTAAGCTCCATCCCTGTCGGCATCAAGTTCTTCATCCAACTCTCGTTTAAAATCTGCAAGGGGTTGGACGTGTAAACCCAGCAATGATTCACCTTTGTCTTTAGTCATACACTTATTTTAACAAAACACTAGCTTTTTGTCAATGCCTCAGGTGTTTCTGTATCTCTTCGATTGTCAGGTTGTGCACTTCTACTGCATTGCTGCTATCAAACTGCCCTACTTTGCTGCGGCGGAGGGCGGAAGTATATGCGCCTGTACTCAACGACTGACCGATATCCTCAACCAGGCTACGGATGTAGGTACCGGAGGAGACCTCGGCAACCATGGCAGCGGCCGGGTAGTTGTAATCTTGAAGCTCTAACCTGTTAATATTTACTTTTCGCGGCTCCAGAACGACATCTTTGCCTGCCCGGGCTAACTTATAGGCGCGCTGACCGTTAACCTTTATGGCTGAATATGCCGGCGGTGTTTGCTCGATCTCTCCACAGAACTGTCCAAAGACTGCCCTGACCTGTTCCTCGGTCGGGCTCGGCCCCTCCACTGGCATGATTTCACCTTCCGGGTCACCGGTGGAGCTGATTTCGCCAAGTTGCATCGTCACTTCGTAGGTCTTATCAAGCTTGCTGAATTCACCGGCCCGTTTGGTGTAGTCCTTGCCGACTAAAAGAATGAGTAAGCCGGTAGCGAACGGGTCTAGGGTGCCGCTGTGGCCAACTTTGACCTGCTTCGGCTTCTTTCCCTCGGCTTGGGCGACCATTTTGCGCACGTAATTCACGACGTCAAACGACGTCCAACCGGCCGGTTTATCGACAAGTAGTATTCCCTGCATCGTGTTGGTATTTTACAATGCTGGTATGAAACGTGTGCTAATCGGTGTTTTTGCCCACCCCGACGATGAGGCCTTCGGGCCGTCCGGAACCCTGCTGAAAGAAGTTAGGGACGGTACCGAGCTGCACTTGATCTGTGCCACCCGAGGCGAAGCCGGCATGAACCCTGACGGGCATGACGATCTCGGCGCCGCCAGGCAGGCGGAATGGCAACGAAGCTGCCAGCTGCTCGGAGCCACCACCACGCTCCAGCTAGATTACCCCGATGGAGGCCTCAGCAACCGGCTGTACCTCGAGATTGCCGACAAGCTCAAGGCTCAGGTGAAAATCATCCTCTCGAGCCACGATGAGCCCGTCGACCTACAGTTTATGACCTTTGAGCCGGCCGGGCTCACCGGGCACCTGGACCATATCGCCATTAGCTTAATAACAACCTTCGTCCACGAAAAACTGCGTACCCAGCTGCCCAAACTGGTCGAATCTATTGGCCTGCGGTATTTCTGCCTATCGGCGGCGGCCGCGCCGCACGCCGATACCGACTGGCTGTACATGCCGGCCGGACGGCCGGAAAGCCAGATTGACGAGCAGATCGAAGTGAGCGACGTGCTGAAACAAAAACTTGCCGTCATGGATGCCCATCACAGCCAACGCGCCGATGCAGCTCTGTTTAAAGAACTTGAAGGTGCTCTAAAAACCGAGTGTTTTTATTATGGCTGAGGAGCTGGCGGCGTGCCGGGGCTGCCGAATTGGAACGGGATCGGCGGCGGCACCGGCGGCGGTGCGGTAGAGTCGGTAACCTGAGGGGTCGGAGCGGAAGCAGCTTGATCTCCGACAGCCGGAGCAGATGCATTGCGGGACAAATGTTGCTCGTGTTGCAGAACATCATCCAGATGCGGACCTGGCGAAGCCAAATCGTTGGCACCGGGAAGCTGGTGCAAGTCACCACCAAAGGGCTGGGCATTGAGGGCGGCAATCGGTTCCGAGGCCACATCCGTAACCTCAGCGCTGCTGTCTATAGCCTTGCTGACTTCGTCGCGTGCACTATTAAGGTTGGCCGGGTCGGTGTGCGGGCTGTCCACCGCGGCTTCCAGTTGGCTCAGCGTACCACTCATCGACTGGACGACAGATGGGGCAGTGTCAGACGGGTTCCAAGCGGCCAGCGGCGGTGTCAGTACTTGCCCTGCCGGTTCGGGTTGCGGCACGGGTGGCCGGGGCAATGGAGCAACCGTCATGGCCAGTTCCGGTACTGCCTGAGACGGGCCAGGCTGGGCTGGTGCGGCGTCATGGTCGAGCAGCTGCGGCAGTTCACCGGCCGGCATGCTCAGCGGATCGGTTGACGGTGACAATGATTCGACTTGGGAGTTCGCCGTCAACGTACCGCCCATCTTCGGCGGCTCGGTGATCAGCTTACTGCCGCTGCCGATAACTGAGGCGGCCGGCTTTTTCGGTGCCGGCAGGGTGTCGCCTGAAGTGTCCTCCGGCAGAGGCTGCGCATCCTGATGACCTGTACCCATGTCGGGCGGGGTTTTATCATCAGGACCTTCATAATGATTCGGCTCAGGAGTTTCGGGGGCTTCATCATCGCCTTTATCGTCACCTTTGGCTTTGTCGCCGTGGTCGATGTCGATGGAGCCGTCATCTTTCGACGGTTTTTTATCTTTTTTGGCCCTTTTGTCATCGTCGGAGTGCAGATCTGTCGGGGCATCATCTTTTTTATTATCCGTGTCCTCGGCCTCGCGCGGCGGCTCCGCCAGCTTGCTGGCCACCAGCTGTTGGTTGGCGCCGGCCGTCATCAGTTTGGCGCTGACGGTCATTGTCTGGGAGCTGGTCTTCTCATTGCTGAAACGGTCGGTTTCGGCCACTATGCCGGTCAGCAGCGCCGTGGCAATCTGATTGTCCAGCATTGAACTGTCCAGCGCATCTACCAGTTCGGTCACCAGCTCACTCAGGCTGCTGGCGTGCTCGTCATGCCAGTTGATGCTGCCGAGGTCGCCAGCACCGGAGATGTTGATGGAGGCAATAGCGGCATCGTGCAGGATGCGCCCGTGAGCCGTGATAGCCTCATCGAGGTCGCCCTGCTGTTGGACGCCTAGAGCCACAACAACGTCGACATTGAAGTCGCCCTGGCTGAAGTCCAGGTCATCTTGGCTAATTGACGTTTTGTATGGTGTGATAAAGATGCGCACCACGTTGTCTTCGACCTTGTAGCGCAGCTTGTCGGCCTTACTTTTGTCGAGGGCAATGATGAAATCGCGCAGTGAGTCGGTGTTCTTCTCGATAGTCTCCTCGGGTTGGAGAAACTCAATCGTTGACGGCACTTCGCCGCTGAAGACGGCGGCGGTGTGCTTGCCCTGCTTGTTGAGCAGCAGTGTCAGCCCCAGCAGCGCCGACAGCTGGTCGACCGAAGGGTTACGACTGACCGTCACCAAAACATTATTGGCGCTTTTAAGCTTGTCGACTAATTGGGATTTGGCATCATCCATGAGCTATTTATTTTTGAGATTTTTGTTTGATGAACTATCACTTTTCAGCCTACCATAAACTCTTATGTTTGTCCACTGGTTTTTCAGATGAGCGGCCGGCGGCTTTACAAAATGCCTCTACCCCTGTATAGTCAAGCTTCGATATTTCATCAATGGTAATCAGGGAACCTCTATGCCAATCATCAAGTCCGCTAAAAAGCGTGTGCGTGTTGCCCACAAAGCCACTGTGCGCAATAGCAAAACCAAGCGCAACCTCAAAACCTCTCTCAAGCTGTTCGCTAAGAGCCCGAGCAGCAAGGCACTGAGCAGCGCCCAGAGCAATCTCGATAAAGCGCTTAAAAAAGGCGTCGTCCACAAGAACAAAGCCGCCCGTCTGAAGCGCCAAGCCGCCAAACAAGCCAAAGCCGCCGGAGTTAAATCGACCAAAACCGTTGTCAAAAAGGCTGCGGCACCCAAAAAAGGCGTCGTCAAGAAAACTGCTACGAAAAAACCAACTCCAAAGAAAAAATAACCTAGTTCGCCAGCTTCAATAGATAGTGCTGCAGTGCCTCGTCAGCGTCTAGGTCTGTGCGTTTCAGCCGGCGGTCGATGCTCAGCAGCTCACTGACCAGTTGTTTGAGCCGGCCGGGCGTCAGACTTCGGGCAATGCTCCGGCTTTTCTCGACCACGAACGGTTTGAGCCTGGCCTCGCTGGCAATCTGGCTATTTGGCCGCTCACCGGCAGTTTTGACAATCGTTAGTACATGCAGCTGCCAGGTTAGCATAGCGACAATCTGTGCCGGTTCGACCTTGAGCGCGCGCTGTTGGGCGTACAGTTCCATGGCCTGCTTGTGCCTGCCGGCAAAAGCCGCTTCCATCAGGTGGAAAATAGTGCTCTGCGGTGTCTCGTCGGTCATTAGCTCGATGGTCGCGCGCGAAATCTGCGGGTCGTAGAGCAATAGTTTCTCCAGCTCATTGGCCAACAGCCGTTGATTCAGGCCAACCCGTTCGCTCAGCAGGCGGGCATCGACCAGACTAAGCCGGCCGCCGCGTTGTTTGGCCATCGCTACCAGCCACGTGACGAGACCGGACTGGTCAAGCTCCGGAAAATCACGGAAATCGGTCTTCCGCTTCAAAAATTTGTAGTAGCTAAGCCGTTTATCGAGCTTCGGCTCAACCAAAATTACCTCTGTTGTTTCCGGGATTTCGACCAAGAGTTGTTCGCTTCGCTCCTGGAAAGTCTTATTTGTACTCGGCGCACGTAAAACGACCAATTTCTTGCTCGCCAGGAACGGTAAACCGGTCACGGCTTCGGCCATATGCTCAAAAGACGCTTCCTGGCCATCCAATTGTTCGACGGCCAGCTCACCATGCTCAGCCACGAAGCCGGCCACCAGTTGCCGCAGCTCAGCCCGCAAGCCAAAGCTATTCTCCCCCGCCAGTGTAATCACCATGCCGTTATTGTAGCCCATGTCCGCGACCGATTGTAACAATCGATGCTGCTCTTGGGGCTGCTATCTGTTATGCTATAAGTCTCTATCATACATGTCACAGGTTATCATCGTTTCCAATCGGTTGCCCGTAAGCATTAAGAAAGAAGACGGCAAGCTAAGTTTTTATCCCAGCCTTGGTGGGCTGGCCACCGGTCTGTCGTCGTATGTCAACGACCGCCGTAATATCTGGATCGGCTGGCCGGGTATCGCCAACGACGACCTGACAGAGGAAGACCGGCAGGAGATCGTCACCAGGCTGGCCAAAAACAACTGTGTGCCGGTGTTTCTGTCGCAGCGCCAGATACAGGACTATTACAACGGCTACAGCAACACTGTCCTCTGGCCGCTGCTGCACAATTTGCCGCCGCAAAACCGTGATCCCGAGCGGCACAAACACTGGTGGCAGAGTTACCGCAGCGTCAACCAGCAATTTGCCGAAACCGTGCTGAGCTTCGGCGGCCTGGGCAGCCATATCTGGATCCATGATTACCAATTGCTGCTGGTGCCTTCGCTGATCCGGGCCGAACGCCAAGAAGCCAGCATCGGCTTTTTCCTGCACACGCCGTTTCCGAGCGTCAAGGCTTTCATGCGTCTGCCGGAAGCTTCGCGGCTGCTGCAGGGTATGCTCGGGGCCGACCTGGTCGGTTTCCACACCAATGGCTACATAGATAATTTCCTGGCAGGCTGCGATGCTGCCAGCCAAGGCGTCGTCACCGGCCACCACGTCGCTTTGGCCAACCGCACGGTGCAGATTGCCAGCCTGCCGATGGGCATCGATTACAAAAAGTACGCCCGGGCCGGCCGGTCCAAAGACGTCAAAGCGGCAGTCAAACGCTACCGCCGCAAATACCGCCGGCAAAAAATCATCGTTGCTGTTGACCGCCTTGACCCTACTAAAGGGTTGGTGAAGAGACTGGAGGCTTACCGCACGCTGCTCGAAACCTACCCTAAGTACCGCGGCAAGGTGGTGTTTGCGATGGTTGCGGCACCGTCACGCACCGATATCCCGGCCTACCAAAAGTTGAGCAAGCGCCTGAGCGCGGTAGCCGAGGAGATAAATAAAGCCTACGGCACTGCCCGCTGGCAGCCTGTCGATTATATGAACATTGCTCAGCCATTCGAAGAAGTCACAGCCCTTTTCCAGATCGCCGACGTAGCTTTCATTGCCCCGTTGCGCGACGGTATGAACCTGGCGGCCAAGGAATTCGTTGCCAGCAACCGCGGCCGCGGCGTGCTCATCTTGAGCGAAACGGCCGGCGCCGCCGAAGAGCTGCGCGAAGGCGCCCTGCTGGTCAATCCGCTCCAGCCGGAAACCTTGGTGGCTGCCTTACGCAAAGCGCTGACCATGTCCCGGCGCGAACTGCGCGGCCGGCTGAAGCGAATGCGGCAGGAGCTTTCAATCAACACCGTTAATTACTGGGCCAAAACCTTCATGGAAACCTTGCAGAAGCCGGTGCCCGGTACACCCCGTCTGCACACACGGGCGCTGAAGGGCCGCTGGGAAACTATGATGCTCAATGAATACACCCGGGCTGCCAAACGGCTTCTGCTGTTCGACTACGACGGCACACTGGTGCCCTTCACCGAAGATTTCCAAGCAGCTAAACCGCCGCAGCGTGTCCTGGACCTGCTGGCCAAATTAGCCCGTGATGAACGCAATGATTTGGTGCTGGTCAGCGGCCGGAGCGCGACCGATCTGGAGAAATGGTTCGGCAAACTGCCGGTCGGCATCGTCGCCGAGCATGGCGCCGCCATTAAAAAGGCCCACAAGAAAAACTGGCAAACAATTGAAAGAAGCGAGGCCACTTGGCAGAAGATTATCAAGCCGCAACTGGAAAAATACGCCGCGCTGACACCGAAAGCCAGGGTCGAAACCAAGCCGCACACACTCGTGTGGCACTACCGGGCTTCGCCGCCCTATTACGCCCAAAAGTACGTCACGGTCATCAAGCGCGTGCTCAAACCAATCCTCAGGACCTACGGCCTGCAGATGTTCCAGGGCAACAAGATACTGGAAATCAAAAACCCGGCTATCAACAAGGGCGTGGCGGTCGAGCGCTGGGTCCGCCCGGCCTATGATTTCATCGCCGCATTCGGCGATGATTACACCGATGAGCAGCTGTTTCAAGTGCTCCGGGAGTCTGCCTTTACAGTCAAGGTCGGCCGCGGCCGCAGCAACGCCAAGTTCCGCCTGCCCAGCGACAAGCAAGTCATTAGCCTACTGCGCAAACTAGGCAGATAATTACGCTCTGAGCTGCTGGTCGCGCGGGCAGATATGCGTACCGCGGCCGGCGACACGAATTTTTTGAATCATGTGACCGCAGCGTGGGCAAGGTTGTCCCTCGCGACGGAATGCCCGGGCAAAACTCAGGTAGCTGCCGCGCCGGCCCTCGGCATTGACGTAATTTTTGTCGGTTGAGCCGCCCTTTTCTATCGCCAGTTCAAGTACGAACACCAGCTCTTCGTACAGCTTGTGGAACTGCTCATCGCTCAGCTTATTGACCAGCGTGAGCGGATGGATTTGGGCGCCCCACAGGGATTCATCAGCATAAATATTGCCAATGCCGGCAATGACGGTCTGGTCGAGCAGCGCGGCTTTGATGTTAGTTTTTTTGCGTCGCAACAGGCGCTGCTTCAGCAATTCCCAATTAAAGTCGGCGCCGAGCGGTTCCGGCCCGACTTTCTGGAAGAAATCAAGGTTCATGACCTCCACGGTTGGCAGCAGCCGCACCCAACCGAATTTGCGCTGGTCGTTGAAAAACAGTTTGCTGCCATCGCTGAACGTTAATGTTACCCGTGTCGATTTGTCCGGCAGCTTACCGATCAATGAATCGCTGGGGTGTCCGGCACCGAACCGTGCTTCGTTGCCGCGGAACACCAACTGTCCGGTCATTTTCATATGTATTACAAGCGAGTATTGGCTGGAAAGTTCCAGCAACAGTACTTTGGCTCGCCGGCCGACAGTCGTGACGTTAGCACCTATTAAGAATTGCTTAACATCGACATTAGCGTTAGGGAACGATTTAGGCCAATCGAAATCAACTTCTTGCACGGTGCGCCCAGGCAGCAAACGCGCTAGGCCGCGGCGAACGGTTTCAACTTCTGGCAACTCCGGCATGGCTTTATTTTACAGGTATACTATGAGGCATGGATAGTCTGGGCAGCATACTGGGGCACAAGGATTTCGACGAACCGCCGGAGGTACAAGCCATAAAAAAATACGTGCAGGATGAGTTCAAGTCCGAGGTCTCGGTCATGGTGCGGGAGCGAGACATCGTTATCGGAGTCTCCAGTGCGGCTCTGGCCAACAGTCTGCGCTTGCGTTCACCCGACATCAAACGCCGTTGCCAGCTCACCAAACGCCTGACATTCAGGATTGGCTAAGTATTTTTTCCAGTTCGCCGCGGGTTTGTACAAAGTCCTTATACAGAATGGTCTTCATGCCGAGCTCGCGGGCTGGCACAAGGTGCGATTCGCTGTCATCGATGAAGACGCACTCCTCGAGTTCCACCCCCAGCTTATCGGCCGTGTAACGGTAAATGTCCGGGTCCGGCTTAACCAGGCCGACCGCGGCCGACACCACTATCTCATCAAAGCACTCGACCACCCGGTCCTTGCCGATTTTACTCTCAATAACACCTTCATTGGCATTACTCAGCACCGCCAGCTTGTAGGTCTGGCGAAGCTGCCGGGCATAGTCGAGCAACCCGACGTTCGGTTGCTCCACACGGTGCATCGCCGCTTGCCACTGGTCCTGGGTAATGCCCAGCTTATCGGCCATAGCCTCATAAAAAGCCTGCTCGCTGATCATGCCGCGGTTGGTCTGAGCCAGCATATCATCAATGAAATCGCGGTCAGCCACGGGGTCGCCGCCGGCCGTCCGGTAGGTTTCTTCAAAACCCCGGCCGACTAGTACCCCGAAACAATCAAGAATAATTGCCTTTATCATAATACGTATTGTACTAGAGTGAGTGATGCTACAGGTTGATGTTGTCGGACAGGCTGTTGTACTTGGGCACTTGGTCTTTGAATAGCTGCGAAGTGACGGCTTGGTTGCCCAGGAAAGTCTTAGGGCCGCCGCAGGTGGCAGTCCAATATCGTTCCAGGCTGTTGCCGTCTTGGTTTAGCTCAAAGATATAACGGTCACCCAGCGGGCAGTGGCCGCGTTCATCACGCAGTGACGCCGTCGTGTCGCCCTTGGTGAAACCGGCAATCGCCAGCGAACGCAGGAATGTCGCGTAGGCGGCTTCGGTGTTGTGGAAGGTCTGGCGCTCCGTGACATTACCGTCGTAGCCACTGACTTCCTCATACGTCACGCTGCTGGTACCAACGGTGATTCGTACCTGCTGATGGTTCTGGTCAGCGTTGACGGGCCCGTCGATGGTCATGCTGACCTCGGCATCGGTATTGCTGTAGCTACTCAACGGCTTGGGTATCGCCGTCTTCGGCTTGCCGCCGCCGCTGAAAATGAGCACTATCAGCATGATGATCAGGCCGATGGTGATTAAAAAACCAATGAAATATCTCATAATGCACCTCTCTCGCAGAGATTAAACATATACTACCATTATTCCAATCATTTTGCAAGCATTTTCGCTAAGACAGTTCAGATATAATGATGTTATGAGACTTACATACGAAACGGGCGTAGCGACCCTTGTCCAATTTATTATTGCCAGCCTGTTTATACTGGTGAGCCAGATAGGCTCAACCGCAGCATCCTGCCTCAAGGACCACGGCAACTGTGTGGTTAATACCATCACCGCCATTATCTTTTTCATCGTGGTCTCGGTCGTGTTTGGGGCGATCTGGATCATCGGCTATGCGGCACAAGATCGCCGGAGTAGACGTTTATCCCGGCTTCTAATCTGTGCTGAGGGCTTCATTGGTCTCTTAGCCCTGTTCAGCCTGAAACTAAACCTGCATACCCACAGTATTCCGGGGTTTGTAGCAAGTATCGGCGCACTCGTCATGTCTATCTGGATCCTTACACTGGCCTTCCGCCTTATGCGGGCCGGCAACAGCCGCGTCGTCAGCCGTCAGCGCCCCCGGCAACGTAGCCGCAAGCCTCCGGCCAACCCTGACGTTTAGAGTTCGCCCCAATTATCACCGATAGTTACATCTACATCTAATCGAACTGGCAGATCGTAGACTTTTTCCATGGTGTCTTTGAGCAGCTCACCGATGTGCTCGGCGACATCGTCCGGGCATTCGACAACGATGGAGTCATGGATCTGCAGCAGCATGTGACAGTCGTTGTGCTGAGAAGTGAGCAGTTCATCGATTTTAATCATCGCCAGCTTCATCAGGTCGGCTTCGGTGCCTTGGATCGGCAGGTTGATGGCCGCCCGCTCGGCGGCCTGGCGCACCACGAAGTTGGCCGAGTGGATATCGGGCATCGGCCGCCGTCTGCCGAACAGTGTGGCCACGTAGCCATCCTTCTGGGCCTGCTCGCGCACCCGGTCGGTGTAGTCGAATAGCGGCTTGCGCACGCTCTTGTAGCGATCGATAAACATCACGGCCTGTTCGCGAGTCATGCCAGTAGCGACACTCAAGCCATGCGGGCTCATGCCGTAGAGGATGCCGAAATTGATGACTTTGGCGGCGCGGCGCATCTGTTTGGTAACGTCGTCCGGATCACGCTCGTACACCTGGGCGGCCGTTGTGGTATGGATGTCGGCACCGCGGTTGAACATACCGATCAGTTCTTTGTCTTTGGCCAGCACCGCCGCCAGCCGTAACTCGAACTGCGAGTAATCGGCGCTGACTAGCTTCTTGCCTTTGGCAGCCACAAACGACGTGCGGATCCGACGGCCGAGGTCGGTACGCGTCGGGATGTTTTGCAAGTTCGGGTCATGGCTGCTGAGCCGGCCGGACTGGGCCTGAGTCAGGCTGTAAGTAGTGTGCAGCCGTGAGTTTTCATCGACCTGCGTCGGCAAAGTATCGATGTAAGTGTTCTTGAGCTTGGTGACTTCACGGTACTGGGTGATGAGGTCGATGATCGGGTGTGAGCCGCGCAGCTTGTCGAGCTCGGTGGCCGCCGTGCTGTAGCCGGTCTTGCCTTTCTTGACACCGACTTTGGGCAGGTTGAGCTTCACGAACAGGATGTCGGCCAGCTGCGAGGGTGAGCTGATGTTGAATTCCTGGTCAGCGTGGCCGTAAATCTTCTGCTCATAATCGGAGATCAGGTCTTCGACTTCGTCAGAGAATTTCTTGAGGTACTTCGTGTCCAGCTGGATCCCCTGGTATTCCATCCGGGCCAGCACCGGGATCACCGGCCACTCAATGTCTGTGGTCAACGACGGCAGTTTCGGTATAGCCTTTAGAGCTTTGGCCTGCTGGTGATACAAGGTTTTGATGACCGACATAATCTCCGGCGCCCGGGCGATCACCTCGTTGGCATCAAGGTCCTCGAACGACGAGCCTTCGTAGCTGATATCGGCCTCTGCCAGCTCGGTCAAGGTCTGCTCCCGCCGCAGGCTATCGAGCAGAAAGGCGCCGACATTGACATCGTGGCCGACTGCCGGCAAATCTTTGACACCGAGTTCAAGCAGCACTTTATAGGTCGACTTAAGGTCATAGCCGACCAGCGGCGGGCCAGCCTTGAAGCTGTCGGCGACGAGCCGGTGGCTGACTTTGCGCAAATCCAGCGTGTAGGTGTTACGGCCGTCCGGGCTCACGATCAAAACTTCCGGGTTGCGGCCATGCTTGCCGGCCGAACGGCCATGGACAAACAAATACTCGGAATTGCCGAGCTTCAGCTCCCCGGCTTTCTTATCACTGTCTATCACTGTGTTCTTGCCCGGTCTGAGCGGCGCGCCGCCGTTAGCCGATTGGTGATCATCGATTTTCACCTGCATGACTTCCGGCAGGCGTTGCGCCAGAGTGCGGAACTCCAGCTTCTGAAGCAGGTCGAGCACTTTCTCCGGCCGGCAATTACTGCCGTCAACAGCCTTAAGATCGAGCTTTAGCGGCGCGTCGGTCCAGATCCGGGCCAGCTGCTTACTGAGGTAGGCCAGGTCCTTGCCGGCCTCCAGTTTTTTACGCGTCGTTTCTTTGATCAGGGCTAGATTGTCATACACGCCGTCGAGAGTTTTGAATTGTTTGAGCAACTCCACGGCGCCCTTTTCGCCGATACCTGGCACGCCTGGGATATTATCAGACGAATCGCCTTTGATCGATTTGAGATCGAGGAATTGGTCAACGCTTATGCCGTATTTGGCCTCAAAACTTTTGGGTGAATACAATTCTATGTTACTCAAACCGGTTTTGAGTGCATAGACGTGCACGTGCTCGCCGACCGTCTGCAGTAAATCCAAGTCGGATGTGACCAGCAGGGTCTCGATGCCCTTTTCGCTGGCCTGCAGCGCCAGGGTGCCCATCAGATCGTCGGCCTCGTAATCATCCATTTCATATAGCGGCCAGCCGAACGCATCAAGCAGCTCATGCAGGATAGGGATTTGGAATTTGAAGTCCTCCGGCGCCGGCTTGCGTCCGGCTTTGTACTCGGGGTACAGCTCCAGACGTTTGCGGATGTTGGTTTTTGGTTTGTCCCACGCCACCGCAACGTAGTCCGGCTTAAGGCGCTTCAACACTTCCAGCGCCATGGTGGCGAAGCCGAACACACCGCCGGTTGGCGTGCCATCCTTGGTGCTCAAGCTCGGCATGGCGTAGTAGCCGCGGTAAAACACACTCTTGCCATCAATAATGACAAACTTCTTAGCTGCCTTAACGCTCTCGCTCATACGCTCAAGTATACGCTAAGGGGTCAGTCGGTAGTAATGCTAGCCCTTATAAATTGCTGTTTCGGTCACGACCGTGTCCAGCGATATGTCATAAGTTTCATAGGGCAAGTTTGATACCTTGCCCAGTTCGAAGCAGACACCGATTTTTTGGGCCTGCGGCTGGACGGCCAGGAATCTGTCGTAGTAGCCGCCGCCATAGCCGAGGCGGTGCAAATTGCGCAGGTCAAAGCCGAGCATCGGCACGATAATCACATCAAACGCCGGAGTACCCACCGGTTTTTCAGAATCAACCGGCACCACGTTCCAGACATCATCGAGCTGCCGGCTGGTGAACATGTCAATCGCCGGGTGGGCTTGGCCGAGATCGGTCATGAAGCTGCTGACATCAACCTCGCCCAAGCTCATGAGAGGCTCAAAGCAGTGTAAAAACTTCACGACCGACCAGTCGACAAGTTCCAGCAAACGCTGGTTTATAAGTGCGCTGTTGGCCTGGCGCTCTTCCCCGCTCAAGCCCAGGCGTGCTTGCTTCAGCTGGCGGCGAAGTTGGGCTTTGCTGTCTTTCATAGGCTACAGTTTGATCAGCGCGCTGACTTCCAGCGTCCTGTCCAGCGGCAGGTGGTAATAATCGCCGTGGCTTAGTGAGTTGCGCGACATTAGGGCGTACAACTGTTTGCGCCATCTTGCCAGGTTGCGGCGCTTGGTGAGGACGACCTTGTACAGCGAAATGTAATACGACGTTTCAGACAGATCCAGCTCCAGCTCAGGGCTTAGGCCGCGGACTGCCCGCAAGGTTTTGGGGATATCGACAGTGTCATGGAAGCCGTAGCGCAGTTTCAAGTGGCTGACCCCGTCCACATAGCCCAACGCGTCGAACTCGGCCCGTTCGGCTTCGGGCACGTGCGCTTCATTGGTGATAAGCACCGACACAATGAGCACTTTGTCAGGCAGCTCATGCAGTTCTTCAATCGTTTCGCGCAACACGAGTGGCGCATAGTTCGGGTGGTGGCTGATGTATACCGCCTGGTCCGGAAAACGGTGCAGCGATTTGTCGGCATGAATCCGCCGGGCCAGCTCGTCCAGTGTGCCTTCCATAGCCCGGCGTTCGCGCACAACAATTTTGTCACCTTTCAGCCAGGTCGTAACCACCGCAAAGACGCACAAGGCGGCCAGCAGCGGTATCCAGCCGCCGTGGACAATTTTTGTCATATTAGCTGAAACAAACACAGCATCAAACGGCAGCAGGACGACGGCCAGGAGCGCCACCAGCCGGCGGGGCTTTTGCCATTTACTGCGCAAAATTGCCAGAAACAGCAGGCTGTCGACCGCCAGCGTACCGCTGACAGCTACACCATAGGCACCGGCCAGCTTAGCCGATGAACCAAACAACAACACCAGCAGGATGACCAGGGCGAACAGTGAGAAATTGATAAACGGCATGTAGATCTGCCCGACTTCACGATTGGAAGTGTGCCTGACCAGCAGCCGCGGCAGGAAATCCAAGTGCACCGCCTGCCGTGTGACGGAAAAGGCGCCGGAAATCACCGCTTGTGAAGCTATTAAAGTGGCGGCCGTCGCCAGCAAGATCATCGACACCCGCAGCTGCTCGGGAAAAAGGTAGTAAAACGGGCTGGTGATTGCCCCGGGGTGGTGCAGCAGCAACGCACCCTGCCCCATGTAGCACAGCAGGAGTGCCGGAAAAACCAGGAAGAACCAGGCTCTGGCAATCGGCGGCCGCCCGAAGTGACCCATATCGGCGTACAGTGCCTCGGCTCCGGTAATGGCCAGTACTACCGCCGTCATCGCCAGAAATGCTACAGTGAAGTGCCGAACGAAAAACCCGACAGCAGTGATCGGCGACAAACTCTCCAACATATCCGGGTGCAGCCAGACCTGGTGCAACCCACCCAAGCCGATGGTCAGAAACCACACCACCATCACCGGCCCGAACAATTTGCCGATGACGCCCGTGCCATACTGCTGCAGCCAGAACAATGCGATGAGGATCACAATAGTCGCCGGTACAACATAGTGCGCCAGGTCAGGCGTTACGATCTTGACGCCCTCGACGGCCGACAAGACGGATATGGCCGGCGTGATCGCACTGTCGCCATAAAACAGCGCCATCCCGACCAGCCCCAGCATGATGAAAAACCATTTTGTCCGCGGCTGCATGAGTGAGCCTTTGAGGATGGAAACCAGCGCCATGATGCCGCCCTCCCCCCGGTTGTCGGCGCGCATAATTAACATCACGTATTTCAGCGAGACCACGATGAACACCGACCACAGGATGAGGGAAATGATGCCGTAAATATTGGCCGGCGTGATTGCCACATGCCGGCCGACCGGCCCGAAGATGGCATTGACGGCGTACAACGGGCTGGTACCGATATCGCCGAAGACGATGCCGACCGCCCCGACGACCAAGGCCAGCCGAGCTTTATTTGTCCCTCGCATAGCCCGTATTATATCGGAATATCTTGTACAATGGGTGGCATGCAGCCTAAGAAAGCAATTGTGTTCGTCGGCATGCCCGGCGCCGGCAAGACGGTGTGTGTTGAGCACTTGAAAGACAAAGGCCTGCCATCGGTCTATTTCGGCGGTATTACCATCGACGAGATTAAAAAGCGCGGCATGGAGGTCAACGAAGCCAACGAAAAGCTGGTGCGCGAAGACATCCGCGCCAAAGAAGGTAAAGGCGCCTACGCCCTGCGCATCATCACACAGATCGAGGAGTTTTTCGAACAGGGTAAGCCCTATGTCGTCGTCGACGGCCTGTACAGTTGGACGGAGTACAAGATTTTCAAGCAAGCGCTGGAAGACAATGCCATTATCATCGGAGTGATCTCGCCGCGCGGCATCCGCCATCAGCGCTTGGCCGGGCGCAAAGTCCGTCCGTTGACCGAAGCCGAGGTCGATTCACGTGACTACGCCGAGATCGAGAATCTGGAAAAGGGCGGCCCGATCGCCAACGCCGACTACTATATCTACAATGACGATGGCCGCGAGGTTCTACTCCAAGATCTCGACAAACTCCTCGCCGACCTGGGCATCAACTTTTAGCCCACGAGCTATTTAATGTAGTCGTGGAGTTTTTTGGCGTCGCGGTGCTTGCGAAGTTTGGCCAAGGCTTTGGCTTCGATCTGCCTGATGCGTTCGCGGGTGACACTGAATTCCTGGCCGACTTCCTCGAGCGTGTGGCTCTTGCCGTCCTCGAGGCCAAAGCGCAGCTTCAGGATTTTCTGCTCACGCTCAGTAAGCGCCGCCAGCATGTCTTTGACCTGCTCTTTCAGCAGCTGGCCGGTGGCTGATTCTTCGGGGCTGACGGTGTCTTCGTCTTCGATAAAGTCAGCCAGCACAGAGTCTTCCTCGTCATCACGGATCGAGGCATCAAGGCTGCTGATGTCCTGCTTGATCTTCATGATATGCTCGACTTTGTCGACGTCGATCTCCATTGCTTTGGCAATCTCTTCGTTGGTCGGCTCGCGGTTTAACTCCTGCGTCAGCCGGCGCTGGGTGCGCAGCAATTTGTTAATCGTTTCCACCATGTGCACCGGGATGCGAATGGTGCGGGCCTGGTCGGCGATGGCCCGGGTTATGGCTTGGCGGATCCACCAGGTGGCATAGGTTGAGAATTTGAAGCCCTTATCCGGGTCGAATTTCTCAACTGCTCGGAGTAAGCCCGTATTGCCTTCTTGGATAAGATCAAGCAGGTCCAACCCGCGGCCGACATAGCGTTTGGCAATCGATACTACCAGGCGCATATTGGCTTCGGCCATTTTGTCTTTGGCACCCTTGTCGCCAGCCACGACCTGCTGAGCCAGCGCCAATTCCTCTTCGGCATTTAACAAGGGTATTTTACCGATCTCGCGCAAGTAGAGCCGCACCGAGTCGTCGGCAACGTCATCGTCCAGATAGACGGCCGCCGTAGTGTCCACCTCTTCTTCGGCTTCCTCCTCGGCCCACTCGTCGGTGAAGTTTTCTACATCCGGTCCGGTGGTTGTAATCTCGATGTTCAAGTCCGCCAGTTCGGTGTACACGGCATCGAGGAGTTCGGCATTTTCCGGTGTTTCGGGGATGGCGGCAATTATGTCACGCTGATCGACGTGGCCGTCTTTTTTGGCCTGTTCAATCAGCTTGTCTTTCAACTCCCCTTGCGAGGGCCGTTCTTCAACCTTTTTCGGCTTTTTGCCGTCCTTACTATCTTTGGCTTTGGCCATTGGCGCTTCCTTTCACTTGGTTTAAGAGGCTGTCGTAGTGTTTGACCTTCTGCAATAGCTCACGGGTGACGGTTTCGCCCGAATCCTCCAGTGCTAATGCCAGCTTTTGCTTCTCGGTTTTGATAAATGCTTCTATCAGTCGTGCCTGCAATCGAGCCGCTTCGTAGTGAAGTTCATTAAGCTCGAGGCCCTGATAAAGTTCCTCATAGAGTAATGATAATATTTTAGCATAATCCGCGAGGTCTTGCACGCTGCCAGGGTCTTGGCCGTCGAAGTCGGGGTGGGTTTTGAGGAAGTCCAGCAGTGCTTTGCCATCGGCGTCGTACAGCATGTCGTGCGTCATGAGCTCGAGGAATTCCCTCAAGGTCTTGCGCAGCAGCATCAGGCTCAAAAAGTTATCCTGGGCCCGCTTGTGT